>CAZRIL010000025.1:0-2035 GCA_964600115.1 uncultured Chthoniobacter sp. | reverse complement strand
AAAAGCCTCAATGACTTGAGGCTTTCTCAGCCCCGAGGCCGGTGTTGCCGCGGACTTTGAGTTCGGCGAAGAGTTTTTCAGCGGAGGGCTCGCGCGACAGGAAGGTGCCGAGGAAGGCGCCCAGAAAGCCGAGCGGAATACTCACGATCGCCGGGTTTTTCAGCGGAAACCACGCATCCTTCATAAAATCCGGACTCACCAGGATGAGCACGATGCTGGAGACCAGTCCTACGAGCAATCCGCTTACGGCCCCGGTAGTCGTGAAGCGCTTCCAGAAAATCGAGAATACGATGACCGGCAGGTTCGCGCTCGCGGCAACCGCGAAGGCGAGCCCGACGAGGAACGCGACGTTGACCGAGGGTCCGAGCAGAATAGCGATTCCGATCGCGGCGGCCCCGACGACGAACGCCGTGATCCGGGCGACTTTCACCTCTTCCCCCGGACGGTGTTCCTTCCCGTGGTGGAGGACGTTCGTGTAAAAGTCGTGCGCAAAGCTCGTGCTCGCGCTGATCGTGAGCCCGGCGACGACTGCGAGGATCGTGGCAAACGCGACCGCGCTGATGAAGGCAAAGAAGATCTCGCCACCGAGTTCGTGAGCGAGCTGGGGAGCAGCCATGTTTGTGCCGCCGTGGGCTTTCAGGTAGTCCGGCCCGAGCAGGCTTGCCGCCCCGAAGCCGAAGAACGTCGTCATGATGTAGAAGAGGCCAATGATGATCATCGCCCACACGACGCTCGCCCTCGCGGTCTTCGCATCGGGCACGGTGTAAAAGCGTATGAGAATATGAGGCAGTCCGGCGGTTCCGAAGACGAGCGCCATCCCGAGCGAGATCTGGTCCCACGGATTTTTGAAAAGGAGGCCGGGAGTCAGAAAGTTTCGTGTGATGGTCTCGCCATTTGCTCCGGTCGAGGTGATCGCAGTAAGGGAATTGAAGAATTTCCCGAGATCGAAATCGAATTTGTTGAGCACGAGGATGCTCAGGAACACGCTCCCGCTCATCAGGAGGATCGCCTTGATGATCTGGACCCATGTCGTCGCGAGCATGCCGCCGAAGACGACGTAGATGACCATCAGGATCCCGACGCCGATGACCGCCACTTCATAGCTCACCCCGGGGATCAGTTGCCGGACCAATGTGCCGGCCCCGACCATCTGGGCGATCATGTAAAATACCGAAACCGTCAGTGTGCTCAGCGATGCCGCCGCGCGGACCGGACGCGGCTTCAACCGATAGGCCAGCACGTCGGCCATCGTGTATTTTCCGGCATTCCGCAGCGGTTCGGCCACCACGAAGAGTACGGTCAGATAGGCGACCAGAAACCCGACCGAATACATGAACCCGTCGTATCCGTTGAACGCGATCATGCCCGCGATCCCCAGGAAGCTTGCCGCACTCATGTAGTCGCCCGCGACCGCGAGCCCGTTCTGCCATCCGGTGATCCGGCGTCCGGCCGCGAAATACGCGCTCGCACCGGTGGACTTCCGCGCGCTGAAATAGGTGATGACAAGCGTCGCCGCGACGAATGCCAGAAACATGACGAGCGCTGTCTTGTCGCCGGATGCTGATAGGGCTTCCGCAATCATTTGGCCTCCTTGCCCTGGAACTTCGCGATCACCGCCGCCGCCCGCGTATCCCATCCGGCTGCCACTATCACGTAAAGTGCGGCCAGAATCCACGCCATGATAAACTGCGAGAACGCGAACAGGTAGGCCACGTTCACAGCCCCCCAGACCCGCGTCTCCATCAGCTTCGGGAACCACCCGACCCCGATCGGCAGGGCGAAGTAGTAGACCACAAAAAATGCCGTTGCCGGAGCCACGAATGCCGCCTTGGATTTGAGCAAGGCAATAAAGTCCGCGTCCGCCTCGATCGCCTCCCAATCCGCAAGCGCCGCGTCCTCGACCCCGGTCCGCTCGTGCGCCGGCTTCTCCGCAGGCCGCCCCAATGGGGCAATATCCGTCGGCGCCGCGGATTCAGGTGTCAAGTCTCTCGCGTCTCGATCTGGGGAACTCATGATCCGGATCAATACTGGAAGA
>CAZRIL010000024.1:7261-49636 GCA_964600115.1 uncultured Chthoniobacter sp. | reverse complement strand
GGAGCCATTCGCCTCCGCTCTCACTTTGCCGCCTGCCAGACAAGATCCCCGGCGACGACCGTGGCAACCGCTCTTCCCTTCATGATCGTTTTGTCGAATGGACTGTTGTGTGAGAGCGATTGAGAGGAGCCTTTGTCAAAAGCCCATTCCATTCCCGGATCGATCAGCGTCACGTCGCCGGGGGCGCCTTCAGAAAGCGTTCCGCGGTCGAGGCGCAGGAGCTTTGCGGGTTCGAGGGTGTAGAGCTCGATGAGCCGCGCCAGGGAGATCACTTTCCGCTTGTGAACAAGGATGTCGCAAAACAGGGAGAACTCGGTTTCGAGCCCGGTGATGCCGAAAGGGGCGCGGTCGAACTCGACTTCCTTCTCGTAGGAGGCATGAGGTGCGTGATCGCTGCAGAGGATGGTGAGCGTGCCGTCGGCGATGCCTTCAAGGATCGCCTCCACATCCTCCTGCGCGCGTAGGGGCGGGTTCATTTTGAAATTTGTATCGAAGCCGCTCAACGACGCGTCCGTCAGGGCAATGTGATGCGGGCAGACCTCGCCGGATATCGGGATTCCGCGTTTGCGCGCTTCCCGGAGGATACGCACGCTGCCGCCGGAACTGATGTGCTGGCAATGGATCGGCGACTGGCAGAGGTCGGCCAGCATCGCATTCCGCGCCACGATCATCTCCTCCCCCATCCGCGGCCATCCGGGGAGGCCGAGCCTAAGGCTCCACTCCCCTTCATGCATGACCCCGTCGCCGACCAGCGAGTAGTCCTGGCAATGGTCCATCACAGGCAGATTAAACATCCGTGCGTATTCGACGGCGCGGCGCATCACCTCGTGATTCTGCACGCAGTGCCCATCATCCGTGAGGGCGACAACCCCCGCTGCTGCGAGCGCCCCGAACGGTGCCAGTTCCTCACCGGCGAGCCCTTTGGTAATCGCGCCCGTGCAAAAAACATTCACGCGGGCGCTGGCCTTTGCGCGCTCGCGAATCCATGCGATCGTGGCCGAGCTGTCTGCAGTCGGCGAGGTGTTCGGCATGGCGACCACGCTGGTGAACCCGCCCGCGGCCGCCGCGCGCGTCCCTGTGGCGATCGTCTCCTTGTGGGCCTGGCCGGGTTCGCGGAGATGCACGTGGATATCGATCAGGCCCGGCGCAACAACCAGGCCCGTAGCATCCAGAATATCGCATTTGCCGGACGGAGGTTTGTTCGAGAGCCTGCCGTCCACCACGAAGACGTCGGCGGTTTCGTCCCGCCGGTTTGCAGGATCGACAACCCGTCCGTTTTTAATGTGAAGATTTTTCATGTCGGAAGTCCGGCTCCTCCTGCGCACAGATAAAGAACCGCCATGCGGACAGCGATCCCGTTGGTCACCTGCTCAAGGATCACGCTGCTCGTTCCGTCGGCGACTTCGCTGTCGATTTCGACTCCGCGGTTGATCGGGCCGGGGTGCATGATCAGGCATCCGGGCTTGAGTCGCGCAGCGCGGGCCTTGGTGAGCCCGAAAAGAGAAATGTATTCGCCGAGACCGGGAAAATATTCCTTCCGCTGGCGCTCGTGCTGGATGCGGAGAAGGTTGATCACGTCCGCCTCCTCCAGCACGTCATCCAGCCGGTGAACAACCCGCACGCCGAGCTTTTCGAAGCCGGATGGAACAAGTGTCGTCGGGCCGACGAGCGTCACATTCGCACCCAGCTTGACGAGCCCATGGATGTTGGATCGCGCGACCCGGCTGAAAAGGATGTCTCCGACAACCAGCACGTTCAGCCCCGCAATGCGACCGTGCTTCTGCCTCATCGTAAAGATATCCAACAGCCCCTGGGTCGGATGCTCGTGCGAGCCGTCCCCCGCGTTGATGATGCACGAGTCCAGGCGGTCGGCCAAAAAGCGCGGCGAACCGGCAGAGCTGTGCCGCAGCACAATGATGTCGGCGTGGAGGGCTTGGAGATTCAGCGCCGTGTCCTTGAGGGTCTCGCCTTTCTGCAGGCTCGATGCCGTGGCCGTGATATTGACCACATCCGCGCTCAGGCGCATCGCCGCGATCTCGAACGATGTGCGCGTGCGCGTGCTCGGCTCCACAAAAAAATTCACGAGCGTCTTGCCGCGCAGGGCGGGCACCTTTTTCAGGCTCCTCTCGCCGACGCCTTTGAAAGCCGTTGCCGTGTCCAGAAGGAATTGGATCTCTTCCGCATTCAGATCGTCGAGGCCGATCAGGTCTTTGCGTGTCCAGGTTTTCATGGCGTCACCACCTTCACGGAATCCGGCACGCCGTCCAGATTTTCAAACCGCACCCGGATCTTCTCGACGCGGCTGGTGGGAAGATTTTTTCCGACGTAGTCCGCGCGGATCGGAAGCTCCCTGTGCCCCCGGTCCACAAGCACGGCAAGCTGGATTTGGGCAGGTCGGCCGAATGAGGCCAGCGCATCCAGGGCTGCCCGGCAGCTCCGGCCTGTGAAAAAGACATCATCGACCATGACGACCGCACGGCCGTCGAGGTCCACCGGAAGCTGTGTGGGGACCGGAGCCGTCACTTTCCCGCGCGTCGAAAGGTCGTCGCGATGCATCGAAATGTCCAAGGTGGCGAGGAATGGTCGTTTGCCCTCGATCTTTTCAATGTGCTCGACAAGGCGCCTTGCCACTTCGACCCCGCGGGTCGGAATACCTGCAAGCACGAGCGTCCCCAAATCTGGGTTACGCTCAATAATTTCATGAGCCATCCGGCGGATCGCCTTCTGGATGGCGTCCGCATCCATCTCGATGCGTTCTGTCTCTTTCAACTTGTCTCCTTCGTGCCCTCTCGGGAGCACATTAAAGGCTGCTGATTATCAGTTTTGTTAAGCTTTTGCCTGGCGCGACCGGTCGGTTCTCCACGCGGAGCGATACTTCACGATCCAGTCCAGAAGGGCCCGTTCAAATCCAATATCCTGCCCGATTTTTTCGCTTTCAATCCACTTGTGCCGGAGGATTTCCTCCCTCTCGGCGAGAAATTCTTTGTAGAGGACCGAGTTTTTCACGAGATCGGCACTCTCGTTTTTCTGGGAGCTCATTTGCATGGCATGATGTTGTTCCAACCCGGAATGTCAAACGGTTTCACGAAAAAACAACGGTTTTTCAAGATGCAAATAACTCACCATAAGCACACTGCGAAAAATGATATATTTTGATATTTTTCAGGAAAAGAGCGCTTCCAGAACGGCATTTGTGTCCTGAAAATCCTCAAATAGAAAATCCGGGGAATGTCCGGCCAGCATCCCGCGGTCGTAGTTGCCGGTTGCAATGGCCACAGTTTTTGCACCGATTGCTTTTCCGCACTCGATATCCCGCGGGGTGTCCCCAATGACAAAGATCTCCGATGGCAGGAAGGATATGCCATGTTTTTCGGTGGCCCGGGCCTGTGCGAATTTTCCGAGCTCATTGCGGTCGTGGTGGTCGTCTGCGAAGGCCCCGAATTCGAAATAGTCCCAGACCCCGTAGTGGCTGAGTTTGATCTCGGCGCCCTTGACCATGTTGCCAGTGAGCAGGGCGACGACCGCCTCCGGGCGCTGCTTGAGCGCATCGAGCAGCGGTATGATCCCCGGCAGCACGCGTCCGGCATACTTTGGCATGCTCTCCTTGAGGTGATGCAGATAGCTGTCCACGAGCGCTGCTGTGTTTTGCGGAGAGGGCTCAATCCCGTGCTTATTCAGAAGCGCGACCGCGATCCGGGCATCGGTGGCGCCGGCAAGCGTGATCCCCTGCAAATCTTCGACCACCCCGAACCTCGATGACATCGCCTGAATCAGCGCGGACTCCCCGGCTCCCCCGGAGGTGATCAGCGTCCCGTCGATGTCGAAAAGAAAAAGACGGCTCCTATTCGCTGTCGCCATCGTCATGGTCCTCGGGTTCCGGTTCGAGGATTTCGCCATGCTTGCTGAACTTCCTGTGCCTCTTGCCGGCCGGCAGCGGGCTCAATGTCATTCCGATCGCGCGTCCAACGAGCTTCGGCTCCATGTCCACATGGGCCATCCCTGCGAGGTCTTCGCGAACCCGCTTCACGACAAGCACGCCGAGATCCTGGTGCGCCATTTCGCGTCCGCGGAACTGGAGGTGGACTTTCACTTTGTTCCCCTTGTCCAGGAAATCCTCCGCATGCCGCACCTTGGTCAGGTAGTCGTGCTCGTCGATATTCACCCGGAACTTGATCTCCTTGACCTTCGTGGTCGTCTGCTTCTTGTCCTTCTCCTGCTTCGAAAGATCGTAGCGGAATTTTCCGAAATCAACGATCCGGCAAACCGGCGGCTGGGCATTCGGGGCGATCTCCACCAGATCCAATCCCATGCTCCGGGCCCTGCGGATGGCCTCGTCCAGGCGCAGCACGCCCAGTTGCTCATTGCTTGACGCGACGATGACGCGCACCTCGCGGGCGCGGATCCGTTCGTTGATTCGAATATCCTTTAAGTTAATAGGGCCTCCGGGGTTTGTTTGAGGACGGTTGTGTCCTGTCGGTCGCGAACATGGGGCTGCACGGTGCAGGGAAAGTTGGATTCATGCGCGGCATGAATCAGCTTTTGCGAATAAATAAATGCGTGTTCAACTTTTCTTCAATACGACCGTGCGCAGGATGAGAGGAATCGGGGCTGCGAGGCAAGAGCAATTTGCACCCGGCGTCAAAATCCCGGATTGAACCCACCGGCAGCGGCGGGAGCCGCCTGGCCCGCAGGCGCTGTTTTCCGTGTGCCCGTATCAAGGAAGGTGATGGCTGCAACCCCTCCATTGGCGTCGGCCAGGGAGATAAAGTGGATTCGCTTCTCGGCTTTCGGGAACAGCCACTCCCCGTTGTAACGCGCATAGCCTGCGTTCAGCCCCCGCATGTCTGTGAGCTGCGCGACACCCGCCCCCGTCTTTGTCGGAGGACCGAACCTTTTTGTGAGATAATCCCTCAGCCCCTCCCATCCCCCGGCGGTCATGTAGGTGTGCTCGGTCGGCCCCTTAAAATACCTGAGCTCCATCTTTTTCACCCGTCCTTCCTGAAATGTCAGCACGAGCATGCTGATGTAGGCATTCGGCTTGTAGATCTCGTAAACCTCCCGGCCGCCTCCGGATAGCGCGCTCTTCTTCGCGGTGCCGAATTTGCGGAGCACTCCCTTTCCGTCCCCGAGCTTCACGCCTGCCACCTCCAGCTTCTTGAAAGCTGCGTCGCTGGGCCTCGGAGCCGGCTTCACCGGCTTCTTTCCGCCCGTCGCGCACCCGGTCGCCAGGGCGGCTGCCATCAATAAACTGAGAAGGAAACGGACGGACATATTGGATGCTTTTAAAGATCGCACCACAGGTCTCCGGAAAAGGCCAGCAGAGAATTGCCGCCAAAGTTCCCGCAAATCACCCCCAGAAAGCGTTTGCATTTCCCCGGCGTCGGGTCCAGTCTCCACCTCCATCCAATTTATGAGTCAGCATCCCAGTTTGAAAGGCAAAGGCGCCATCCAGGCCAAGCGCAGTGTTTTAAAAAGGTTCGAACGTGTCGAACTTTTGAAAAAACGTGGACAATTCAAAGACGGCCAGCGCGTGATCGGCCTGCCAAAGACGAAACCGGAGGATTAATTCCTCTCCCCCCCCGCCTATGCGGCTGAACCGCTTTCTTGCCGCTGCGGGCCTCGGGTCCAGACGGTCCTGTGAAGATCTGATCGCCTCCGGCGCTGTCGTGATCAACGGCAGCCGTGTGGAAAAATTGGCGACCATCGTTGCTGATGGCGACGATGTCCGTGTCCACGGACGCATCATCCGGGTCGCCCGGCCGATGTATGTGCTTTTCCACAAGCCGCGCGGCTTTGTCGTCACAAAATCCGACGAACGCGGGCGGCGGACGATATACGATCTTCTGCCTCCGGAGTTTTCTTCACTCTTCCACGTCGGACGCCTCGACAAGGACAGCGAGGGGCTCCTCCTGCTCACCAACGATGGCGATCTCGCACAAAAGCTGACCCATCCCTCGCATGGAATTGAGAAGGAATACGAGGTCACCTTGGACAAATCCTTCGACCCCGCCCACTCCGCAAAGCTGATCAAGGGGATATTCATCGAAGGCGGACGCGGTCGCTTTGAGCGCGTTAACATTCTCGGACCGGGCCGTGTCAGGGTCGTGCTCCGCCAGGGCATCAAGCGCCAGATCCGCCTCATGTTCTACGATATCGGCTACGAGGTTGAACGCCTCAAAAGGACCCGCATCGGTTCGGTGGACGACCATGGCATGCCCCCCGGCAGCTTCCGGCACATCACCCCCCGCGAACTCCAATCCCTCCAGGCCGAGAAAAATCCGCCGCCCGGCGCATCCAAATCCCGCAAACCTCGCCCGGGAGTTTCCGGCCCGCGCAAATCCGGGTCACCGTCGCGTTCCCGCAAACCCGACCGCAAGCGTCCCACCCGCTAGGTTCCTCCCGTAGCGGAGATTCCCAGCCCTCCCGGCAAATATCCCGACCCGGGTCAAGCATCCCCTTGCCCTTTCCCATAAGCCCGGCCGCCCCAATCCAACAAAACTTTGATGCGGCCGCATCAAAGTTTTGTAATGGATCGCCGGGGAGCGACATCTTCTGCTTGAGTCGCGAGGCGGTCTCGCGTTGGATACGCGCAGCATGAAAACCCTCATTAGCAGCGTTCCAGACGGGCCGAAAGCCATCGGACCGTATTCTCTCGGCGTTGTCGCCGAGGGACGGTTCGTGTTTGTCTCCGGCATGACTCCGTTCGATCCTGCGACCGGCAAGATCGAACGGGGGACAGTTTCCGAGCAGGCAGTGCTGGTTCTGGAGAATATTAAAAAAGTTCTGACCGCCTCCGGGGCATCGCTCTCCGATGTCGTGAGCTGCCGGGTTTATCTTTCGAATCTCACACCTGAGACCTTCAAGGAGATGAATGAGGTTTACTCGCGCTACTTCGGCGATTCGCTGCCTGCGCGTGCCACTCTCGGAGCCCAGTTGCTCGGATTTGACGTGGAAATCGAATGCGTGGCTGCTATCTCAGACAAAAATAAATCCTTATGAAAATCGCTCAGGAATTCCGGGAGTTTATTTCCCGCGGCAGTGTTGTGGATTTGGCGGTCGGTGTGATCATCGGCGCCGCGTTCGGGAAAATTGTCACGAGCCTTGTGAATGACGTCATCATGCCGCCTATCGGGGCGTTGATGAAGGGGATCAATTTTAATTCGCTGTTCATCTGCCTCAACGGAGAAACCTATAAAACCTTGGACGATGCCAAAAAGGCGGGAGCTCCCGTCATTGGCTACGGAGCCTTTATCAACACAGCCATCGAATTTCTGATTGTCGCCGCCTGCGTGTTCGCGATCGTGAAGGTCGTGAACAAAATCAAGCGCGCCGAACCCGCCGCTCCGGCCGCTCCCCCGAAATCCGAGCTTCTCCTGGAAGAAATCCGGGATCTCCTGAAAAAGTAGACGGGGGGCCGCACCCGGTTTCTTTCTGTTGGCCTACGCCGCAATCGCCGCATCACGCAGGCCTGCCGCATACGCCTCGAAGACGAGTCGAATGCTATCCCTCACGCGGCGGAATTCGTTGAGGATCTCCTCCTCCGTCCCGGTCGCGTGAGCGGGATCCTCGAACCCCCAGTGATACCGCTTCACCTGCCCGGGAAACATCGGGCAGGCTTGGTCCGCATTTCCGCAGACCGTGACCACTATGTCCACCTTTCCATCGAGGAAGCCATTCATGTGCTTCGAGGTATGTGCCGAAATATCGATGCCGATCTCCCGCATCACCATGACCGCCAGGGGATGCACGTAGCCGGCCGGTTTGGAACCAGCACTGCGCACGTCGAGCAGATCGCCTGCGGCGGCGCGTAGAATCCCCTCGGCCATGTGGCTGCGGCAGGAGTTGCCGGTGCATAGAATGAGAACTGTTGGTTTCATAAATCAACTGGCGGGCGGCAGAGCGACGAGTCTGCGGTCATGGCAGGGGCAGGGCTGGAGACCGGAAAGAATTTCTTCTGGAAGAAGAGTGCCACATGGACGAGCCCGATCAGCACCGGCACCTCGATCAGTGGCCCCACCACCGCGGCAAACGCCGCCCCCGAGCCAATGCCGAAGACCGCGATCGCCACCGCGATCGCCAGTTCGAAATTGTTTCCGGCCGCCGTGAATGCCAGTGTCGTGGACCGGCTGTAATCGGCGCCCAGCTTTTTTCCCATGAAGAAGCTGACAAAAAACATGATCACAAAATAGATGCAGAGCGGGACAGCGATCCGCAGGACATCAAGCGGCAGCCTTACGATCTTCTCCCCCTGGAATGTGAACATCACGACAATCGTGAAGAGGAGCGCGATCAGAGTAAGCGGGGAGATGCGAGGGATGAATGTTTTCTCATACCAATCCACGCCCTTTAACGGGACAAGGATGACACGGCTCAGAATGCCGGCGGCAAACGGGATTCCGAGATACGTCATCACGCTTTGAAAAATCTCACCGATCCCGACATGCACGACCGTTCCCTGCAATCCGAAGAACGGCGGGAGCACGGTGATGAACACCCACGCGTAGAAGCTGTAAAATACGATCTGTGCAATGCTGTTCAGTGCCACCAGCCCCGCCGCATACTCGTTGTTCCCCTTCGCCAGCTCATTCCAGACAAGGACCATCGCGATGCACCGCGCGATGCCGACCAGGATCAGGCCGGTCATATATTCCGGCTGGCCGTGCAGAAAAGTGAGCGCGAGGACGAACATCAGGATGGGGCCGATGATCCAGTTCTGTACCAGCGAAAGAGCAAGAATCCGGGTGTTCGCAAAAACCTTCGACATCTCGCTGTAGCGGACTTTTGCGAGCGGAGGATACATCATCAGGATCAGTCCGATGGCAATCGGGAGATTCGTTGTTCCGACCGTCATCGGCGCGAAGAGTGCTCCCGGGTCCGGGATGACAAAAGTTCCGAGCACGATCCCGGCGCCCATGGCGGCGAAGATCCAGACCGTCAGATAGCGGTCGAGGAAGGACATGCGTTTGGCGACGGACTCAGACATAGGCGTTGGGAAACAGGAGTTGATGCAGCGCCGTGGCGCCGACAGGTTCATGGGATTGCCACGGAATCAGGCAGGTGCGGCGGGAGAGATTCTCCGCGACTTCCCGGATATATCGGATCTCCGCAACCTCGCGCCGGTGCAGCACGGGATGGGTGGTGCCACAGCCCTGAAGGCTTTGGTTGATGATCCACGCGAAGGGCTCGATTCCAGCACGCCGCAGATCCTCCTGCAAGGCCGCCGCCTCGTGGACCGGGGTTGCCTCGGGGAGGGTGACGATCAAGATCTGCACGAACGCGGGATCCCGCAGCCGCGGGAGGAGCAATCCCACTTCATCGGGGGGGCCGCTCCGCGTCTGGCGGGAATGCTCACGGTGGAACGACTCGCTGGCATCCAGCAGCAGGAGCGTATGACCGGTGGGAGCCGTATCGAGAACAACAAACCCTTCCTCCCCGAGCGCGACCTCGCGGGCAAAGGCCCGGAATACCGCGATCTCTTCTGTGCACGGGGAACGCAGATCCTCCTCCAGCAAAGCCCGCGCTCCCTCATCAAGGTTGGTGCCCGCCTTTGCGAGAATCTCTGCGCGATAGGCTTCCGTCTCGGCCACAGGGTCTATTCTGCCAACGCTCAAACCTTCCACTTCCTGCCCGAGAGCTGCCGAGACATGAGCCGCGGGATCGGTCGTCGAGAGGCGGACCCTGAATCCGCGCGAGGCCAGCTCCGCAGCGATGGCCGCTGCCAATGTGGTTTTGCCAACGCCGCCTTTGCCCATCGTCATGATGACCCCGCGTCCCCGACTGCACCATTCTTCGAAAAGCTCCTCCATACTGCCTGCGGCCTCAGGGTTGCCGAGGAGGGCAGGTGCCGCTGCATCGCAGATGGGAGTATCTGAGAGCAGCCGGCGCAGCCCTTCCAATCCGAGAATATTCTCCGCACGTAACGGAACTTCGGTCGTGGGAAGAAAATCCGGCAAAGCGGTTTGCAGGGCATGCTCCTCGCGCTCCTGGATCGCAATCGCTGTGCTGTCGGAATCCTCTGTCCGGAATATTCCGTTCAAAACCAGAACCTGATGGGCGACTCCGAGTTCGCCAAGTTCCCTGGCCGTCCGCGCCGCCTCCCGCAATGCCGGCACCCTTGCGCGGCTGACAAGCACAATAGTTGTCAGTGCCGCGTTCGCGAGCTTCCGGACGGTCGATTCGTAAACCGCCTTCTGTTTCTGCAAACCCGCCAGCGGACCAAGGCAGGATGCGCCGGTCGTGCTGGTTTCAAGAAATTGATCCCAAGCTTTTGCGAGCCCCATCAGGCGGAGGGTATGGCCGGTCGGTGCCGTGTCAAAGATGACATGATCGAACTCATCGCCATCCCCTGCGATCAAGCCTGAAAACTCATCGAAGGCAGCGATCTCCACCGTGCACGAGCCGGACAGGCTTTCCTCCATGCTCCGGATGACCGACTCCGGCAGGATGCCACGCACCGGTCCGATTAGCCGCTCCCGGTAGGCGGCCGCCGCCTCCTCCGGATTGATGTTCATCGCAAACAGTCCGCGGGAAATCTGCGCCGGCTGGCGTCCGATTTCCGCTTCCAGAACCTCCTCCAGATTCGAAGCGGGATCCGTGCTCACCAGAAGCACGCGCCGCCCCTGATCGGCCAGACTCAGCGCGGTCGCGCATGACAGGGACGTTTTCCCCACACCTCCCTTGCCGGTAAAGAACAGGTAGCGTGTGCAGTCTTCCGCCCTGGGATGATAGGCTGGGAATCTCATTCTTCCAGCAGCGTCGCCTGTTCGGCGGCGTCCGGATACCGACCCTTACAAAAAATTTCGTCATCCACAATCACCACGGGAAGCGCTCCGGCTCCTTCCTTATCAAGCAGTCCCTTCACGAGCGGATTTTCGACGAAAGGCAGCGGTTGCTGTCCGAGATTGTAGCGGGTTACACCGGCCTTTGCGCTCATCTTCTCCAAGAAGCCCGCAAATGCCGCCAGTTCCGGATCAACGTCGGTTCCACAAACGCCGGTGGAACAGCACATCGGAGGGTCATACACAGTTATTGTTTTCATAATTTTGCTTCCAGGTTTCCAATTTCCCGGACGGCTGTTTCGAGACGCAGGGCATCGGGCCTTCCGGTTGGGGTGAACTTCGCAGGTTGCCCGGTCAGGATGATTCGTGCCGAGCTGCCTGAGCCGTCGAGGTGGATTTCGAACGGCGGGTTGTGCGTGGTGATCAAGAGCAAGAGGTTTGGAGTTTTTCCGGCTCACCGCAGCGCCCGCGGATGGCCTTCAGTTTTTTCAGATCATCCCGGAACCGCTTGTCTGAGACCGAGCAATCCTGCAGGCAGGCCAGGTGGCGTGCGAGCTCCGCGGATGGCTTCGCCGGCAGCGAGTATATCATCCACGTTCCTTCCCGACGGTTTTCGACCATCCCCCTCTCGCGAAGATACGAGAGGTGCTGAGAAACGCGGGCCTGCGTAATACCCAGAACCCTCTGCAGGTGGCACACGCACAGCGGCCCGCGGGTGAGAAGCTGGATGATCCGCAGGCGCGTCTCATCGCACAGGCATTCGTAGATCCGGACAAGTGACATGGGTCGTAAATATTCGCATATATGAATATTCGTCAATAAGAATATATGTCGGACCAAGTGCAGGCCGCCAAACCGGGTTTGCGGGAGAAGCTGCCGCATGGCCCGGTCGCCTAATAATCCACGCCTTGCCTCATCCGTGCCGGGTTGCGATAGTGGGTGTAAGCTGTATGCCTGTGACAAAGGATCCCATTTGCGGAATGACGGTGGATGAAGCGACCTCGCTCAGCGCTGACCGCGATGGACGGACGTTTTACTTTTGCTGCGGGCATTGCCGGGAAAAGTTTTTGGCCGAAGCGGAACCTTCGGGCCCGGCGCGAAGCTCTTGTTGTGGCAGCAAAGCAGAACCGGCATCCGGGTCCGGCGACTGTTGCAGCACTCAGGAGCACCGGGAAGAAAAGCATTCCTGTTGTCATGGATCTTCTGGCGCTCACGCGAATCACGGCAACGAACACTCTCCACCTTCCGCCGCCTCGAAATATTTCTGCCCGATGTGCCCCGGCGTTGAGTCCGGCAAGCCGGGGGATTGCCCGAAGTGCGGGATGGCGTTGGAACAGAATCCGGGGTGGATTGCGCCGGCAGCGGGCAGGCCCGTCTACACATGCCCGATGCACCCGGAAGTAATGGAAGAACAGCCCGGCGACTGTCCGAAGTGCGGGATGGCACTCGTGCCGATGACACCTGCGGCAAGCGCAGATGACGAGGGGAATGCCGAACTGCAGGACATGAGCCGGCGGCTCTGGATCGGCGCGGCCTTTGCGGTGCCGGTATTTTTCCTGGCAATGGCCCACTTGGTTCCGGTGCTTGCGCACCAGTCCTGGGCGGATGGCGCGATATCTCGCTGGATGCAATTCGCTTTGTCCACGCCGGTTGTTTGCTGGGCGGGCTGGCCATTCTTCCGCCGAGGCTGGCGCTCCGTCCTATCAGGCCACTTGAACATGTTCACGCTGATCGCCATTGGCGTGGGCGCAGCTTTTCTTTTCAGCGCTGTCGCGATGCTCGTGCCCGGGATTTTTCCGCACACGATGCAGCATGGCGGAAATGTCCCCGTCTACTTTGAAGCAGCCGCGGTGATCATCGTGCTCGTGCTCCTCGGCCAGGTGCTAGAGCTCCGCGCGCGCAGCCGCACCGGCAGCGCCATCAAGGCGTTGCTGGACCTTGCCCCGCCGACAGCACGGCGGATCACGGCAGGTGGTGATCAGCAGATCCCGCTGGATCAAGTGCAGGTCGGCGACTCGTTGCGCGTGGTTCCTGGTGACAAGGTGCCGGTTGATGGCGTTCTTGTCGAAGGGCATTCCAGCGTGGAGGAGTCGATGATCACGGGCGAGCCGCTTCC
Source organism: uncultured Chthoniobacter sp. (assembly GCA_964600115.1). Classification (GTDB taxonomy): domain Bacteria; phylum Verrucomicrobiota; class Verrucomicrobiia; order Chthoniobacterales; family Terrimicrobiaceae; genus QYQL01. Next base: position 36,742 of record CAZRIL010000024.1, on the reverse strand, counting down.
GGTGGAGAAGGCCGAAGGCGACAAGGTGACCGGCGGCACCGTCAACGGCACGGGCAGTTTTGTCATGCGCGCCGAGCGGGTTGGCAGCGACACCCTGCTCGGGCAGATCGTCAAAATGGTTGCGGAGTCGCAGCGCAGCCGTGCGCCGATTCAAGCTCTCGCTGACAAGGTTGCGGGAATCTTCGTGCCGGTGGTGCTGTCGGTTTCCGTGATCACTTTCCTCCTTTGGATGAGCCTGGGGCCGGAGCCGAAGCTTGCACACGCCATTGTGAATGCCGTTGCGGTGCTCATCATTGCCTGTCCATGCGCTCTCGGCCTGGCGACGCCGATGTCGATCATGGTGGGCGTCGGGCGCGGCGCGCAGGAAGGCGTTCTCGTCAAAAATGCCGAAGCCCTCGAGCGGTTGGAAAAAATCACCACGCTCGTCGTGGACAAGACCGGCACACTGACTGAGGGAAAACCGAAACTCATGGATATTCTGCCTGTCGATGGACTTGACGCGAGGGAATTCCTGCGGCTCGCCGCCTCACTGGAACAGAACAGCGAGCACCCGCTTGCAGCCGCGATTGTTCAGGGAGCAAAGGCGCAAGGCCTCGGAATTGCGAGCGTGGAGGGCTTTCGTTCGGTAACGGCGGGGGGCGTTCTCGGCAAGGTTGACGGCCGTCCGGTATTGGTCGGAAAAGCGGCCTTCCTGCGGAGCGAAAATATCGTCGGCCTGGAGCCGCTCGAAGAGTCGGCTGCGAAGCTTCAGGAAGAAGGAAGGACTGCGGTCTTTGTTGCCATTGATGGCAAGCCGGCCGGGATCCTTTCTGTCGCCGACCCGATCAAGGGGACAACAGCCGAAGCCATCAAGGAACTCCATGCGCTCGGGCTGAAGCTTGTCATGCTCACCGGAGACAACCGCCGCACCGCCGCTGCGGTTGCCAAACAACTCGGTCTTGATGCGGTCGAAGCAGAGATCGAACCCGCGGGAAAAGTCGCGCAGGTGAAGAAGCTGCGCGCGGAGGGAAACCACGTGGCAATGGCGGGCGACGGGATCAACGATGCCCCTGCCCTCAGCGAAGCCGAGGTCGGCATTGCGATGGGCACCGGCACCGATGTGGCCATGCAAAGCGCGGGCATTACTCTCGTAAAGGGCGACCTTCGAGGAATCGCGAAAGCCATCCGCCTGAGCCGCGCCACCATGCGGAATATCCGGCAGAACCTGTTCTTTGCCTTTCTCTACAACGCGCTGGGCATCCCGGTGGCGGCAGGATTGCTCTACCCGTTCTTCGGCCTGCTCCTCAGCCCCATCCTGGCCGGTGCCGCCATGAGCCTGAGCTCCGTCTCGGTGATCACGAACGCACTCCGGCTCCGGAATGCGAGATTGTGAAATAATTCCTAAGGAAAGTTCGAGTTGCGTGTCTTGATAAGGTAGAGGGTGGTCTCTCCCTCCGACTCATGACCGAAACACTGACCAGTTCCCCGCAGGCCGGCGACGCGACGGATTTGGCTTTTCCAGTTCCGGCGGAGAGGGAGACGCTGGCGGCGCTTTTCGAACGTGAGGAGAGCGCTGTGCTGGGATTTGCGATCGGGCTGGTGGGGCGGCGGGCCGTGGCGGAGGAGCTGGTTCAGGAGGCTTTCCTGCGGCTGCACCAACTTTGGGACCAGGTGGACAACCCGCGGGCCTGGCTCTACCGCAGCCTGCGGAACCTGGCGCTGAACCACCTGCGCGACAATGCCCGGGAGACGATTGGCGAGGAGCACGACGGGCCGGGGAACGACAATCCGCCGGATGAAGCCCTGGGACGGCTGGAGGCGATCGGGATGCTGAGACTGCTGATCGCGGAACTGCCTCCCGATGATCAGTCGCTTATCCGGCTCAAATATCACGACGATCTTAAATATCAGGAAATCAGCCGGAAGACCGGCCTCAGCGTGAGCAACGTGGGCTACAAAATGCACCACCTGCTCAAGGGGCTGGCCGATGCGTTGCGCCACGCCGGCATTGACGGGAGCCTGGGATGAAAACCATGAACGAAAATAACGAAGGCCCGCAGGAGTGGATCGATCCGGCGCTCGAAGCCCGGGTGGTCGCCTGGATCCTTGGCGAAACCTCCGCATTCGAGGCGGCGGAGTTGGAGCGAATCCTCGCCGGGAATCCCGAACTGACGATCTTCAAGCGCCGGATTGAGGCCGTGCATGCACTGGCAGGGGCGGCCATCCGCCCGGAAATGCCGAAGATCCAACTATCGCCGGATCGGCGACAGAAACTGCTGGAGACAATCGGCATTCCGCCCGCAAGGCCCGTGAAGAAGGTCAGGGTTCTGGCCTTTCCGTCCATCACCTGGCTGTCGCCGCATGTTTTGCAGCGGGTGGCCGCCTGTCTGGTGATCGGCGGAATTCTTGCTCTCCTCTCCTCTCTGAGCCTGCCGGCAATCTCCGGGTCATTGCAAAAGGCTTCCCGTCGGAATTCGACGGCTTTGGGGACTGAGACAGGCAGGATGGTCTCAGACAATGGGGTTTCAGATATGGCTTTCTCGACCCGTGCCGGAGTTGGTCAAGTGGTCGTTCAGGACGGACAAACCGCATCTGAAAGCACGATTCTCTCTGATGAGTCCGTGGCTGCACCAAAACCGATGGTGGCCTATGCCATGAAAGCGGCTTCAGAGGAGTGGGGGATGAAGGCACCTCCTCCAGCTTCCACTGCGCCTCAGATGAATGTGCCGACTGCCGCACTGCTCTCCAACGTCGGGACCGTGGCGGCAACCGCTCCATCGGCACCGATGCCATCCACCGTGGCGCAGCCGGTTCTGATGGCGCAGGCTGCCGCTCAACTTTCCCAACAAGAGTATTTGGATAGCGCGGAAGTCGGTAAGGCAAGGAATCGTGAGCGGAGCGCTGGCACAGACCTTCGGGCAGGAGATGTCGCGATGCTTGAGAAAGCCGAGGCGTTGGCCGAGCCCGCTTCCGAATCCGTCCAGTTGATGGCAGCCACCGATGAGTTGCGCGCATTGCCGCAGGAAGCCAAGGCGGACGTTGCAGCCAAAGTTATCGTAGAAGATATGGAGAAGAGGATTCCTCAGCGGCAAGCCGGCGAACAACTCATGTCGGCCTTGCAGCCGGTGGAGCCGGCACTGAACAAGCTTGCGGAGGAAGCGAAGCCATTGGTCATGGAGGAGGCGATGAAATCGGAATCTGTCGTCATGTCGTCCGCAATAACGGAGGAGATTCGGGATAGTAGCACGAAATTCGATGGGTTTGTCCAATATGGGGCTCCCATTACACCTGCCCCCGACATGGCGATGGCCGCAAAGGCGGTGGACCAACCGGTCTTCAGGAACGGGAGTGGAACTGCGGCTGGTGAGGAATTGGCTGGCGATGTCGCGGCCGCGCGAGGAGGTGAGCGTGCCCAGCAGGTCGCGGTGATACACAACTTCACCGGCGGCTGGGCTAAAGGAAGCGGAGGGGGCGCAGGGGGAGGCGTTGCGAAACAGGTTGAAAAAGAAGCCATGCTGTTTGCGGATGAGGCGGGCGGCCCGAGCGGTGCCGCGGATCAGATAGAGGTAACGAAGACGAAGGAGAGCGATTTCAAGGATGGAGCAGACAAGGATCGCATTTTAAATCAATCCAAGGGGGTCGATCTCATCAGCGGGCTCGAGGTGGGGGCCAGGAGTGGTCAGAGAGCTCCGCTTCAGGTCGCCCGTGAACTGCAGGATATGGCAGGTGAGTCGGGGGGGGAACGGAGCGAATCCAATCTGTCAGGCGCTGATACCTACACCGGATCGACTACGGTTACGGGTGGCATGCTCGGGGTGACTGGAGTCGACAGTGACAGCAATTCCAATGGGGTCCCAAAACGTCTGGATCTCTCAGATGGTAGACCCCAGGGAACTACATCGGCATCGAGAGAGGATACGAATCAGAGGGATCCCGCACGGCTACTCGAAGAAGCCAAAAGATTCCAGGATTCCGGGCGGTATGATCTCGCGCTTAAACGATACCAACAAACCCTGAATGCAAATCAGGACAATCCTGAGGCAAGGAAAGGAATCGAGCAGATCAACGAGGCAAAAGTTAAGTACCAGGAGCAGGCCTATAATGAAGTTCGCAATAAGCAGCTGTTGCTGGTGGACAGAGCCTGGGAAAGACCTGTCCGCAGATTCGATGCGGGCGATTCCAAAACTGGCAACAAATCACAGGCGGATACTGGCGGCGGCGCAAGAATTAGCCAAAAACTCGATGAGATCAAAATTCCACAAATCGAGGTCCGGGATGCATCGGTAAATGACGTCGTGGAATTCATTAAAAAACGGGCCTCGGCCCAGGATTTTAATGAAAAAGATCCGGCAAGGAAAGGGGTCAACATCGTTCTTAGATCAGCGCCGGACACCTCAAATTTCGAAGCAAAGGTAACGCTTTCACTTAAGAATATCTCGCTTCGTGAAGCGCTCAACTACGTGGCTGAGCTTACAAATTCAGAGGTGAAAGTTGAGCCCTACTCAGTAGTCATTGCTCCTCAGGTCGTCGCAACTAACGAGGCGCCAGCGAAAGTTTTACCAAGCTCAAATTCTCAGCCCAATTTTCAGACAGAAATCAAAACCGCCAAACAGCCGTTCTCGACATTCTCGCTGCATGTGAGCGATGTGTCGTTCCAACTTGCGAAGGATGCGCTGGCAAAGGGGGCAATGCCTGATCCCGACCGGATCCGTGCTGAAGAATTCTACAATGCCTTCGATTACAACGATCCCTCCCCGGCTCCCGGCGAGGAGGTCGCCTGCCGGATCGAGCAGTGCGCGAATCCGTTCGTGCAGCAGCGCGATCTGGTCCGCATTGCCCTCAAGGTGGCAGCGGCCGGACGTGCCGCCGGCCAGCCGCTGCGCCTCACGATTCTTCTCGATACGTCCGGCTCGATGGAACGCGAGGACCGCGCAGCATCCGTCCGCCGCGCGCTGAAAACGTTGGCCGCATTGCTTGGACCCAACGACCGTGTGACGCTCATCGGATTTGCACGGACCCCGCGGCTGCTGGCGGAGCAGGTGCCCGGTGATCAGGCGGGAAAACTCGTTGAGATTGCGGCACGCACGCCATCCGAGGGCGGGACGAACCTCGAGCAGGCGCTCGCCCTGGCATCCGAGCAGGCGCTCAACCAGAAAATTCCCGCGGCGCAGAACAGGATTGTGCTCCTGACTGACGGTGCGGCAAATCTCGGCAATGCGGATCCTGCGAGACTGGCCCGCCAGATTGAGAAGACCCGGCAGCAGGGGGTCTCATTCGATGCCTGCGGTGTGGGAGCCAACGGCTTGAACGACGAGATGCTCGAAGCCCTGACCCGCAAAGGCGATGGGCGCTACTATTTTCTGAACCGGCCCGAGGATGCGGATGCCGGGTTCGCTCGGCAGCTTGCCGGAGCCCTGCGCCCTGCGGCGGAGAACGTGAAGGTTCAGGTTGTGTTCAATCCGGCGAGGGTCGGCCAGTATCGCCTGATCGGATTTGAAAAACACCTCTTGAAAAAAGAGGACTTCCGCAACGACAAAGTCCAAGCCGCAGAGCTTTCTGCGGAGGAGGCCGGAGTGGCCGTGTATCAGGTCCAAACACTGCCCGAAGGCGAAGGCGAACTGGGCGAGGTCTTCGTCCGTTTCCGCGATCCGGCGACCGGACTGATGGTCGAACGTTCGTGGACAATGCCCTACGATGCGAAGGCGGCTGCTTATGACAATGCCTCGCCCTCGATGCAACTGGCCGCCACGGCTGCGCTGATCGCCGAGCGGCTCCGGGGGGACACGCAGGTGGACCTGGATGCGATGGCTCCTGTCATCACGAATTTGCGCAGCAAATATCCCCACCAGGCCAAGGTGGCGGACCTCATCCGGATGTATGAGCGGATGCGGCGTTAAACTCTTACAAACTTTTTACAAATCTCTGACACATCGGAATCCCGTCCCAGCTAACAAAACCATCGTATGAAAACCGTCCTCTCATCCATTGATCGCCTTGGCCTTTGCCCCAATGCTGTTCACTTAAGAAAGGAGCGCGGGCATCTTGCCCGCCATCGTTCAGGTTCGCGGGCGGGACGCCCGCGCTCCGTTAGCAGCAAAGTGAACAGTATTGGCCTTTGCCCGAATATCTCGCACTTCAGGGAAACCGTGGATCGGAATGCTCCCCGGCAAATCGGACTCGCGCTTGCCATGGTTCTCGTCCTGTTCTGCCTTCTGCCTATACGGGGATTTTCCCAGAACGAAATGCGTGCGGACCGGGCCGGCATTTCCGCACAGTTGGCACCCGGAGATGGGCATCTCGTCGTGGAGGCCCGTGGCGTGATGCCGAAATCTCCCCTCTTCTTTTCCGCCACATCGGAAAATGTCCTGCGCCTCGGAGCGGACGAGATCGCCGCGGAGATGAAAGTGGTGGTCCGTGTGGTTCAGGGACGTCCCGAGACGATCACGCTTGGGCTCAACGGCAGCGGGGATGTGATCGAAGTGAAAGGGGATGGCTTGCGCGACTGGGCGGTTCGTCAGGTGGGAGAAAAACGCTTTCTGGATCTGAGGCCACTGCTGAAGGACGGCCAACCGGGGCCCGCTCAATTGAATCTTGTGGCGAAAATGAAGATCGCAAAGCCGAAGATTCCCGGTGCGATAGCGCTCCCGACATTGTCCCCGGGTGACGCCGTGGGATTTGCCTCACAAACCAAAGTGGTCCCCGGCGAGGCGGTCGACGTGCGGGTGACGAAGGCCGACGGTCTCGTTCCACTCGGCCCGGATCCCAAGCCCCATGGAGAACAGCAATTTTATGGAACCGGCGATGCGAATCTGGAGGTGATGCTGATCCAGCGCGGAGCCGCCGTCGCGGATGCCGATCTTGTGGGTGCGCAGCTTACAGGAAAGCTCGACGCAGCTGCCGGCTGCGTAAGCTTCCGATTGCGTGGGGAGGCCCGTATCCGTGTTGCGGGGGCAAGGATGCCGCTGCTGTCAGGCCGTGCTGCGCTGTCAGAGTCCGCATCAGGCGACGGCTGGCATGTCGAGGTAAGGGGCGGTCAAACAGAATTGGTCTTCGACCGCCCCGGAGTGTTCCCGATCGATCTCGGATTTGCAGCGGCGCTGCGCGACGGAGAGTGGAAGTCACTCGATTTCCGCATGCCGGCGGGAGCGGTTGTTCCCATGTCGATCGAGGGGCTTCCGAAGGAAGTAAGCTTTGATCCGAATGCGGCCGTCGTGCCGGATGAGGTTTCGCGAAAGGGGTTTCTTGCTTCGGATGGCAATGCCTCGGTCGGCTGGCGGCAGACGCGGGATTCGGGAGTCGGCACGCTGTCATTCACGAGCCACGAGCAGAGCGATATCCGCGTGGGGGCCGGGCTGTTGCGCCAGACCTCGCAGATCGATTTCCGGATTCTTCAAGGCAAGCTGCCCGGCGTGAAGATCAAGCTCGATGGGCCGGGGGAAATCCTGGGCGTCGAGGGGGCAAATGTTCTGAGCTGGAAAGTTGTGCCTGCCGGAAACCAGCGAGTGCTCGACGTCCGGCTCAGCCGGCCGCTTGAGAAGGGCGGGTCGCTGGTGGTCCGGAGCCAATCGCCCCTGGGAAATTTTCCGGTGCGTGCCGAAGCGCTGCGGCTGACTCCCGAAGGCGGGGTCCGGCATTCGGGATATGTGCGGATCGCCAATGACGGAGCGGTGAGGCTCGAGATTTCCGACGTGACGGGGATGATGCAACTGGCCCCGTCCCAATTTCCCGGCGATGCTGCCGAGAAGAGCGCACGCCAGGTTTTTGTCTACCGTTTTCCCTCCGCGACCTACGCGTTCCGGATTGTGGCGAATCAGATCATGCCCGAAGTCGGTGTGTCGCAAATCGTGCTTTATCAGCTCGGAGACACGGATCGCGTGATGACCGCCGATCTCGAGCTCGACATCCGCGAAGCCCCCCTGCGCGAGTGGTCGCTCTCGATTCCTGAGGATTATGCGGTCGTTGCCGCCAGCGGTGGAAATGTCGCGGATTACGTCGCTGAGACGGAAGCCAAGAACGGGTCGCGCGTGCTGAAGATACTTTTCAACAAGGCGGTGGACGGGCGGCAGTTGATCCGCTTGAGACTCGAGAAAAACCAGGCCGCGGCGGCGGGCGAGTGGGTCCTGCCACCGCTTTCCTATCCCGGCGCGAAATCGGTCCGCGGCCACATCGGTGTTGTTTCCACGCCCGGATTCCGCATTCTGCCCGGCAAGATGGAAAAGCTGGTGGAGATGCCGCTGAGCTATTTTCCTTCGCAGGTTCCCGGCCTGCAGCAGGCGTTCCGGCAGCGCGAAGCCGATTGGTCGGCCACGCTGAATGTCGAGGCGCTTGGCCAGAGCGTGCAGGCGGATGTTTTTCACCTCTATTCGCTCAAGGAAGGGGTGGTTTACGGGAGCATTCTGATCAATTATTTTGTGGTCGGAGCCCCCGCGAATGAATGGAGGATCGAGCTTCCGGAAGCGGTGGGAAACATCGACATCGTGGGCCAGAATGTCCGGCGCGATTGGCGACGGGAAGGCAACCAGGTCATCGTATCTTTGCACCAGCCGGTTCTCGGGGCGGCAACCCTGCTCGTCACATTCGAGCAACCGATGAGCGCACGCGGAGGAACGATCAAGCCCGGCGAGGTCCGGCCGCTCGGCGTGCAAGGCGAGCGTGGCTATGTCCAGGTCGTGAGTCCGCTCCAGGTGAAGTCCCAAGTGCTGAAAGCTGACGGCGCTTTGCTGAAGCTTGAGCCGCTCGAACTGCCCGCGGAGTTCCGGCTGCTCAGCAGTTCGCCATCGCTGGCGGTCTACCAATACACGGCGCGCCCGTTCGGCTTGGAGATCGACATCAAATGGTATGAGCCGGCCGAGACAGTCGATCAGTTGGTCGACTTCGCAAAGCTTTCCAGCCGGATCTCTCGGGATGGCCAGATCGTCACCGACGCCCGGTATTTCGTGAAGACCCGCGGCCGCAAGGCGCTGCGCATCATTCTTCCCGAAGATGTAAAATTATGGGAAGTCCGCGCGGACAAGGAGATCGTCAACGCCCGGGTTGACGGAAACCAGACTCTCATCCCGCTTCCTCCGAGGCTCAATCCGAACGAGGCGGTCGAGGTCGTCCTGCGTTTGGGTCAGACCGCAAAGCACGCCCGCTCTCCGATGTTGAGCACACCAAAAACCCAGTCTCCGACAGTCATCAGCGAGTGGACGGTCACCGGGGATCCGGGCCAGCTCCTTGTGCCAACCGGCGGAACGGCTCAATTGACTTCCCCTGTTTTGACAGAGACCGGATTCGAATGGCTTTCCAACCGGGCGGCCACTGGCGTGTTGATCCTGCTGATCGCCATTGCCGCATCCGGAATCCTGCTCCGAAGCGGCACGACCTGGAAGGCTGCGCTGGGATTTCTGATCGCGGGAGTCATCGTCCTTTCCGCGCTGAAGCTTGCGGCCGCAGCCACGAGGGATCGCCGGCACAACGTGGCAAAGCTGACGTATTCCGCCACTGTTGTTCCTGCCGGTGAGACCGTCACGATCAAGATGTCAAACGTCGGCGCCAGACAGGCTATGATTTCCAAGTGGGGAGTTGCGGGAGCGGTTGCCGGCCTCGGGCTTCTCGGCTTCGCGGCATTTTCTGTCCGCCTGGGTTCCGGCCGCGGCGGCTGGCAGGCACCCGCAGGTGCGGCTCTTTTGGCGGCGGGAATTCTTTCCCAGCGCGGAGGGGCTGCGGTCTTTTTTCTCCTCATCGCGCTCGGGGTGGGAGGGATTTTAATGCTCCCCGCTTTTGTCCGGTGGCTGCGCAAGCCGCGCCCTCCTGTCCAGCCGGTTCCGGCTGCCCTGCTTCTCCTTCTCGGGCTGTCGCTCCTGCCGCTCGCACCCGTCCAGGCCCAGGAGAGCCAAGCTGCGGAGTCGATGGTTCAGACCTGGAAAATCCATGATGGAAGGCTGTTCGGCGAGTTTGATATCCAGGTCCGCGGCGCGGTGGGGGATAGCTTCCTTCTGCTTCGCCCGCCGGCTGTGCTCACAGGATTCAAAGGGGACGAAGGGCTGCGCGTGACAAAAACCCAGCGAGGGAATCAAACCCTCTACTTCGTGGCGCTCGAACGCGCCGGGGCCTTCCGTGCCCACGCAAGCTTTGAACTGCCGGCGGGTGATTTGAGTAAAGGGCTGGGTTTTGTCACCGGTCCCGCAGCCGTTCAACGGGTCACCGTGCAGCTTGACCAGGGTGGATGGGAGTTCACCTCGCCATCGGCTGTCAGTGTGCAGCCGGTTACGGGTCTTCCGGATAATGAGAGCGGAGCGACGCTTGTCCTCAGCCCTTCCGATAACCAGGTCATTAATCTCCGGACGCGGACCCGGGATACTGCGGCTGAAAAAACCCAGTTCTTTGCGGAGGCGGCGAACCTCTTCATCCCGGGACCCGGAGTTGTGAACGGCTTCTGCCGGATCACAATCCGTCCCGTTCAGGGCCAGGTCTCAGTGCTCGAGTTGGAAGTTCCCAAAGGTTTCACCGTGGGGGATGTGCGCAGCGGGCCTGTCAGCGCCTGGAGATTCGATCCCAAGAGCCGCAAGCTTCGTGTCGAGCTTTCGCCGGTGCAGTCGGGCACGTTCAAGTTCGATGTGGAAACCCAGCTCGGCACCGCCGATCTTCCCGTTGACCTCGCACTCGAACCAATCCGCGTTCTCGGTGGAGAAGGAGAGGTCGGCATGGTTGCCCTGGCCTTCGGCGGCGATGCCCAGCCCGAGAATGTCCGCGGTCTCTCGCCCGTAAACCTCGAGGATTTTGATGCGGGCCTGATTCCGAGATCCAAGGAGGGGCAACCATTGGCCCTGCTCCAGCAGGCGTTTCGATACGGGCGGGATGGCGGCCGCGTTTCGCTGAAGGTTGCCGCGGTTGCGCCCGAGGTGCGGGTTGCCACGAAGCAGGTTTTGTCCTTCGGCGACGACCGCATTGTCATGGCCGCTGACATGAACGTGGCCATCACGCGTTCCGGGCTGTTCAAGCTGAGCTTCGTTCTGCCCGACGGGTTGGAAGTGGAAGCCATCAGCGGCCCCGCGCTCAGCCAATGGACCGAGGCAAGCGAAGACGGCAAGCGGGTCGTCACCCTGCAACTCAACGGACGCACCATCGGAGACCAGAGCTTTGCACTCACCCTGGTTGGAGCTGCTCCTGTGGCCCAGGATTCCTGGCCGGTGCCCCGGTTGCTGCTGCGTGAGGCCACCCGGCAAACCGGCGAGTTGTTCCTTGTGCCGGAAAAGGGCCTTCGTCTGCATGCCGTCAAACGCGAGGGCGTGTCCCAGATTGATTCGCGGACCAGCACCGACAATCGTGCCGGAACTCTGGCGTTCCGGCTTCTGCAGGAGAACTGGAATTTGAGCCTCGGGATCGAATCGCTCGAACCGTGGGTCACCGTGCAGGCCCTGCAGGAAGTGACAGTGCGTGAAGGCCAGAGTCTGACCCGCCTGAGCCTCCGTTACCGCGTCGACAATGCGGCCGTGAAGCAGGCCCGCTTGAGGCTTCCCGGTCTTAGCGAGAGCCAGGCCCAAACTGTCCGCGGATCGGGTTCCGCCGTGAACGACCTGGTCAAGGTGCCGAATGAAAACGATCTCTGGGAAATCCGCTTTCAACGCGGGATCGCCGGAGAGACCGATGTGCAGATCGAGTATCAGGGCCAGACCGCCCGTGAGCAGGACAAGGAGCTGATCCAGACACCCGCATTCGATGGAGCCCGGCAGATCACCCAATTTGTCTCGGTTCGTGGTAGCGGTCGCCTTGAGCTCGACGCGAACACCCTGCCGCGCGGGTGGCAGCGGGTGGACTGGAGCGCGGTCCCGGCAACGCTCCAGGACCGGAACGACCGCAGTGTTCCCGTCATGTGCTTCCGCGTGGCCGAGCCAGAGGCTCCCCTCGCGGTCAACATCCGCCGGCACGACGTGGCCGACGCGCTGAAGCTGCGGGTCACGCAAGGCGATCTCACCACGTTGTTTTCGCCGCTCGGCCCCTCACTCACAGCCGTCCAACTGGCTGTCGAGGTCGTTGAAAAGAGCTCCCTGCGGATCAAGCTCCCCAAGGACGCGCAAATCTTCAGCGCCTTCGTCAACGATGAAAGCGTGAGCGTCGTGCGCGAGGGCGACGCATTTTTGGTGAATGTCTCTCCGAATACCGATGCCGACCGTTCCGCGAAGGTCCGCATTGTCTACTCTGTGCCTGATGCCCAGCGCTGGGGGATCGAGCTCATCGGTCCGAGCCTGAACGTTCCTCTTGTGAATGTCTCGTGGCGGGTCATCGTTCCGCCCGGCTATGAGATCTCCGATTACCGGGGAGCTCTGCGCCTCAAGGAGCAACGGGCCGTCGGCCTCTTCGGGCTTAAGGAATATGTGGACCTCGCGTCGTTCAACCGGAACGTTGAATCGAAAAAAGCCGCAGCCCTGATCGACCAGGCCAATTCCCTTCTGCGAAAAGGCGAGCAGCAACAGGCCGGTGAAGTCCTCAGCAAGGCGGCGAACACGTTCGCTCTGGATGAGGCTTCGAACGAGGATGCCCGCGTTCAGTTGAAGACGCTCAAGACCCAGCAGGCTGTCGTCGGCCTCAACACCCGCCGCCAGAGGATCTATCTCGACAACAAGAACAGCGATACCGCCCGCAACGAACAGCTCGAACAGGCGGCCAGCGCGAATGGCTTGCTGCAGGGCGGAACAAACTTCGATCCCCGGCAGATGGACCAGCTCCTCATGGGAAACACGGTGGAGGAGAATACCGCACTCAAGGGGATCGCGGGCCGCATCGTCGAACAGCAGCTCGCCGCCGAGCCGGCTCCCGGCGCCATCGATGTCACCATCCCGGAAAGCGGCAAGATCCTCACCTTCACCCGCAGCATCCAGGTGGATGGAGAATCTCCGCTTAATCTGAAGCTCAGCCTTTCGAACACCCGCGGTCCCAACGGATGGTTTGTTATCGCACTCCTGCTTGTGGCAGCGGCGGTGGCGACAGTGGCCTTTCCGAGACGGGCGGAAGGATAAGTTTAGATAGAAACAAGCGGTGGCATGGGCATCCTGCCCATGCCACGGGGTTTGTTCACTGGCCGGTTGGGTAAAAGCGCTTTCCGTTTGACCCGCCTATTCCGGAAGCAGACGATGGGCCACGTATGCACCCTCGGAATCAGGCTGGAATCACTTTGGTGGAGGCCATCGTCTGCATCGTGATCGTTTTTGTCTTATGGTCATTGGCACTCCCTGGAACCAACGGCTCGGGACTTGGCAGAGGGACAATGACTCAGTCTTTGAGCAACATGAGGCAGCTTCAACTCGCGACTCAGCAGATGGCTTTGGATGGTGTCAGCACGGGCGATCACGCTCTTGGCTGGCCGGGTGATACTGGTGGAAGCTTTTCAAACTGGTCGGTAAAGATTCTCAAAGACAACTACATGACGACCAATGATCTCTGTAAGATGTTCTCCGCTCCCGGTGTCGTCGTATCTCCAGGTAAGATCCCGCAGATGAATGAAACTGCCGTGCGCCTCTACGCAGTTCTAGAAGTATCCCCGACCAATGCCGTTCTGCTTTCATCCGCGAATTTCACCAACACCTCAACGGGTGGGGAAGCGCTGAACGCATCCGCAAAGCCATATGGCAAGAAGGGCTTCGTGGTTATGCGCAAAGGCGGAGACGGATCGATCCTTCTTCCCAGCCAGGTCGGGCAAACAAACATCATCGGATCCTTTGTGCCATTGTGCCGGTGAGGGCATATGCCGGAAACCGCCAAGCTCCATCCTGTCTTCCTTTGGAATTCCACGCTGCTACGATCCTGTTCCCCTTCTGATGCCTGCTAAAACATTCAGATCAGCAGTCCGCATCAGCCTTTCCATCGCTTCGTTGATTTTTGCTGCCTCGGCGGCGGTTGCCCAACCTGTTCCGGGTGGAAACCAGCACTCGAAAGGAGGCGTGGAGTCCGCAAAATTGCGGGAACATGTGGAGATGCTATCCAGCCGGCTTGGTCCCCGGGACTACACGCATCCGGAAAATCTGGAGAAGTGCGCGGATTACATCGGGCAGCATTTCCGGCAGGCTGGAGCGGTTGTCACAAGTCAGACATTCACAGTCCAAGGGCAGGCTTATCGAAATGTCATCGCAAGATTCGGAAGAGGTAAAGGATCCAAAGTAGTGGTCGGAGCGCACTATGATTCGTGCGGGACAACTCCGGGCGCGGACGACAATGCCAGCGGGGTTGCGGCGCTTCTTGAGCTGGCCCGGTTTATCGGCCGGAGCCCGCAGGACCGGGAGGTGGAACTTGTGGCTTATGTTCTTGAGGAGCCGCCCTTTTTCAGAACCGGATCGATGGGAAGCGCCGTGCATGCAAAAAGCCTCGCAGGGGAAAAAGTCGATGGAGTGATCGTCCTGGAAATGGTCGGATACTTCAACGACGAGTGGGGTTCGCAGTCCTATCCCTCACCGGCTCTCTATCTCATGTATCCGGCCAGGGGCAATTTCATTGCTGTGGTTGGACTGTCGGAACAGGGCGACTGGGTTGAGCAGGTCAAATCCGGCATGAAGGGAGCAACGGACCTGCCGGTTTATTCGATCCGTGCGCCGAGAAGTCTGCCCGGTATGGATTTTTCCGACCACATGAACTACTGGCCTCTGGGAATCAATGCGCTCATGGTAACTGACACCGCATTTTATAGAAACAAGGCCTACCATTCCGAAGGCGACACTGCCGATCATTTGGATTACGCCCGCATGGCCAAGGTGGTGCAGGGTATCTTCTCAGCCATCACCCCGGAGGGCACTGCCCGCAAATATGATTAAATCTTTTGAGGAACTCGATTTTGCCGCGACCCAGCTTGGGGAACTGGTGCTGCGGAGGCGCAAGATTCCGATGCTCGATGACGAGGTTGTTTATGAAATCATACTGAACGGCGAGTTCCTGATGAGCAGCCTGTTTCATGCGGTCGAGGATGCGCTGGCGGATCTTGGGCTGGCCGCGGCCGGGCCCGGGCCGTTGGATGTCGTCGTCGGAGGCTTGGGGCTCGGCTACACAGCTGCGGCAGCGTTACGGCACAGCAATGTGCAATCGTTGCTGATCGTGGATTTTCTCCCGCCCGTCATCCGGTGGCATCAGTCGGGCCTGCTTCCGCTCGGGGCCGGAATCTCTTCCGATCCGCGCACGCGGTTTGTGGCCGCCGATTTTTTTGAGCGGGCTGGTGATTCTGAAGCCGGATTTGACAGAGCATCGCCCGAACGGAAATTCCAAGCCATATTGCTCGACATTGATCACACGCCGCAGCATTGGCTTAATGCCCGACACGAGGCCTTCTACACGATCGAAGGACTGCAAAAACTGCGTCAGCACCTGGTTCCCGGCGGAGTCTTTGCAATGTGGTCGGATGAATCTCCCGACACGGAATTCGGGGCAAGGTTGGAAGAAGTTTTTGCCAGCGTGAAGGCCCACACGGTGAGTTTTCCGAACCCGATCCGCGGCGGCGAATCCTCCGGCTCGGTTTATGTGGCGGTTTCCAACTAGCAGAAAAACCCAAGAGCCAGCATAGCGAGCGGTGGAGCAAAAAGTGCCGTATCGGCCAACATAGCGAGGTTTTCCGGCTTGATCGTTTGGCGCCTGCGGAACAGCAACCAGATGCCGGCGAGCGATATCAGGCCGGTCAGTGCCAGATCCCGGTGTCCGCCGATAGCCGCGACAGTAAATCCCAGCACGGAAAGAACGAGCGGACGGAACACAGAAACCGGCAGGGTCCGGCCGACCGAGCGATTCTCGGTCCAGACACAGATCCGGACATTCGCGGTAAAAAGTGCGCCGAGCGCCAAAGCAAGCCAGCAGAACAATCCGCCGGTGAGGCCCGGCACCGCCAACAGGGTTCCCGCTGCGAATGTGCCTCCCACCACCACAGCCCTCCCGTGCTCCCACCCGGGAAGCCTCGCCCGGACAAAGTAGTATCCCATGCACAGGACCGCGACGGGAGCGAGAATTGCCCATGTGAGCACAGGGATTGCCGGCATTGCCACAACGGCGAAGACCGTGGCCAGCAGAAGACTACCGGCTGCCAGCAGTCCAAGGATCGGCCTGTATTGCCGGGCGAAGCGATGACGCATCATGCGCGGAGCGGCCGGATCATCCCGCCAGGTATCCCAAATCCGGTCGCCCAGATAAATCGCCCAAACCGCAAAGAACAATGAGGCCCTCAGCTCCGGACAGTCCGGAGAGCCGAGGCTGTGCGAGACGATCGCCTGCCATGTCGCGGCCACAAGCGCCGCGTCCAGTCCCACATTGTGCGGAAGACTGGCCGCATCAGATAGTCGCGATTTCCAGATCATTCGCTTCAGGGGATCTCCCGCAATGTCGGTTGATTGCGATCAAGCGGGGGTGAATGGCGTTCACTCCGGTTTTGCGGGGTAGGATCAGAGAGCCGCCTTCTGCCGGCGCAGCTCGTCTATAAGCAGCGGCCGGCTTCCGGACTACTCCGTGATGATGTCCTTGTAGGTCTTGCCGGACGGGATCATCGGGAGCACGTGCTCGGTGTAGGGAGTCATCACATCGAGGACGTAGACTTCCTTGGAAGCGAGCATGCGCTGGATGGCCGCGCGGAGATCTTTTTTGTGGAGCACGCGTTCGCAGGTGACGCCGAATCCTTTGCAGATCTGCACGTAGTCAGGGTAGATCCGCTTCAGGTCCTTCGGGTCGCCGAGGAATGTATGGCCGCGGTTTCCGCCATGGAAGCGGTCTTCCCATTGCACCACCATGCCGAGATGCTGGTTGTTGAGAATGATCGCCTTTGCGGCAATGCCCTCGATGTGAGCGGTCGCCAATTCCTGCACGTTCATGAGGAAGGAACCGTCGCCATCGATGTCGATGACTTCCTTGTCCGGCCGGGCCACCTTCGCGCCCATAGCCGCAGGATACCCGAATCCCATCGAGCCGAGTCCGGCCGATGTCACGAATGTGCGGGGTTTGACAAAATCGTAGAACTGTCCGGCCCACATCTGGTGCTGGCCCACGCCCGTCGTGATGATCGCATCGCCTTTTGTGAGGTCATAGAGCTCCCGGATCACGTGCTGAGGCTGGATGGTATCCGGCGTGTCCTTGAATGTGAGAGGGTTCGCGGCTTTCCATTTCGCGATCTGGCCATACCAGTCCGGGTAGCGGTTGTAGCCTTTGGACAGGCGCTTGAGCCCGGATTTTTCCAGGGTCTTGTTCACGCGGCCGAGCGCGTATTTCAAATCGCTTAGAATCGGCAGGCGCACGAGCTTGTTCTTGTTGATCTCGGAGTTGTCGATGTCGATATGGACGATCGTGCCGTGCTCGCAGAACTTCTCGACCTTGCCGGTCACGCGGTCGTCAAACCTCACGCCGATGGCGAGGAGAAGGTCGGCTTCATTCACCGCATTATTGGCATACACCGTGCCGTGCATACCGAGCCATTTGAGGGACAAGGCATGGGTCTCAGGAAAACAGCCGATGCCCATGAGGGTCGTCGCCACCGGGATCTGGGCGCGTTCCGCGAACTCGAGAAGCTCCGCCGAGGCCGAGCCTGAAATCACTCCGCCACCGCAGTAGATCATCGGCCGCTTCGCATTTTCCATCAGCCCGATCAGCTCGTGCAGCGCAACATCGTCGGCCTTCTTGTCCGGGTTATAACCGCGGAGGTTGACGGTTTTCGGGAAGATCGGCTGGGTCGAGGCGATCTGAATATTTTTAGGAATATCAATCAGCACCGGTCCCGGCCTGCCGGACTGAGCGATGTAAAATGCTTCCTTCACGATGCGGGGGATCTCATTGATGTCCCACACAAGATAGCTGTGCTTCACCATGGGAAGCGTCACACCGAACACGTCGGTCTCCTGAAAGGCCCCGCGGCCGATCATCTCCTGGGGGACCTGGCCGGTGATGGCCACGAGCGGAATGGAGTCCATGTAGGCATCGGCGATGCCCGTTACAAGGTTGGTGGCACCGGGGCCGGAAGTGGCCATGCAAACGCCGGCTTTTCCCGTCACGCGGGCATAGCCTTCGGCCGCAAACACGCCGCCCTGCTCATGGCGGGGGAGGATCGTGCGGATCTTCTTTGTCTTGGTCAGCGCCTGGTGCAGCGGCATCGAGCACCCGCCGGGATAGGCAAAAATGACATCCACGCCCTCGCGTTCAAGGCATTCAACGAGGATTTCCGCCCCGTTCATGACTTTCCCGCGCTCCGGTGCGGGTTTGGCGGCAGGTTTCGTGGATCGTTTGGTTTTCATGAGAATGGAAGAACCGATTACGATAAGCGCAACGGGTCCATGTTGGCTAGGCTAAAATACAGGTCCGGAATCCTTGAATCCGTTTCTTGACAGGAATTCGAGCGAACTATTACAAAATCTTATGCAGGCTCAAACAGGGGTTCCGTGGAGGTTGTTATTGGTTCTATGCCTGTTTGTCGTGCCATTGGCTCTCGATGCGGAGGAGCTGGCTGCGAGTCCATCCCCCTCTCCCGTCCCGCAGGATCCAACTGCGACGCCGGCACCGGCGCCCTCATCCCAAGGGCTTCAAGAAGCGCTTTTGATCGTCTCATCCAAGGAGGGAGCCGGCAGCGGGTTCATCGCGCGCATGAACGGGGCCAACTTTCTCGTCACGAATGCGCACGTAATCGCCGGGGCCTCGAGTCTTCAGATGAAGGGGCTTTCCGGCAATACGATTGCGCCCGGCAAAGGCCGGCTCGCCATCGACCATGATCTTGTCGCTTTTGAAGCCGCGAGCGTCCCGCTCAGCCTCGAAGTCGCGAGCGATGTGGGGAAGCAGGTCTCCATCGGCGACGAAGTTCTGATCTACGGAAACAGCCTCGGGGCTTCCGTGGCAACGGAACTCCGCGGGAAAGTCCTCGGAATCGGTCCGAATGAGATAGAGGTCGACGCGCCGTTTGTTCCCGGAAACAGCGGGAGTCCAATCATCCACACAAAATCCGGCAAGGTCATCGGGATCGCGAGCTACATCCGGACGGAAAAGGAGAACAAGCTGACCAAGGACTCCGGCATCAAGGAAGTGAGGCGTTTCGGCTACCGACTCGATACGATCCAACAGTGGCAGGATCTCAATTGGCCGGTTTTCCAGCGTGAAGCGGCAACCGTTCAGGGGATTGAAGAATTCACGGATGATTATGCGGCCTTCTGGGAATACGTGAACAAGAAGAAGCCGTCGGCTTTTGAACTGGGCAGCCGGAACCACCGTCTTCAACGGCATATCCGTGACTTCCAGGGGGGGATCAACCGCAAGACCTCGGAAGCGGATTTCAAGAAGGCCGTGACTGGGTTTTTGAAGGGATTGCGGAACGAATCCCTGCAGGAATACCTACCCGGCCGTCCCGTTCCCCAATACTGGTTCCTCAGGAAAAAGTGGGCGGAGCAGAAGGAAATCCGCGAGGAAATCAGCAAGGACCTCGGGCAGGATATCCAGGAGCGCCAGACCCGTTCAAACTGAGGGCAGAGGCGGTCCGGATTTTCGTTCGGGGCGCGGTCAACCTGGAACCGCGATACATTCCGTGTTCCGCCAGATGGAAGCCGTGTCCGGGTCAGGTTTTCTGTGCTGCGAGAGCGTCGTAGATCGGCTGATCCTTCAGCAGGGTCGGGATAATGTAGGCGCCGAGGCAGGTGGCGAGCATCGGAAAAAACAGCGAGTAGCATCCGGTCATCTCCAGGCAGATGACGATGCCTGTGATCGGGGCCCGGATCGTTGCGGTGAAAAAGGCGGCCATGCCCGCGACGGCAAAAGCCAGTGGAGAGGGGACGAGTTCCGGGAGCAGTTCGTGATTCAGGGAGCCGGTCGCCGCTCCGACGATCGCACCCAGCGCGATGATCGGCGCGAATAGGCCGCCGGGCGTTCCCGCGGAATAGGAGAGCGGCCCGAGAAAAAACCGGAGGCCAGCAATGCCGAGCAGCAGCCAGATTTCCGATCTGCTGGCCAGAATGGATTGCGTGATATTGTCACCTCCGCCGACCCACTTCGGGGCAAACCATGCGATCGATCCCATCAGAAACCCGATGATGGCCGCGCGGAGCGGAACCGGAATTTTACCCAGCCTGGCAACGGAAGCCTGCAGGGCGAGAAGCAGGCGGTTATAGAGAACCCCCAATATTCCGACGGCAGTCCCGAACAGGAAGAACACCCATACGGCCTGGGGAGGCGCTTCGGGGATGACCGGCACGGCATAATCCTGGGGCATGTGGAAGACCGCACGCTGGAGATAGATGGCTACCGATGCAGCGGTGGCGGTCAGGGTGAAGGTGAGTGGGGTGACCTTCCGGAAGACCTCCTCCAGAATAAAAACAGTTCCGCCGACCGGGGCGTTGAAGGCCGAAGCGAGCCCGGCTCCCGCGCCAGCCGCCATAAGGGATTTCCATGCGCCCTTCAGCCCGGAAAAGCAGCGGCCGACTTTCTCGCCGATCACAGCGCCCATCTGAACCAGTGGGCCCTCGCGGCCGAGGACGAGCCCGGCGGAAAGCGCGAGCCAGCCGCCAACGAATTTCACAGGAAGCACCCACGCATGCCGGGGCTGTCCGCCGCCGCGCAGGATTTTTTCCACATAGGGGACGCCGCTCCCGCGTGCGGTCGGAGCAAATTTTTCAACCATCCATGCAGCGGCGCAGACCGCCCCGGACGACAGTGCGGCGAGGGTGAGCCACCCGGAAAACAGCGGCCAAGTCTGCAGCGCGGCGGTCAGCGTTCTGCGAAGGTGGTCCCCTTCCCTCAGCAGAAGCAGAAACAATATACCCGCGAGCCCAGTGAGAGCTCCCACCACCACCGCCCCCAGGAGCAGGACAAGCGCCGGTCCGGGAGCCGTGGGAAAATCGTCTGGGATGAAATCCATCCCCTCCTCTGCACGCTTCCCGAAATCGTCCATGCCGTGGAGTTCGCTCTAAATTCCTGAGGGAATCAATTTTTTTCGGGTTTACTTGGCAGGAGGATCGGGAGATAGTGCCCGCTCGTCGCTCACGTGGCGGAACTGGCAGACGCGTACGGCTCAGGACCGTATGGGGTAACCCTTGGAGGTTCGAATCCTCTCGTGAGCACCAGTTTTTCCGGAATATCCGTGCCTCATCCGCTGCCACAACAAGATCCGGAGTTTGTCCAGAAGACGTTCTCGTCGATTGCCGGCCGGTATGATTTTGCGAACCACCTCCTGAGCGGGGGGATGGATTTCCTCTGGCGCTCGCGCGTTTCACGCCTGCTTGCCGCTGCGCGCCCATCACGCATTCTGGATCTCGCGACAGGCAGCGGGGACCTTGCCATTGCACTGCAGAAGGCATGCCCATCCGCGCAGGTGATCGCGGCGGATTTTTGTCTTCCGATGCTCGAGCAGGCGCGGCGGAAATCGGTCCCGTTTCTGGTGCAGGCCGACGGGCTGGCGCTTCCGTTTGTCGCGGCGACATTCGATGCCGTGACCGTGGCCTTCGGGCTCCGCAACATGGCCTCGTGGGAGAAGGCGCTGGGCGAGATGAACCGTGTGCTTCGCCCGGGAGGCCTGTTGGTATTGCTTGATTTCTCACTCCCGCCGAGAGGGCCTCTTCGCGAGATCTACCGGGTCTACCTCCACCACATCCTCCCTCGCATCGCAGGCTGGACGACCGGTCGGGCGGAGGCTTACGAATACCTTGGCGAATCAATCGAGGCGTTTCCCCGGGGCTCCGGCATGGCCGCTCTCATCGAGTCCTGCGGCTTCCACTGTGCGCCGCCTCGCAGGATGTGCCTGGGAATCGTGTCGTTGTATGCGGCAAGAAAACCCGAACAACCGCCGCCAGGCTCTCAGGGATAGCTGACAATCGAGGTCACCGGCACATCGCCGAGCGCCTTGCGTCCTCCGAGCTCCGCGAGCTCGATCAAAAATGCGGCTGCGACGACGCGGGCGCCGGACTGGTGGATCAGCTTGATGGCCGCTCCTGCGGTCCCTCCCGTGGCGAGGAGGTCGTCGATCAGCGCCACGTTATCGCCCTCGCTGAAGGCGTCGGTATGGATCTGAACCTCCGAGCTTCCATATTCAAGATCGTAGGATTGCGTGATCGTGTGGAACGGAAGCTTGCCCTTCTTGCGGACCGGGACGAATCCAAGCCCCAGCTCGTAGGCCACGGTCGCGCCGAAAAGAAACCCGCGCGCATCGATGCCCGCGATCTTCCCCGCCTTGGCCTCGCGGCAGATGATGGCAAATTCGTTGATGGCCAGGCGGAAGAGGCGGGCATCCGCCAGAACCGGCGCGATGTCGCGGAATAGGATTCCGGGCTTGGGAAAATCGGGAATGTCCCGGATTGCGGATCTGATTTGTGTTGAGGTGTTCATTTAATCTCCGAAGGAAATGTCGACCGCCCGTGCGGTTTCGACCATTTGGCAGGCGGGGCTGACGCGGCGAAGCTTGTGGACCGCATGGGAAATCGGCACATCCATCGTCACGTAGTTCTGGTAGCTGACCATGGAGCCGAATTTTCCGTCAGCGATGAGCTGCACCGCCTTGACGCCGAATCTTGTGCCGAGGATCCTATCGAGAGTTGTCGGGGCTCCGCCGCGCTGCAAGTGACCAAGCACGCAGGTCCTGACTTCCTTGCCGGTCCGTTCGCCGACTTCGCGGCCGACGATTTCTGCGATCCCGCCGAGGCGGTTTTCGCCGCTCGCCGTGTTGTGCCGGCGCTGGCGGCCATCCTTGGGCGAGGCACCTTCCGCCACGACGATCATCGTGCTTTTCGCACCCTCGCGGTCCCGGCGCATGACCTCGGAAGCGACCTTTTCGAATTCGAACGGGATTTCCGGAATCAGGATGACGTCTGCACCGCCAGCCAAACCGCCATGGAGCGCGATCCATCCCGCATTGCGGCCCATCACTTCGAGCACCATCACCCGCTTGTGGCTCGTGGCCGTGGTGTGGAGGCGGTCCAAGGCATCCGCCACACAGGCGACGGCCGAATCGAACCCGAACGTCCTGGCCGTCGCCTCAAGGTCATTGTCGATCGTCTTCGGCACGCCGACGACCTGGAATCCTTCCTCGTGCAACTGCAGCGCCGTTGCCAGCGAGCCGTCGCCGCCTATCACGATAAGCGCAAAGATCCCCAGGGCGTCGAACGTCTGCCTCGCCTGAGCGATGATCTCGGCAGGAATCGCAATCTGGCCGCGGGCTGTCGACCTTGTCACAAAGTGCCCCTTGTTCACGGTTCCGAGGATAGTGCCGCCGAGGTGCATGATTCCCGCAGTCGTGCTCCGGTCCAGGATCATGAAGTCGCCGGGAGGGAGGAGGCCCTCGAAGCCGTCTTTGAACCCGACGAGTTCCCAACCCAGTCTGTCCGCCGCGCGGCTGGCACCACGCAGAACAGCATTCAGCCCCGGACAATCTCCGCCGCTTGTCAGTATGCCGATGCGCTTTTTGCTCATCAAAGCATCAGAGCGAATCAGACTTTGAGGTTTTCCGGCCGTTTGCTGCCCAGGCATCGTAAAGCCCCCAGCCTTGTTCAATGAGAGAAAACCCTTCGGTAAAGCGGTCCGGCGAGCGGAGCAGGACAAGAATAATCCGGCGGGGAGTGACGAAGACCTTCTCGCCTTCGCGGCGGGATTCCGGCGCACGATCAGCCGAGAGGACCAGGCAGTCACCCGCGCGGCGGGTGCGGCCGGTCTTAACCCCGTCAATGCCGTCACGCCCGAGCAGTTCATTGGTGTTCTGAATGTCAAACGGCATCTCTGCTCCGTTCCGGAACACATGGATCTGTCGGGATGCCTGGGCAACGTAGAACGGGAACCCCTGCACGTCGTAGGCATACCGCGTGAGCCGCGCCATGTCCTCGGCCGTCGAATAGGGATAGGTTTTTGACTCCGCGCCATCAAATCCCGAGGCATTGAGAAACAGGGTTCTTGTCATCCCGAGCGAACGGGCGAGGGCGTTCATGTGCGACACAAAATTGCCGGCCGGGTCGAGGCCGGAGGCATTGGGCAGGCGGGAACCGACAAATTCGGCGAGGCTGGTGGCGGCCACGTTGTCCGAGGCCAGGAGCGCGCAGTAGATGAGGTCGCGGAGGCTGATCGAGTCGCCAGCCTGGAGGCCGACGGGGTTGGCGCCGCCGGCATTGAGGGCCGACTGCGAGATCTCCACAGGAAGAGAAAGGTCGGCCTGCTTCAGCTTCGCCCAGTCGAGAACCACGACAGCGGTCGCGATTTTGGTGAGGCTGGCAACCGGCAGTTTTTCATCACGGTTTTTGGAGCCAAGGACATGGCCGGTCTGGGCGTCCACAATAATGAAGCTTTCCGCTGCTCCCGCAGAGCAGAGGACCGTCGATGCGAGCAGCAGCGCGGGCGCGATATTTTTCAAAAATCCCATATGTTTTTCCGGAAACGACTCGGAGAGTAAACGCAGCGAAGGCAAGATCAACTTCTTTTCCGGTGCCGGGCGGGTCGCGTTGAAAAGTGCATGGACCGGGAGCGCACTATTTCTGAAACCAGGAGATATCCTTTTCAGCAGCACCCGCGGAAAGGATTTCCGGATCGAGAAGTTTGGAGCGCGGAACGCGCTGCACGTGACCGTCGCAGAACAGGATCTGCGCCGCTTCCGTCTTGGTTTTTGGGAAAACAACATCTTCAGGCCCGGCGTCGGGCGAATAGCCGTGGATCGGGGCCAGAAAAACAACGCTGCCGGGGAAGCCGATCTCATTGATGCGGAAGCTGCGGGTTCCTTCAACCGGCTGCAGATTCCGGTTCATCCCGTAGGTGAAATAGAAGACCTCCGGATCCCAGATTTTCACCGGTCGTGTGCCCGGACGGATCCAGAGGGACGGCACGCCGGGCCGTGGACGCTCTCCGGGTGGAAGTTCTGCCAGTGGCTTTTCGGAGAGATACGGCGGGAGCGCGTTAAACCAGGCTTTAGTCTGTTCGGTCGTGACAGGGGATTTTCCAACCGCCGGAAGCTGGTTGTCATTTTCGATCAGGTAGAGGTTGAGGGCGATCCCCCATTGCTGGAGGTTGTGCACACTGGCGATCCGGTTCCGGTCTTCTTTTTGGCGGCCGAAAATTGCGACCAGGACGAGGATCAGGACGATCACGACAACCGCGCCCGCCGAAATCCTGATCACCTGCATGGACGGAAGTGCAGCGCCTTTCATTGGGAATAGGTCCAGCCCTGCTTCAATCCGGCGGAGATGGCGCCGGGGTTTGACTTCAGATAGGCCAGGAAGAAATCAAATTCCGGTGTGCCTGGCAAATCCACGATCGCAAGGCCTTCCAGTCCGGGTTGTTTGGCGATGAGTTGTCCGAAGAATTTTGAGGTGGTCAGGGTCACCGGCTCCCCGTCTGTCGTATTCATTGCGATCTTGAGGATTTTGGCATCCAGAAGGGTGCGGAGCTGGTTGCTGGAGAGTTTCAACTGCACGAGCCCGGTGCTCCAGGGAATACTGTTGAAGACCTGGCTGGCGCGGAGGGTTCCCGGCCTCCAGTCCGAGCGGATCGACTCCTCCGAATAGGCCACAGCTCCGGTGCCGGGAACTGTCGCCAAAGCCCCCATATAAATCTCGAGGATCCGGCTCACGCTGACCGGTTCGGGCAGCTCGCAGAGCGGGGAGTCCGCCGCTTGAATCGCGCCGGAGAATTCTGCGATGGTCCCGACTATTTTTTCATCTGCGGGAGTATTGTTGGCCGTCATCGGCACGAGTTCATGGCTCAGCACTTTCCAGCCCCGGCCGGAGCGGGCGAGGTCCAGCCGGGCGATGGCAAATCCGCCATTGTTGCGCAGG
Source organism: uncultured Chthoniobacter sp. (assembly GCA_964600115.1). Taxonomy (GTDB): domain Bacteria; phylum Verrucomicrobiota; class Verrucomicrobiia; order Chthoniobacterales; family Terrimicrobiaceae; genus QYQL01. The sequence goes on along the minus strand of CAZRIL010000024.1, from coordinate 11,057 downwards.
ATGTTCAATGAGACCGGAGGACTCCAATCCACAAACCCGTTTGCCTGCCAGGCTTCGCGTTCCCTGCCGCCGTAGATCCGGTGTGCGAGGATTGCATCCACGCCCAGCTCTCTGAGGTTTCCGAGCAGGCGTTCCGGCGGCTTGTCCGTGGGTTCGAATTTCATCCAACCGAAAACTGTGAGGGAATTTCCGGGTTGGGGGCCGAGCGATTTGAGAACCTCCGAATAGTCGCGGACCGGTTGGACACCTTCCTTGAAAGCGCCGAAAGCGGTGGGAAACCGTCCGGGGTGGGAGGAGGGTTCAGTGTCTCCGTAAAAATTCGACAGCAAAAACAATGTGGTGTCGTCCTTCTCCAGCCGGGCACCGGCGGGCGGCATGGGCGACGAGCTGTCCGGCCCTTGGAACGGGCTGAGAACCCGGCATTGAAGGTCCCGGATCGCGGCCTCCGGGACCGCTGCGTCCAGATTGCTCAGCATAATGGCGTCGTAGCCGGCCGCATTGAAGAAGGCGGTCATATTCCGGCTGCCGGTCACGTGCGATGCAAACGACCCTCCGAGGCTGTCGCCGAGATCGACGACAAAGACGCGGGCACCGTTTGCTTTCGCCTCCTCCCGCACCTTCCGGATGTATCCCGCAAGATACGGGTAATATTGAAGGGGCGAAATGCTCTGCAGGTCGGCCGGATAGACGTTTCCCCGTATTCTTCCGCTGTGCAGAAGAATCACATCCGGCTTCGGTGCGGCCGGTTTGGAACAGGCTGCCAGACCGAGAAATGCCACTACAATAATCGTTGTGAATTTTGCAAATACCATAGGATCGCCTCCTTGCACGTGAGCAGGCCGCCTGCTCCACTGCCAGACCATTATTGCAAATTCCGCGCCATAATCGGGAATCCGGCGGGAATATTCTGGATCCCGGCGAAATATATACATAATATATTAAACATAAATTACTTATATATTATCATTTCCATATGCCAGCCGCTATTACCGGTCTCCAGCCCCATCCGGGGTGCATTCCTCATTGACGGAGGGAACAGCCGCGATTAGCCTGCACTTCCAATTTTTTGAAAGTAGGTGAATTTATGCCGGAAGTAATCGTTCGAAAAGGAGAGCCCATTGATCGCGCTTTGAAGCGCCTCAAGTCGAAGCTTGATGCCGAGGGGTTGATGGATGAGGTGCGTCGTTTGCGCGCCTTTGAAACCCCGACCCAACGCTCGCGCCGCAAAGCAAAGAACAATGCCAAGCGCGCGAAGATGAAAATCCGCTTTAATTTCAACCCCGTGTCCTGATCTTGGGCACATCGCGGGTGGTTATTGCCGGCTGCGGCTTCCTTGGGGAGGCCGCAGCCTTTTTGTTTTCTGAATCCGGGGCGCGGGTTCTGGGATTGTGCGCGACGCCGGCGACAGCAGCACGGCTGGCTGGAAAGCCGTTCGAAATCTTGAAGGCCGACATCACGGGATCTCTTTCTGAGATTCCCTTGGAGTGGAGGCTGCCCGATCTCCTCGTCCACTGTGCGAGTTCCGGTCGTGGCGGTGCTGATGATTACCGGAAAATTTACCGCGACGGGCTGTCGAATCTGCTCGATGTTCTTGCCCCGCGGCGCGTGATTTTCACAGGAAGCACGTCGGTGTATGCGCAGGATGACGGGCAGTGGGTGGATGAGGAGTCGCCCGCAGAGCCATCGCGTGAGACCGGACGCATCCTTCTCGAGGCCGAAAAACTGGCATTGGATTCGGGGGGTATTGTGGCACGCCTCGCCGGAATCTACGGCCCCGGCCGCGCCGTCTACCTGCGTAAATTCCTCGAAGGCAGTGCGGTTCTTGAGGCGGGTGGTTCGAGGTGGATAAACCAGATTCACCGGGACGACGCGGCCCTTGCGCTGGCATTCCTTGCGAATTCCGCTGTCCCGTCCGGCGTGTACAATGTCTGCGATGACTCGCCTGTCAGGCAACGTGATCTGTATGGATGGATCGCGGGTCGTCTCAACAAGCCGCTTCCTCCGGAAGGGCCGCCGAATCCGGACCGGAAGCGTGGTTGGACCAGCAAACGCGTGCTCAATACCAGGATGAGAGCAACAGGCTGGGCACCGGGCTATCCATCTTTCCGTGAGGGTCTGCCGGCTCTTATTGCAGCCATGAGCGAAACGCCGCCGGCCGGGTGATCAGGTTACTCGGCCACCGCCGCCGCTTCCGGAGCTTTTACATTCATGCCAAATTTCAAGGCTGAGCCGGCCGGCTTGGGGTGGACGATCATTTCCAGCCGGCGCGAATCCGCGAATTCCTGAACCGTCTTGAGGAGCGCCGGCAAGTCCTCCGGGGCAAAAAGAACTGCTCTCTCCTTTGACGCATCGATATTTGCGAGGGTCTCCTGCCATTGGGCAGGTTGCCCCTTGCCATCCCTGGTCAGATCAATATTACCCGAGAGAGAGGAGCGGAGGTTCACCCGGTAACCGTCCACGCTCAGGCCGGTCTCCGTGATGGCTTTGATGTAATCCGTGTTGACTCCGCCGAATTGCTTGAGCTTCTCATCGAGAATCAGCCTGGCTTGCCGTTTCGATTCTTCGAGCGGGATGGGATACAAGTGTTCGGAATCGATCTCGAAATAGACCGGCCGTTTTGGAACGGGAGGATTCGTCCGTCCGATTGCAAAGGAATCCCAGGCTGGCTTGGCATTGCCGTCGACATCGAAGAGGGCAAAGGCCTTCCACATGCCTTCCCCGCACCATTCCGGGCTCCAGTAATAGACGGAATCGATCGCGGGGTGGTGGGCGCAGAACGCCAAAAAGTCGGCGAGCCACCGCTTCTGCCCGTCGGGAGTTAACGGATACCCGGGGGCTTCCTTTTTCCATCGGGAGAATTGCCCTTTGAAATCCGCAGTGTCCGGATAGGCGGTTTCCGGCACGATCACCGGTCGTGAGATGGCCTTGTGGAGTCTGCTGACAACATCGCCGAATTGCTCGAATTGTAGCGATCCGCCGATGTTGGAGGAGGGGAAATACGAGAGGCCCGCATAGTCCACCTGCACGCCGTGGTCGATCATGAAGCGGAAAAATCCGATGCAAAAGTCCACATCCCACCAATGGGCGATGTGCAGGAGAAACCTGGCCTCCGGGTCCGCTTCCTTGACACCTTGCTGGCTGGCGATGATGAGCTTTGCAGCATCGGGCCAGCATGATGTGCCAAGGCTTGCTGGCGATTTCTTTGTGCTCTTGCCGGGATAAACCCCGCAGATGCCGTAATCGATTTCATTGCCGATCTCGTAGAGGTGGCTCTTCAGCCCGATCTGGCGGAAGTGTTTCACCACGTCCCTGGAGTAGGTGCGCACAGCAACTGCACGCGCATCGATGCCCAGATCTTTCCAGATTGCAGGAAGCGGCTGCTTCATCAAGTCCGCCCAATCCTCGCTCAGAAAAATGACGAGATAGGGTTCCAGCCCTGCCTTGAGTGCGCGCTTCACCACCTCCGTGGCATAGGATTTTCCATTCTGTCCGTCTTCACCCGTCCAGAGACGCACCCGCAGTCCACGGACCCCCCGGTTAGCCATCCCTTGGAAAAGATCCTCCTTCGTTCCATTCCACTGCCACTTGTGACCGTCCTTTTCCATGCCCAGCGAATAATTCGCATCGGCACCTGCGAAAACCGTGCCCTGCTCGGAAGCCCGCAGGCTAAAATGCCAGAGCAGTGTCATCAACAGTCCAATCCACACTGAACGCCTGCCCCCATAGGTTCTCATTTATGCCTCCTTCGAACATTTTTCATGTCACTACTGCCAGCATGAATTACGCCGAAAATACG
>CAZRIL010000024.1:0-7161 GCA_964600115.1 uncultured Chthoniobacter sp. | reverse complement strand
CCCCCGGTTTGCCTTCAGCCTGCTGAGAACCGGCGAGATTCCCGAGGCGGTTCCAAAAAAGCAAAACGGGCAAGCGATTGCTTGCCCGCGCGCTTGCGTCAACTTTGATCAGACCAATCAGCTAACCCGTGCGCGGCGAACCATGAAGCCCACGGCACCAAGGGCAATGAAACCCATGACCCATGTGCTGGTCTCAGGAACAGCCACGACACTGACAACTCCGCCAGGGGTAACTTCGAGGTTATTGACCGTAATTCCCGCGTTGGGAATGATGGGATCCGGTTGGAAAGCATCGATGTAGGCGTAGCCGCCATGGCCACCCAAGGCGCAGTCATAGGCCATCACCGTGAGGCTGAGGGTATGGTTGATCAACGTGCTCGTGTCGATGTGAACGATATTCCAGTCGGAGAACATCCAAGTGGCCGTGCCATCGTGATTGGTGTTCAATCCTGCGTGCCATGTCACACCTTGAGAAACGGCATTGCGGGAATCAAAGCTGATCGAGTAGAGGCTTGTATTCGTCGTGACGTCAATAAGGTTGAAGCTGAACTTCGGAGTCTCTGACGCAGTGTGTGGGTTAGACAGGGGATTCTCCAACACGGCCGCAAAGCCAAAATACATATTGGAGCTTCCGTAGTTGGTCACCGACTGTGTGAGCGTGGAAAAATGGGCGCCATTGGCCGCATTGTTCAATCGGAAAGAGTTGTCTCCAGAGAGTACCGTTTGGAGCCCCCCCAGTGTGTTGGCATCCGTGGCACCAGCGCCAGTGATGACAGTCGATTCGTTCTGGTGGGTGTTATTGAGCGTTTGTCCGTTTGTGTTCCAATTGCCGGATTGAATCGTCCAGCCGGAGGAATCTCCGGCTTCAAATCCGGGATTGTCAAAATTGACGCTGCCAGCAAATGCTGGAATCGCCATTGCCGTGATGGCGCACATGGAAAGAAGTGTCTTTTTCATATTGTTTATCAAAGCGTTGCGCGTGAGCTCACGCGATAGGTTGTGTATGTATTGGGAAATGGCAATCATGTCAACCGGGAAAACATGTTCTGCAGGACAAACATCATCCATTCACTAGAGATAGGCCCGTCAAAATCCTCGGGCCTCGGCAGGTTCGGTGCTGAAATGCCACCATCCTGTTGCGTGAAATCGGATTTCTGAAACGGGGGCGTCAGACGCAACCGAAAAGCCGTCGGTCCTGAATGATGGCCGCGACTTCGGCGGGAACCATGGATTTCCAGGATTCGTCGCCCTTGCGGATGAGGGCGAGGACATCCGGCGAGCGGATCGGAAGGTATTCCGCGTGGTAGCCTTTCATGCCTTCGATAAACTTGTTTTGGAGCAGGTGCTTGTAGAGGTGGGTGAGATTCGGCTCCACCTTGAAATTGTCGGCGGTGACGATCTCGCCATCCGGCATGAGGCGCGGGTAGGCGTAAAGTTTGACGCCATTTTTGAACAGGCGGCCGAGGCCCTCGAGGATGCCGCCGTCCAGGTCGGCGTAGAATTTTTCCTCAAAGATCTCATGCATGCCCGGGATGCCGAGCGGGAGGCCGATCATTTTATCTGTGTATATCGAGAGGTAGTTGACCAGCCGGTAGAACTCGCCGTAGTTCGAGATCAGCACAGTCCGCCCCAGGGCTCCGAGCATATCCACCCGGTCGAGGAAGTCGCGGAGATCGAGGTGTCCGGTGGCGAGCAGGTTTTTCATGGTGATCTCCATGAGGATCTCCGGCTGGGTGCCCTGAACCTCCTCCTCCATTTCAAACATCCTGCGCGCGCAGTCCAGCATGTCGTTCGTGATGTGGGTGACCGGGCGGAAGCTCCCGCGTTCGACAAGGAGGGGTTTCTTGTAAAAAGCATCCGCCGCCTGCACGACCTCGCCGTCCGCGCGGAAGAGCGTGGCCTTCGTCAGTCCCTGGACGACGAGTTGAAGGCTCATGATCCGGTTGTCCACACCGGGAAACGCCGGCCCCGAGAACCGGATCATGTCCACAATGATCCGGCCCGGCGATAGATCATCCATGAGAGCGGCGATCAGGCTTTCCGGCTTGCCCTCGAGATGAAAGGCGCTGTGAATGAGGTTCACGCCAAAAATTCCAAGCGCCTCCTGTTGTTGCAGGTTCTCGGCATCCAGCATCCGGACATGGAGGATGATTTCGCTGAAAGGGGCCCGGGGAGCATGCTGGAAGCGGAGCCCCATCCAACCGTGGGACTCATCATGGCGCCGGAAACTTCTCGCGGCGACGGTATCTGCAAAAACAAAAAACTGGCGGTCCGCCCCCACGGATGCATCAAGCCGTTCGATCAGGAGTCCGACTTCGTGGGTGAGCATGGTGTCGAGGCGTGCGCGGCTGACGTAGCGGCCGCAGGCACCGTAGATCGCATCGCTGAACGTCATGTCGTAGGCCGAGATCGATTTGGCGATCGTTCCAGCAGCTCCTCCGGCAGAAAAAAACCGTCTGGCAACCTCCTGCCCCGCCCCTATCTCCGCGAAGGTTCCATAGAACCTCCTGTCCATATTGATCTCAAAGGCCTTTTTCCCTACCTGTTGGTCTAGTCCCTGTGCCATGGGGCGGGACACTACCACAGGCTGGCGGGGGCTGGGAAGCCGCGATCGGCTTGCGTGCCCGCTCAGCGTTTCTTCGGGACAGAAGTCTCCACGGCCGGGGTGGTTTCTGCTGAGGCCGGTGGAGCAAGAAGAAGGCTGACAAACCGCCGCCCGGAATCCGTGAGTGCGGGCTTTCCTGACGGGCCACCCACAAGCCCGCGCGTGGCGTGCGAGTAGGAGCCGGTGGTCTCTTTGATCCAGGTGACCTTTGCTTCCGTCAACGGCTCCTGCGATGCGACCGCTCGAACCGGGAACCCGGTGGCCGTGAATGCGATCGTCCAGGCCGGCGGGTTGGCGATCTCCCCCGCCGACACCAGCCACCGGTATTTGCGCAGCAGCGACAGGTCGGGCGAATTGGGCACCGTGAGCTTGAAGGCCGGTTCCATCTCGCCGAGATATTTTGTGAGTTGAAAACCGGGATCCTTCGAGGCCGCGATCAGGATGGCTGCCGGGTTAGTCCCGCAAAGATTCATGCCGTTGAAGAGCCCGTGCCGGTTCGGATCGCCGGCCGAACGTGACCCGAACCAGGATTCAATATTTTCGCTGAGCATGATGCCGATCTCGAAATGCACATGCGCCCGCTCACGGTCGATCCCTGCGCCGGAAAACCCGAGGCGCCCGATGACCTCGCCCTGCCGGACCATTTGACCGGGAACGACCGCCGCGGAGGCCAGATGCGCATACAGCGTGTAGATCGGAGATCCTTCGACCAGGTGTTCGATGACGATGTAGCGACCGTAGTTTGAGGCCCCGGCCTCCTTGCTCACGTGAACCACCCGTCCGGCCGCCGAGGCCAGCACGTCGTCCAGCGGCACGCCCGAAGGATCGCGGAGCAGCGGCTTGATATCTATTCCTTCATGCAGCGTGGCAAAAACCACGCCTTGGGGCGTCCGTTGCGGCCCCCGGACAAAGCCGAACTGTCCGCCCTCCCAGGGATGGCTTTTTTCGCCTTCAAAATCCCTTTCCACATACATGTAGAAGTCCTGCTGGCGCCCTTCGAGGAGCGCGCGGTTCTTTGTCGGGAAGTCGAAGAGCGCGGCTTCAGCCCCGGACACGACGAGGAGTGCCGCGAGCAGGCGCGGAATCATTGTTGCTTCTCTGGCTTCTCTTTGACCGGCTTTTTCCCGAACTCATCTTCACGGCCGATGACGGGATATTTCGTTTCCAACAGGGCGACCTCGTTGGGAAGAATCCCGCCCGGCACGTAAAGGATGCCATCTTTGACGCGCTGTTCGATGCGCATCGCGGCCGCAACCCGTCCGTTCACCACGACCACGGCAAGCTTTCCCCGGTCCTCGGTTGTGAACTGGTCCAGCTTGTCGGCTCCGTGGGCATCCAGGCGGAAATAGGCGCCGATCATCCCGTCCTGACCCGGAAATGGATAGAACGAGCTGATGTCGCGCTCGGTCACCACCGGAACCTTCCGCATAAAAACTTTTTTCGGAGGGTTTGTGAGTTCGATCGGCGTGACAAACGACTCGCCCTCCTTCTCATTGCCCTCGCAAAAAACCCTGATGCTGACCGGCGCGGGCTTCTTTTCTCCGGCGTAAGTGACGAGTGGGAATACAGCAAGGATGGCGGGAACAAGGCAAAGTATCGGGCGCATGTCCTCCATGGTATTTGAAGCAAATGGATTTGCAACCGTTCGAACAGTGCGATAGGGACTTGCTCACATGAAACGCGCCCTGCTCATTTTTCTGGCTTCCGGACTGTCCCCGCTCCTGGCCCAGGAGAAGCCCAAGCCGGTACCAGTGGATGCGGCGACCGCATTTGCCATCGCCGCCCCCGATGAGAACAGCCCGTTCTTCCTGAACCCGGCCTCCGCCGTCCGCACACTCAACGTGGAGTTTGCCGGAAGCGACCCGAATGACACCATCGCCGAGTATCCCAAAAACAGGAACTCCGAGGGCAGCGCCGCCTCCCAGATCAAGAGCTTCTTCGGCGGCATGTTTTCCTCCGTGAACCTCGGGCCGATCCGCACGCCTCCGACCACGGAAAAGCTGGAGATCGATCCGGAGTCGTTCTCGCTGCAGGACCGCAGAGAGGTGAACGTCACCTACACGATCCGCAACAACACGAAGAAAATCTCACGCCTGGAATACCCCACGACGCAGCGGATCGATATCCTGACCTACGACTCCAAGGGAATCGTTGTTGACCGGTGGTCCGACGACCGCGCTTTCCAGCCCGAGGAGGGCATCGTGGTCATCAATCCGAAGGAGCGGATCGAGTATCAGGAAAAAATTCCCACCCGGGAAATGAAAGCCGGCGAGACCTACCGCGTCGAAACCTACACGACCGGATCGGAAAAATTCCAGTCGACCAAGGCGATCACCCCGCAATAGGGCTGCCCGCAAACGCCCGTAACCGCCGGAAATTCAGGAAGTTTTCGCACTGCCCGAACAGGCTTCCCCGCAAGGCTTTCGGATGGACGGCACAAGAAATCGGATCACCACCAAAAAAAATACGCTTGACCTCCCCTGCCGATAAGTAATTTTCGCCACCCGCACATGACGAATAAAAAAATTATTTGTTGCCAAAGTGCGGGACGCTCAATACTGCATCTCCTAACCAACACATCCAGCCATGTCCGAAAAAACCATTGAAGAAAAAGTGAAAGATATCATCGTCGAGCAACTCGGCGTCAATCCGGAGCAGGTCACCCCAGGTGCCTCCTTCATCGAGGATCTCGGAGCCGACTCACTCGATACCGTCGAACTCGTCATGGCTTTCGAGGAAGAGTTCGGAGTTGAAGTCCCGGACGAGGACGCGGAAAAGCTCCAGAGCGTCGGCGACGTCATCAAATACATCGAGGAAAAGTCCGCGAAGTAAGTCGACAGCCAGCTTCCAAATTTTGCAAACACCCCGCCTTGTGCGGGGTGTTTTCGTTTTGAGCGCCGGGCCTGCCCTTCAGGCCGGGTAGAGGGCGATCATCTTCTCGAGTTGAGCGTGCAGGGAAAACCTCCGGCACACGAGATCGCGCTGGCGGGTGAGAATTTCCGGCGGCCGGACGGCCCATCCGGAAAGGAGGGTTTTCAAGCGTTCTGTGACGTTTTCCGGAGAAGCGGTATCGGGGAGCCAGGAAATTTCGTCGAAGCCGCAATTTTTGAGGAAGTGAAATCCCGGCATATCGGTCAGGAAGGCCGGGAGCCCGCAGCTCAGAGCGGAGAGCATCGCGAGCGAGAGCCCCTCATAGCGGCTTGTCATGACGAATCCGTCGGATGCCTGCAGCAGCGGAACGACATCGTCCAGGTGTTCAAAGCTGAAGCATCGCTCTGCGGCCGCTTCGCGAAGGCCCGCCCGCAGGGCAGTGGAACCGGCCCCGGCATGGGCAAACGACCAACCGCCGGAGGGCAGCAGGTCGTCCAGCGCGGAATAGAGCGGGCCGTAATTTTTTTGGAGGGAGTCCCGGCCGATGGTGATGAGGATTTTTCCTTCGGCCGGCAGGCCCAGCTCGCTGCGGGCCGATGCTTTGCCTGCGGCATCGGGAGGAGCGAATCTGGCGGTATCGATGCCGTTGTGGACCACGCAGAGCCGGCTCAGCGGAATGCGGAGGACGTTGGCGGCGAAATCCCGTTCGTCCTCCGAGCAGTTGATCGTGGTGCCCACGTGCCCGAGCACGGACTCCACCAGATTGAACAGCGTCTCCTTCGGCCCGCCGAGGCGGGGCATTCCGAAGTAGGCGTGAGGGCTGTAGAGAACCGGCGGGAATCCGGTGATGCAACGGGCGATTCTTGCCAGGGCCCCCGCTTTCGAGCTGTGGGCATGCACGCGGTGGTGTCCGCGCTCCCGGGAGAAACGCACCAGGGCCCGTGCGGCCTTGAGATCGGCCGGTCCGGGCGCATTGCCGACGTTGAGGTCGATCGTCCTGTCGCCCCGGCCTTCGATTTCGGCGATCAGGCTCCGGAGGGCCGGTCCCGACCTGCGGCTCGAGTAGGCGAGATCCACGGAGATCGCGGGGTGCCCGCTGTGGATCTGCCTGACTATCGAGTCCACGACCGCGAAGACTCCATCGATTCCGGGTTCGCTGACCATCAGAAGACGCAGAGTTTTCATTCGGAGAGGGAGAGGTAGAGGTTGAGGTATTGCGCGGCGGCGGTCTGCCAGGAGAACCTAGCGGCCCAGGCTTTTCCCTTTTCCACAAGGTCCTCGCGGGCCGCCGGTGTGAGTTCCAGCAACTGTTGAAGCCCTTTTGCGATGGCTTCCACCGAGAAGGGATCCACCTGCGTTGCCGGACCGGCAATTTCCGGAAGGCAGGAGACATTCGAGGTCAGCACGGGGCAGCCGAGCGTCATCGCCTCGAGCAGCGGAAGCCCGAACCCTTCCTCAAGTGAAGGGAAGCAGAAGGCCCTGGCCCCCGCATATGCATTCGCGAGCTCTTCGTCGGAGAGGTAGCCGGAGAGTTGGATGCCCGGGCTTGAGAGCAGGCCGGCGAGGTCGGGGTCGGCCGTAAACCGAGCCTGCGGCCTCCCGGCGACAAGAAGCTCGAGATCCGGGTGGCTTTGACGCACAAGAAGGAAGGCCCGGATCAGGCGGACAAGGTTCTTATGAGGCTG
>CAZRIL010000023.1:34923-49675 GCA_964600115.1 uncultured Chthoniobacter sp. | reverse complement strand
CATTTGTGAATAATTCCCATGACCTTGGAACCTACAAGAATGGGCGTCCCGCCCGCTTAGGCGCTGACTTCGCAAACGCAGGCGAGTGTCCTTCACAGGCGGGGACGCCTGTGCTCCCTGTTTTGCCCGGAATCCTATCGTCTGTTTATTTCCAAGAGATGGCAGCCGTGTGAATCAAAAGGCCGAATGCGCTGACTTGGCGGGATAACACGGCTACGGTCAACAACCTTGCGGGGCCTTCTATTTCGGAGGGGCGAGGAACGGTTTGAGGCCGGGAACCGACTCAGGAATTGAATCGACAATAAACTTCGACATCTTCCGGGCGCCTTCCTCGTTGAAGTGATTTTTATCTTCGGGGGTGGCTCCCAGTTTGGCCGATTCTTCCGGTCCCAACTGATCGTAAAGCGCGAGGCTGGCAGCATTGAGGTCGATGAGGGCGACCTTTTTCTCGGCGGCGACCTCCTTCATGGCTTCCACGTAGGGAGCCAGCGAGTTTTTGATCGTTCCGCCTGGCAAGAACATCCGCATGGCCGAAGGTGTGACGAGGACCGGCACGGCCCCGGCGGCGACGGATTCATCAATGTATCGCCGCAGGTAGTCACGGAAGGTCGAGTCGGGGTCCGTGTGTCGTGCGGGGTCGGCATTGTTGTCATTGGTTCCCCAGAGGATGAAAACATAGTCGGGCTTGAGCGCGATCGCGGCCGCCCATTTTCCCTCGTCGATGAAACTTTTGCTGCTGCGGCCGTTGGACGCCGCATTTTTGAACGCCACGTCGGAATTGAAAAATTCCGGGATCACCTGTCCCCATCCGCGCGCAGGACCGGCACCGGGCGAAGTGGCCTGGGTGGCAACGGTCGAGTCGCCCACAAGGAGAATGGTGGGGCCCGCCAGCAAGGCGGTTGAAGACAGAAAAAGCAGGCACGCCGATGCGGCGAGCACATGGAGGATGGACACGGTTTTCATGATGCTATTGATCGGCAGGTATGGGCACGGAATCGCAAAAATCAGGGTTGCACAAGGATCCGGGTAAAGATGCTGTTCGTCCCCGGCGGCACCGCAACTCCCTTCGAGATGGGCAGGCCGTAACCGGTGAATGCGGCTCCCGCATTTGTCCACGAGGACAGGTCCGTCGAGGTCTGGAGCTGGTGTTGAACTCCTTCCATGGGAGTGAAGGAGCACGAGAAAGTCGAGTTCGTCCAAGTGAGAGCGTCCACGGCCGGGACTGATTGCTCTGCTGTGGGGAGATTCAGGTAAGGAACAAGAGCGGCGAGGTGCATGTTGGTGCTGCTGGCGATGGCGTTGACGATCAGCCGGGCCATTGTCCTTGCGGCCTGTTCGTTGAAGTGGGTCCGGTCGGCGGGGGTCGGGTTGAATCTTTCGCACTCGGCGGGGCCGATCTGCTGGTAAAACTTCGTGGATGTCGCAAAGAGGTCGATGAGCGGAATGTCCGGCATGTTGTTCGTCTCGGCGGCGACCACCTTCATCGCATCCGGGTATTTGTAGATGTTGTTCGTGTAGAAATTCGTGGTGACGACACCGGCGTTTGTGGCGTAGACGAATCCACGCGGCGCATAGGTGGTGACAAGGATGGGCACCGCGTTGGCGGTCACGCAATCCGCCACGTATTGCCGCAGGTAGTTCCGGAAACTGTTCGTCGTTTCGCTCGTCGGGCTGGTGCCGACGTTGGTGTTGCCGCTCGCGTCGTTGATGCCGAAAAGGATGAAAACGTAGTCGGGGTTGAACTTGATGGCGTTCGACCAGTAGCCGTTGGTGATGAAAGTTTTGGTGCTCGATCCGCTCACAGCCGCGTTGCTGAAGGTCACATTGGTCGAGAAGAATTCGGGGATTATCATCCCCCAGCCGCGGGTGGACGTGCTGTTGGTGTTATAGTTGGCCACGGTCGAATCACCCACGAGCAGAATCCGTGGCCCGGCGCTCAGGGCCATTTGCGAGAGAACGATGATCAGTGCCGACAGGACAGCCAATTCGGTTTTTGTAAGGTTGGTTTTCATGGGGAGGCCAATCCTGGTTGGATCACTGGCGGGTGAGGTTCAGATCTGACAGGGAAGGAGCCGTCATGCAGGGAGATGCTATCCTCCGGAACGAATACCAGTGGAAGTTCGGCCGGCATAGGTCCCGACTTTCAGCGAGCAGTCGCAACCGGGGAGGGGCCTGGCGCTTTAAAGGGCGGCAGCTCCGGCAGTTTCGGCATCGCCTCGCCATCCTGCAGCGCTCCGGCATTCGGCTTCTCACCTTTGAAATAGCCGGGCTCACATCCCGGGAGCGGCTTCTCGTTCTTCGAAAGGTCCCGTCCGGCCGCGAACGCCGGACTTTCCCTGGTGATGGCCAGATTGCGTTTCGCAATATCGACAAATCCCGGCTGACCGGTCGACGACCAGACACTGTTTTTTTCAATCCCGGCCCTCGCGCTGAGCTGGAGGCTTGCCTCCCATTTTCCCCTCCGGTTCTCTGCGTCATAGTTTGCGGACTCCGTGAACCACGGGCGGGGGTTTTCCAGCGTTACAGCCACGAACACGTTGTTGTCCGAGGTCCAGTCCGGGTCCTGATAGCTGGAATCCCGCTTCTGCGTCGAACTCAGAGACCAGAACAGGTTGTTGAAGAAGTGGTAGTTGGCTGTGGCGGCTTTTCCGTCGCGGAAATTCTGCCCGAGTCCAATGTCGGCGGTGCAGGTGTTCTGATATACCCAGAGTTCGGCCGGCGAAAAGCTTTTGCCCGACGACCAGATGACCATGTCGCTCTTGTTGCCGACAAAAATATTCCTGTAGATGAAGAGCGGCCCCTGGTCGGGATTCTTGATGCGGATCGCGATGCGTGCATTTTCGATGTAATTGTTGTGAAAGCGGTTGTTTGCCTGCCCGCCCGAGGTCTCCATGCCGTCGTCAAAGATGGTGTGCAGGACATTATTGTAAATGTTGTGGCCTCCGTTGTCCTCCGGCTTGCCCGGCCAGCCGGTCTCGATTCCATCCCAGTGATCATGGATGAAATTGTCGTGGATCTCGCAGTCCTTCGTCTCGGAGGCACGGATCGCGTAATGATCGTAAAAGCCGGCATTCTTGTGCGCCTGCCAGTTGTCCCAGCTTCCTTCGCGCCACGGGTCGGCGCCGGAGTAGGGGGCCATCGTGATCTCGTTGTGCCGGATGATGCATTTGCTCGTGCCGGCTTCCATGTGGACGCCATAATCGGCCGGCCCGATCACGCATTTCTCGACCACAACGCCCTTTGCGCCCTCGATGCGAACGCCGTAGGCCGCGTTGCGAATCGTGAATCCGCGGATCACACAGTGACCAACGCCGCCGGTGATAAGGATCGCGGGATCGCGAGGCGAGAGGGTGATCTCCATCGTGCGGGGATCGAGGTTCTTGCGGAACTTGATGAGCAGGGTTCCCTCCTTCTTGAGGTAGAGTGCAACCGCGCGGAGGCCGGCCCAGCCCGCCTCGCCGGTTCCTCCCTTGAATATTGACGGCCAGCGCAGGTTGTCGCGGGCGTCATGGGGCAGCGCGGGATCCGTGCGTTTTTCGTCGATGGTTGTAATGATCTTCCCATCCGCCGTTATGGTGTATGGAAAAAAGTCCACCTTTGCCCGATACGTTCCCGTGGCGATATCAGGTGCGGGCTGCCAGTCGGGCTTAACGTCATTGCTCGCGTCGATGACCGCACCATCCTCACCTTCAAGAATGACCGGCTGTTCCGGCGTGCCGCCGGTTTTGATCCGCAGCCGCTCGCGATACACACCCGCCGCGACCCGCACTGTGTCGCCCGGCTTCGCCTTGTCAAGGGCGGCCTGGATGGTTTGAAACGGGGCGGCCCCGGGTTTGGCATCAACGAGATGCGTTGCGGCGCCGAGGGGGGCTGCGATGCCGGCCGTGGCCAGGACCAGTGGTAGTATTTTCATAAATGATTGTGCGGAACCCCGGAACTCCGGCGCTAAAAGCCTTTCCAGAAAAACGTGGCTGGCGTGTCGCTGCCATTGGCGGCATATGTCTTCACGGCATTCCACTGCTCGGCGTTCCATGCCTCGACATGGCCATCCAGAAACAAGATGTTGAAGCGTCCTCCGTGTGGCCGGTCCGGTTGTTGCGAGGTGTTGTTGAATGCGCCGTAGGAACTTCCGTTGGCCTTGACGGCACCATCTGCAAGCAGCGCCGCCTTTCCGGGTTGCGCGAAGGAATGAAGCCGGGGAGCGGGGGAGGTCGGCCGCACGCGGTCGTTGTCGGTCAAAGCCGTGTTGATCGAAAACGTCCTCTGGTTTGGTCCCCTGGCCTTAAGTTTGCGGTGGAATGGACAGCCTGCGACCTTGGCGCCGGGAGCCCCGCCGTCCGGAACCTGCCAATTGCCGCCAAGGCTCTCGTGGTAATGCTCGATCCAGGTGTTCGAGTAGGAATCGTCACCGCGGGACTGATCGTTGTAGCTCCGCGGGATTCTCATATCGTGGTCCTGGGTGTCCAGCATGTAGGCCATATGAACCTGCCTGAGATTCGCGACGCATTGGGTGTTGCCCGCGCTCGATTGCGCATTTTTTAGCGCGGGCAGCAACAGGGCTGCGAGAACGGCGATCACCGCAATGACAACGAGTAGCTCGACAAGCGTAAAACCCGAGCGACAGCTGCTGCGGGGCGGAGTGATGCCAACTCCAGAAAATAATGCGACCATAGGGCGGCTGGCACCAAACAGGGGGCACGGGGGGCCCGCCTGCGAAAGACGTCCGTTTGCGTTTGCAGAGTCAGTGCCCAACCGGGCGGGACGCCCGTGCTCCCTGATCAACCGCAAAGTCCGGCCAATTCCAAGAGTTGGTAGCATGGGGAAGAACGCGTCAGCCACTAATTCCTCGTGATGGTAAAATCGTCAAAGGCCACGACCGCGTTGTCTCCACGCACTTCGACCTTGAACGCCATCGCGGGAGCCTTGAAGAAATTCAGATCCTTTCCCGAGGCAGAGGAGTAATCCAGCAGGGCTCCCCCATCAACCTTCAGCGTCTGGATGCCGGTGGCATAATCCAAAGACCAGACAAATGTATGGGGGGTTCCGAGGCTGAGACCTTTGGAAATGCGCGTATCGCCCGCGGCGCCCGCTTCCGTGGATCCGCCAAGTTTGACTGAGCCCTCCGAGTTGATATTAATCCGCGCAATGCGTCCGGCCTCCTTGGGAAGGTCGGGGCGCAGAAACTGGAATGACACATCGCTTGCAGAGCCCGAGACAAAGTTCATCGTCCAGGTTGCGGTCAGAACGCCCGAGGAAACCACCTTGTCCTCGGCATCCTCGGCCCAGCGCAGGATGAGGCTGCTGTTGGTGCCTCCGGAGTCGGTGAGCAGGGCATACTGGCCCGGCAGGACCCCGTCGGCAGCAAGCTTGAATGTGACGTCCTTCGCTTTGACAAAAAATGTCGGGTCCTTGCCGGGGTAGGGCTCTGGAAGCGCATTCTCAGCGGTGACAACATCGGCCCCGGGGGAGCCGGAACTGAAATCCACTTTGAAAATCGTCTCGGCGGAAAGCGGGGTGACGGCAAGCAGAGCAATTACGGGAATGAGGAAGGGAGGATTCATGAGAGGATATTGGATGGATTGTTGGTTCAGCGTGAGAGAAATGTTTCAAGGCTCTGCATCCGGCCTAAAAAAGTTGCGGTGCAAGCACCGGGGTCGTGGGCTTCGGAGCGTCCGGCCGTTCTTCCTCACCGCACCCGATCCAGGCGGGGAGGATTTCCGACTCGGCGCTGTGGATTTCCGAGATGATCTGCCCGGCCGTGGCGATCGAATTCACAAGCGGATCAATGGCCAGCG
Organism: uncultured Chthoniobacter sp.; assembly: GCA_964600115.1. GTDB lineage: Bacteria > Verrucomicrobiota > Verrucomicrobiia > Chthoniobacterales > Terrimicrobiaceae > QYQL01. Next base: position 43,880 of record CAZRIL010000023.1, on the reverse strand, counting down.
CCCGGACCAGCAGTGACCTGTCTTCTTTCACGATGGCCTCGATCGTGAGCTCGTGAATGTCGAGGATCAGCATCTGCAGAGCGCGCAACCCCAGGGGAAATGCTCCAACCGGCAGCGGCCGGGGCCCGTTTCTATCCAGCACGCAGAGAAGTTCCAGAAAGGCATCGGGAGGCAGGTTCGTCACCGGGCTGCCTCCGCCCTCGGTGCATTTGTTGTTCGACCGGTTGATGAAGTAGCGACGGCCATCCTCGACGAGCATCGTGTGGATCACGTCGGTGGCGTGATCGGCTTTTCCAGCAGCATGAAATTCCGACAGGGACTTCCGTCCCTCCAGATAATCATCAACCTCGGCCCACATCCCGGCTGTGCGTTTGTCGCGCTCGTCGGAATCGAACACCGCGAGGGGAGCGATGGGTTCCGATATTGCGGCGCGTCCCTGATAGAAGGGAAGATATTCCTTGGTATGTCCGGTGCAGGTTGGAATAGCGCCGAAGACATCCGCCAGTTGCGAGGTGATAAAATTATTAAAACGTCCCTTGGCATACCCCTGGTCTTTTTCGCCGGTGCTTCCGGCGCGGAACGCCTCGCGGATTTCCGGCATCACATCGCGGCCGCCGGCCTCGGCACCCAGCATCCAGGTGAAATGGTTCACACCCGCGATGCGGGCGTGGAACTGCTTTCTTTCTTCTCCCTCCAGGCCGATCAGGTCGGCATAGCTCTCAAATTTGCCCGGCATGTGGTGGGTGTCGCAGAGCGCAAAGCTTTTCACCCGGGAATGGCGCATCAGACCGATGCCCATGACCGCCGAGGGATTCACGTAATTGATGATCCAGGCGTCCGGGCAGAGTTCCGCCATCGAATCCGCGATTTCCAGGATCCGCGGAAACTCCCGCACAGCGCGAAATATCCCCCCCGGCCCGATCGTGTCTCCTGAACACATTCGCACGCCGTATTTCGCTGCTATCCGGCAGTCGATTCTCCGGTAGTGCGTATTGTTCTCTGAAAAACTCAGAACCACGAAGTCTGCATCCGGCAGCATCTCAGTGTAGTTGGTCGAGGATTCCACGATGACCCCCGAGCCCGCCGCCTCGGCCGCCAGAACGGCCAGCCGGGTCATTTTTTCGAGCCGCTCATCATTGGTATCCACAAGCGCCAGCGTTGCCCCCCGGAATCCGGGTTGGTTGTTGAGCGCCCAGATGGCCTGCCGCCCGAAGAACAGGCTGCCCGCACCAATGATGACAATTTTCGGAGACCGGTTTCGCATGACGCAGCACATTATGATTGCATTCCCGGGGGCCAACAACTGGAGATTCGTTTCATCCCTAGCATCAATGAAGCGTGTCCATCGCTGCCGGCTCACGGCGCAAACTGCCGGTTTTCCACTGTCCGCCATTTGAAAAACCTGTCGAGGGTGTCCAGGCTGGAAATCTTCGATGGATCGTGGGCGTAGTCCGGGATCTTCGGGTTGCCGGCATTGATGAAACGCTCGATCGTGCTCGATCCGCGATACTCTCCGGCCACCTGGTCCCTGCCCTCCGTCCACAGGCCGGACGCGCTGCCCGGAGCCTTGCGGAGCGCCTGCGCCCGGAAATGGACCGTATAGGTATTCGACCGCGTTGTAAGGCGCGGATACAGGGATGTGTAAATGCGCTCGCGGGTGTTGTCTCCGGTGAGCGCGTTGCCCTTCCAGAAGGCTGGCATCGATGAGGAGGTCTGCCCGGCGGGCACGATGTGGATATCGCATATTTCCGAGGCGGATTTGAAGACATGGCCGGCATCGAATTTTGCTTTGAACTGGCCGAGCGTCTGGGCGGTATCAATATCCTTGCGGAAAAGGTCGGTGAGTGTCCCGCCTTTGTAGCTGCCGGCCCTGGCGTTTGAAATTGCGGTGACCTTTTCGCTCTTCAGCAGGGCGCGCAGTGCGGTCGAACGCTCGATATAGGTGAAGGGAAGAATCTGGTAATTGAGGTTGATTTTTCCGGCTGTGGAGAAGCGGTCGCTGATCGCATACGGCTCGACCACCGGCATCCAGAAAAGGTCGAGAAGCAAATGGTCGGCCGGACCGGTTGCGCCGAAATGCCCGCTCTGGGGTCGGAAAAGCAGGGTCCGCCAGGGCACACCGGCCTTCACGCCCGAAGGCAGAGACCCCAGCATACCGGGCGAGGGGATCTGGCGGTTCGGAGAAAAAAACGTCTGGCCGCCTACGTATTCCGCCCCGCTGTTGTCAAAGTAGGGGATCCTGCCTGCGATCCGCTTCGTGGCCCCTTCATCCGGCTTGTTGATCAGCGGGCCATCCATAGCCCGCCCGATGGCGTTGTCGTAGTCGCCTGATGTTTCCGGCGTGTCACTTCCCGATGCGGTTGACGGGATATCGGGGATCCATTTGCTGTTGTAGGTGAGGCTGCTTATGTATTTTCCGCCCGCGTATCCCTGCTCGCCCGATGTGCCGGCGCCGCACAGGTTGGACGCGAAAGAGTTTGATGAGCGATAGAGTGGATGCTCTTTGAAATCCGGGTCCGGAACATCGTAGGAGGCTGCCGCAAGGCGGAAGTCGCCGTGGGGTGCGAGGACAGTGCGAACCACGTCGAATTCGCTCAGAAGGAATGAGCCGGCTCCTGGAGCTCCCGCTTCTTTCTCCGCATAAAACAGCCTCCCGTTCCTGCCCCCGAATGAGCGGCAGAACGACCACCAGCATTCTTTCGGGACCGCGGTGACCCCTGCCGGTTTTTGGATCGTTTTGTTGACCAGTGCCGGGATTGGCAGATTGCCTCCCGGGATTTGCAGATGGACAGTTTGAATGAGGTTTTCCTGGGCGCTGGATTTCGCGTAGAGCTTGATCGTCAGCGCCCCTCCGCTGAACGCCATGGTGCCGCCCGCAGTTGATATTTTCACGGGGGTTCCAATGAATGGATAGGGCATCCCCCCGTCATCCGGCAGGGACCCGCGCTGAGGGGATCCCTTTCCCCAGAGCAGATAGCGCCAACCGGGATTGCCCCCCCAGATTCTCGCACCATCAATATTGGGGTAAACGGCTTGATACCCCGCCTCCCCGCTGGAAACCGGGAAAAGTTGCGCGGCGGCACCGGTGGAGCCGGTGATCTTCAACGTATCCATCCCCGAAATCTCCAGCACCAGATCCGGGCACAATGCGACGTATCCCAGCATGGGTGCAAATAGTTCCGGCAGCAGGATGGCCTGGACAAACTTTTGGTTGGCGGCAATCGCGGTTCCCCCGAGGACGGGGTTGGCGGCGGGATCATTGCTGCCATTGCTGGAATCGTTGCCATCCGCATTGCAGATGAAGGCAATCCCGAGTTCGGACAGGCTGAACGTCCGACCGAAACCCATGGTAGTCTCCGCGGACCCTGCCGGCTTGTAGTGTATGGGTGCAACCCAGCCGTGACCCGCAGGTATGGAATTCACATTGGAAGACGACCAATATGTCGTGAATTGCTTGCCGGCAGCCAGCAAGTCGTCGTGCAGGTTGGTGCAACGGATATAGTCGAATATTTCCGTTAGGATCTGGTCCCGGTCATTCCCGTATTTTGTCAGAAAATTCCCTCCGAATCCCGGAACCGGTTGGCCTGTCATGTATTGGAGGTATGCATAGAGTTCCATGTTCCGATTGATCTCGATGTCGCTCGTCGGGCTGTCGGGCTTCTCCCTCTGGAAATAATACGGTTTGAGATCGCCGGCTGTGCCGGTGGAAGCGCAGAAGGCGATCAGTTTGTCGAACGCTGTGACGCGGCCGGATGCCAGGTTCTTGAACACCGGCCAGCAGGCGATGCGTGGCAGGTTGAACAAATTTGTCTCTGGAGCGCGGCTGTGGCTTGTCAGAAAAAACCGCGACTGTTCGAGCTGCGCTTTAGACAGCCCCGCATTGTCCGAGCGGCCGGGATCGAATATCAGCTCATCCACGCCGGCATACAACCGGTCTCCATCGGGAACGAGCGGGCCCGTGGCCAGCAACGTTCCCGCTTCCGACCCTCCTCCGACAATCCTGGGGACCAGGCTGTAGATCTGCGCGGGCGTCAGGCTGGACGAACCGGAGTTGAACACCGCCGACAGGCTGGTCATCGCCGGATGCCCCGGATACCGCTGGTATTCGCGCTGCGCGGGCTGATAGCTGCCAAGGTCGTGCTCCTGATTGGTCTCCGCCCTCGGAACATCCCAGAAGGTTCCTTCGCTCGCGGTGTTGATATTCACCTTGCAGGATTCGTCATCCGTCCAGAACGCCACGCGCCCGATGACAGGATTGGCACCGGTTTCTCCCGACACAGCCGCATGGTTGCCCGAACCGGTGGGAGAAACCAGCGATCCATCCTGCAGGACGTATAGCCACCGCAGCGGCATCGGCACCGGCTGATACGTCGTCGCCCCCGGGGCGGATGTGACCGCAAATCCATCCGCACCCGGGGAGGCATCAAGGATCGGATAATTTTTTGCGCCGCCGCTTTCCACCGGCGCATTGAGGTCCACCCAGATTGCCGGACTGTCAGCCCAGGCCGCGGGCGGCTCGTCCGGCGATTTTCCGGCTGTAATGCCCGCATCCGCCGCCACCATGTCCGGGCCGGAGTAGAGTTTGTAGGCGTTGAGCGGATCTCCGGCGGCATCGAAAGTCCGGACCATGCCGGGCTGCGACATCCAGGCCACGGTCGCGCCGAGGGAGGTGGCCAGGTTGATCTGGCCCTGCACGAGATTGACAGCGGTATCCGCAAGCTCACGCGTCACCACGGATGCATGGTAGCCGCTTGCAGCCTGGCGTTCGGTGGCGGCCCGCAACAGGAAGCCGATCGCGAGCACCACCAGAAGCGCCAGGAAACACAGGACGACCACAAGGGCAAAACCGTCCTCGGAAACGCGGCCGGTGCGGGTGGCTGCCTTCATGGTCTGAAAACTGTGGCTTTGCCGGTGACGGGGTTTACCTGAAGGGTATAAAAGTTGCTGCCGGCGGAGCCCTCTCTTTGCAGGGTAAGGTAATTGTTGTCGGGGGTGACGCTGCTGTCGGTTGCCCCGTTCGCCCTGAAACGGAAACCGCCGTAGGTCAGGGAGCCGTAAGCGGACGTCTGGATTGTTCCCGACACGCTGGCATCCGCGCTGAGCAGAGGTGATCTGGCAGAATCTATGACAATCCCTTCCGGAAACACCATCAGCCGGCCGGAGGGAATATTTGTCGGGCCGGAGGATGTCTGCTCGACCCTCCAAACTTGAACGCCTCTCCAGCCTTTGGTCGCCCCGTTGCTCATGTTGAACAACCTCACCTCCATCTCCCGGTTTTTCGTGACGGCATTCAGCCGCGCGAGCGCGATCTGATCACCCAGCAGTTGCCCGGCCCGGTTGAGATTCGACCCCATGGCGATGGAATTGAATGCAGGAACCGCCAGCGCAGTGAGCAGCATAACGATGGCCACAACAACCAGCAACTCGAGCAAGGTGAAGCCAATGTGCCATCCGCCGGGGGCTTTGTTTACTTTGTCCATTTTGATTCGCGGATGGGGACGGCGCTGGAAAATACCCGGTAGGGTATGCGTGCAGCACTGAGGGCCGACCCCAGCGCATCGAGATTCGTCTGGTATAATGCGGTGGCCTGGAATTTCTCCGAGAGCGCCCCGGTGATGGCGGCGGGCTGTGCGCCGCCCGCATCGATCCTGCGTGAAGCCGCTTCCTCAATCGCCACCATCGTAACCTGGATTACAGGGGGGAGCTGGTGCGCATTCCCGGGCTGGGGATCCGCTCTGGAGTTCTCGCGGGTGTCGTAGGAATAGTTTGTCGTGATGTCCGGCGGAGCGGCTGAAGGATCCTGAGGACGAATCAGGAGGAGGATGATGTTGTCAGCCAGCGGCCGCGCGGCATTCGTATAAGCGGAGAACCATGCGGTGCCGGTGTTCGTCTTGTATATGTCGTTTTTTTCCGATGGCACCAACATCTGCATCAGGCGGTAGCGGAACGGATTGCCGCCTGCGGCGACATGCGCGGGGGTGCTGCTGTTGGTGGTGAAGCTCACAAAGTAGCCGCATGTGTTCAGCAGCCCCTCCAGCCCGCCGTAGCTGGTCGCATTGGTCACGTATCCGAGCGGCGCCTGGAAGAAGACCGCCTGCCCGGTGCCTGGAGTGCCGGGCAGGGCGCCGGCGCCGGACGGCCCGCTCCCGAAAGCCAGTTCCGACATCCTCAGATACCTGGATGGGTTGGTGGAATTATCGTAATCCAGATATGTGTTCAGCGTGGCCTGGCTTAGATTCCGCGTGATCACATCGAAGGCGAGTCTTGCATCCTGAAACGCCTGGACGGTGCCGGAGGACCGCCGCCAAATCGAGGAGGCCTGACCAATCACAGAAAGCATCAAAAGCAGCAGGACGATCAGGATTGCCGTGCTCACCAGCACCTCGACCAGAGTGAAACCGCGGGCCTCATCGCGGCCCGGAGACCTGCAGAACGGCGGAGCCATATGCTAAAGCGCTGAATTTCCGGAATTGGAAACGTGGATCACATTCGTGGAGCGGGAGATGATCGCATTGCCCCCTCTCCGTTCGGTTTCGACGAGAATGGCGGCGAGGCTTGAGGAGAGATTCGCCGCGTTCGAGGACCCCGGGTATGCCGCATTGGTCATGGTCACCCGCAGACTGTATCTGGTATCCGCGTTTCTTGAGGACTGGAGCATGCCGTCCTGAGTGAAAAGATACGGTCCCGCCGCGGCATATTCCTCCAACCGGTCGAAGGGATACAGGGCCGCTCCGGTGGAAACCTGCCGCAGGATTTGCGCCTCGGTCGTTTGGTCCACAGCTTCTCTCATCGTGTTCAGCCCGACCGGCATCATTCCCAGGACGGAGACAATGGCTGTCGCTGCCACCCCGAGGGCGATTGTGACTTCCACAAGGCTGAAGCCCGTCAGATTGTGGAAGGACCGGCAAGTGTCGAGGCTGATGAACGTCCGGGAGGGATTCATGCTTTTCAGATAAACCATACCATCCGTAAGAGACTCGTGCGGTTGAAAAAACTGGAGAGTTGTTCCATAATTAGCATGTATGATGCAAATTGGAATGCGGGCGCCTCTTGATTCTGATTCCTTGTTCGGGCTCCCGCGCCGGCGGGGTCTTCATAGCATTTTGGGAATTGCTTTCCATGGGAATTGCGTTAATGGTTGCGACAGGGAAGAAAATTCGCCATAAATAGCATTTGTGATGCACTACGCAGGACATCTCGCTCTCTGGGCGCTTCCGTCGCAGAGGCTCAAGGTCAAAGTTCCTTTGGATGTTCGTTCTGTCGGGCGAAACGAGGTGGCTGCAGGCTGGCAGGAGAAACCGAAGCGTAAATGGTTTGCTCAGCTTTTCTGGACCGTGGAGGGGCAGGCCGAGTTCCGTGTCGGGAAAAACTGCTACCGGGTGAAGCCGGCAGACGTGTTCATCTACCGCCCCGGCGAAACCCACCTGATCCGCGCGATCTCAGAAAAGTGGATCTGCTGCTGGATCACATGGGATCATCCGGACAGCATGCGTTGGGTGGAAGCTTTTAACCTGAAGCACCACCTTAACCATCGCACTCCGTGCCCTCAATGGCTCTTTCGGGAAGTGGCGGAAGGATTGAGCGAAAATATCCCGCAGGGGCAGAGGCGCGCGATCCAGGCCGCGCATGCGATCCTGCTGGAAGCCTCCATCACCCGCAGGCACGATCCGCAGGGCCATCCGGCGGCGGAAAGGGCGAGAGCCTACCTTGATACCAATTTTCAGGATTCCACTCTGACCATGGAATCTCTTGCTGAAATTCTCGGTGTGCACCGCACGACGCTCTTCCGTTCGTTCCAAAGCTCCTACGGAATCTCGCCCTCGGTTTATCTTCACAACCGCCGGATGGAAAGTGCCCTGGCCCAGCTCCACCGATCAGGACTGCGTGTCAGCGAAGTGGCGGACCGCTCCGGCTTCAGCGATCCCAATTATTTTTCAAGGGCCGTCAAGGCTGCGACCGGCATGACGCCGCGTGAGATCCAATTGAGCGCCGGGGCATGATTGGCTGGCAAGTCTGGCGGACGCCTTCGCGTGGTTGACAACGCGCAGGGGGTGCAGCTCCTCCTCGAGCGACATGGGCATTTCACACTGCCCAAGGAGATGCCTGAGGTAGGAAACGAAGTATGGCTCGACGTCCCCGGATGCATCCAGAGGGCCGTGGTCGGTGCCGCCGATCACAGCGCGCGAACTCCGGGCATTGTCGGTCAGCTCCGCCATGCCAAGCGTGCCGAAAATCCGCACCTGGTCGTTGCCGTGCTGCCCGAATCCCGGCGGGTTGCAGTAGTTCGCGATTGCGCAGGCCACTCCACCGTTTTCCAGGCCGAGCATGAGGCTTGCCGCCATATGCAACTCCCCCGCTTGTGGGTTGCCCAGCTTGGTTTCAACCGCCTCGCACGATGAAACCGGGATTCCTGTGAGATGTTCAACCATCCGCACGGCGTGGATCCCGCACTGCCGGATCAACCCTCCATCCATCGATTCATCCTGAGGACGCCTTTCCAAAGATGCCGGATACGATTTTTGTGCCCAGACCTGCACGACCTCGCCGAGGCGGCCCGAACGCACGAGCATGCGCATTGCATGGAAAGGCTGGCGGAAAACCGTGTCGGCCATCTCGTGGAACTCCCGTCGCGCTGCGGCGGCCGCCGCGAGAATTCCATCCAATTCCGTATTGGTGAAGGCTGCGGGTTTTTCGGCATAGACATGTTTTCCGGATTTCAGGCAGGCGATGGCATCCGCAGCTTGATCCGCGCGACGGGGGGAGCAGAGCGAGACCAGTTCAACCCGGGGATCGTCAAGCAGCCCCTGGAGGGTGGAGTGGATGGCAACACGGGAGGGGAAGGGAAGCTCCAGCCTGGAGGCGGCCACCAGCTCACCGAATGGACAGCCTTCAAGCAGGCGGTCCACCTGATGCCCGTTCCCGCCGTAAAGTCCAACGCCGATTTTCCTGCTCATGCT
>CAZRIL010000023.1:0-34823 GCA_964600115.1 uncultured Chthoniobacter sp. | reverse complement strand
TGGTCGTGATACATGCAGAGCACGCCGTCAAACTCGCCTCCCACGGCCTGCCGGAAAATCGTGTCCGGCGGGAGCGGGCCTGAAAATGTTGTTCCCTTCAGCTTCTCAAGTTCCTTCACCGCAGGAGCTATAATCTTGATCTCCTCCCCGCCGAGGTCACCTCCTTCGCCGGCGTGGGGATTCAGTCCCGCAACAGCGATTCTTGGCTCTTTGCACCCGCGTTGCTGGAGGAATGCCGCAAGCAGGCTGCCGATGCGGACGATCTCGGACTTTTTCAGAAGACCCGCCACATCCGCAAGGGGCACATGGGCTGTTACCAGGCCGACGGTCAGCCCGCCACCGGTCAGGCACATCGCAAAGTTCTTCACCCCCGCCCGATCTGCAAAAAATTCTGTCTGACCTGGAAACCGGCAGCCGACATCATGCAGCCCCTTCTTCGAGACCGGCCCTGTGACGACCGCCTTCCATTTTCCGGAGAGCAGATTTTTTGCCGCGATTTCCAGGGCTTCGACCGCCGCGCGGGCGGATTCTTTTGTGGGCGATCCGGGCTTGTGGCCGGACATATCTCCCACGACCTCGAATTCGAAATCTCCGGGAAGATCGCTGGAGGCCAGGGCTGCGCGGATGACCTCCGGGCCGATGCCGGCCGGATCACCTGAGGTAATGCCAATGATAGGTTTCATGTCGTGGTTTTTGAGGAGAATTTCTGGGCGAGGGGCATGCGGCGCCCGATGCCGAAGGCCCGCCCGGTCACCTTGAGGCCCGGTGCCGCCTGCTCGCGTTTGTATTCGTTCAGGTCAACCCGCCTGATCACCCAGTGTACGGTCTCCGGATCAAATCCTTTCCGGATGATCCCAGCGGCCGCGAGATTTTCTTCCACATACAGTCTCAGAATCTCGTCCAATATCTCGTAGGGCGGGAGGGTATCCTGATCGGTCTGGTCCGGGCGGAGCTCGGCGCTCGGCGGTTTGGTGATCGTCCGTTCGGGGATGAGTGTGCGGCGGGCGTCGGCGTTGAGAAATTCCGCCAGCTTGTAGACCATGGTCTTCGGAAGATCGGAAATCACGGCGAGGCCCCCGCACATGTCGCCATACAGCGTGCAGTAGCCCACGGCCAGTTCGCTTTTGTTCCCTGTGGTGAGGAGCAGGTGCCCGAACTTGTTCGACAACGACATGAGCGTGAGGCCGCGAAGCCTCGCCTGCATGTTCTCCTCGGTGATGTCCTCGTCCTTGCCGGCGAACGCACCCGCCATCTGCTCCTTGAAGGCGTCGAAGCTTTTACCGATGGGGATTTGCAGACATTCCATCCCCAGATTGTCCGCCAGTTCGATCGCGTCTTCGACGCTGTGGGAGGAGGAAAATACGGAAGGCATCGCCACGCCTTTGACATTCGCCGCTCCGAGCGCCTGCACGGCTATGCAGGCGGTCACCGCGCTGTCGATTCCTCCGCTGAGTCCGAGCACCGCCGTGCGGAATCCGCATTTGCCCATGTAATCCTGCAGCCCGAGAACGAGGGCGTCGCGCAGATCCGCCATGTCGTCGCGCGCGGAGGTTTCGGAGGGCCAGGGATTTAGGATCGTGGCCTTGCTGCGAACGGGCTCCTGCATTTCTTTCTGCGGCGAGAATTCCACCTCGTGGTTCATGTCGCCGATATCGACAAGGAATGTGCCTTCTTGAAATCCGGGTGCCTGAATCCAAATCACGCCGTCTGCGGTGGCGGCGAAGGAATAGCCGTCGAACACGAGCTGGTCGTTGCCTCCGATCGCATTGCAGTAGAAGAATGGCACGCGGTGCCGTCCTGCCTGCCGGCGTATCATTTCACGCCGCAGCGCCGGCTTCCCGATTTGAAACGGGGAGGCGCTCAGGTTCAGGATCGCTCCCGCCCCGGCCGCCACGAGGTCATGCACGGGATCGCACGTGTAGAGGCCTCTCGGAAGGTATTCAGGTGTCCAAATGTCCTCGCAGATCGTTACCCCGATCTGGCGGCCTCCGATGTCGAGCGGCGATGGGGCCGGTCCCGGCTCGAAGTATCTCGCCTCATCAAAAACATCGTATGTCGGCAGCAGGGACTTGTAGACCTTTCGCATCGGCTTGCCCTTCTCGAGCACCGCTGCGGTGTTGAAAAATGGACGGCCCTTCCCGGAGGGGTTCCCGTCCACGCAGCCGACGAGCAGGGCCGCCTTTTCCACCTTTCTGTGAAGAGCCTCGAGCATCGCGAGATTCCGCGGAACAAAGTCCGACTTGAAGAGCAGGTCCTGCGGGGGATAGCCGGTGAGGGCAAGCTCCGGCGTGAGGATGATTTGTGCCCCCCGGCTCTCAAGATCCCTGGCGGCGAGCGCAATTTTTTTCGCGTTCCCCTCGAAATCTCCCACCGTCGTGTTGATCTGTGCGAATCCGATTTTCACCAGAACCCCCATTGGCGCGTGACCATAATGTAAATTCCCAGCCCGAGATTTGTGACCGCGTGAGCGACCACGCAAGCCCCCAGGCTCTTCGTGCGCACAAGCAGGCCGTTGTAGATTATTCCCGTCAAAAATGCCGCAGGCCAGTCGGGCATGGAGTGTACGAACATGAACAACCCGGCCACCCCGAAAAAGGAAAGGCGGCTGTAGGTGCCGAGCGGAATCGTTGAGAAGTCCTCACGGATCAGGTAGCGCATCAAAAATCCCCTCCAAAAAATTTCCTCAACCAACGGGACGATGATGACCAGCCTCGCAAATCTGGCGGCTATCGTGAGCCAGTAGAGAAGAGGGCTGTCAGAGAAAGGGGTGGGATCAAAGCCCGCCGTGCGCGGAGCCACGCCGGGCAGGGCCGTGGGCAGAAGCCATAGCCCGAGAGCCAGCAGGCCCGCGGCCAAGGCTGCCAGCCACGCGACTCCTCTTCCGAAGTCATAGCGCCTCCAGTAAACGATCAGTGCCGCCCCGCAGGCCAGTGTCTGCAGCGGATAAACCCAGAATTCCGGTTTCGAGAGCAGGAGCGCGCCGGACTTTTCCCCGAGATACCGCACCGCCTCGACAAGCGCCAGCCCTGCCATGAACAGCGCGAACGGCACGACATATGGTGCCATCGGGGACTTCTTGGATTCGTCCATACCCGCTTCCTCATAGCCCAATTTCCCGAACGGGGGAACACTTTTGCTTTTCGCGAGGTCCCGTCCCTGATAGTTTCCCGACCCGTGACGAACAATCCCGTCTACCATTTCTTCCACACCCCTGGAAACGCGGGGCCGCTCGTCCTGCGGTTGGTGACGGCCGGCATTTTCTTCTTTCACGGGACCCAGAAAGCGCTCGGTTGGTTCGGGGGAGTCGGATGGCATGGGACGGTTGAGGCCTGGACATCTTCTGCCGGGCTCGGGCTTCCTTCCCTGATCGCCCCTGTGATCATGATCTTTGAGCTGATTATCTGCGCGGGGCTGTTCCTTGGCCTGTTCACGCGGCTCGCCGGTCTGGGTGTGGTTCTTGTCATGTCGGGAGCCCTTTTCGCCGTCGGCAAAACATCCCCGGTTTTCCTTGATCTGGAGCTTCCCCTTATGGTCTGGTCCGCCGGGCTTGCCCTCTTCTGTCTCGGCGGCGGCGCTCTTTCCCTGGACCGCGCGATCAGCAAAAATCTCCTCCCGGTTGTCGGTTAGCCCGACGGCGAACATTCCCGATCGATCGTGCATTCCCGAACCATACCTCCGGCTTGCTGCCTGGCTTCCGTTGACTCTCTGCCGGGGTGGAAGCGGGATCCCTCCTGGTAAATCTGAAAAAACTTGGGAGTTGACCGCCGGGGACAGCCCGCGTTAAATCTGGCCCTCTTTCGCGGGTATAGCTTAATGGTAAAGTTCCTGCCTTCCAAGCAGGCCATGAGGGTTCGATTCCCTCTACCCGCTTTTGCCCCTGGGCGTTGCCACTGGACGCGGGTTTCTGATCGGCATAGGGTGCGACGCGCTGCAATTTTCCCCTCATGCGAATATTCAAGGTCGGCTTCGTATCCGCACTTCTCCTGACTGCGCTGTGGCTGCTCGCCCCCCGTGCGAACAGGACAGCTGTTGAAGAGGGGGTGATCGAGTTGACCTTCATGGGAACGTCCGGGCCGATATCGGGGGCGTTGGACGATGCGATTCGGCTGTTTGAGGAGGAGAGCCGCCGCGCTCATGCGGCCGATCCCTCCAAGCCGATTTATCGCGTGGTGAGCGGACAGAATGCCAGCCGCAACCAGACCGAGGACCCCACGCGGTTTCTGGTGAGCGTGGCCGGGGGGCTGCCGCCCGACGTGATCTATTTCGACCGGTTTGCCGTGGCCGAATGGGCAACGCGCGGCGCATTTTTCAATCTCGAGCCGTTCCTGGAAAAGGATCTTGCCGATGGCGTGAAGGGAGCGATCCGGGCGGAGGACTTCTATCGGGCCTGCTGGAGTGAGGTCGTCACCCCCGATCCCCGGACCGGGAAGCCCGGGGTGTTTGGAATCCCGGATCGTGTGGATTCCCGTGCTCTGATCTACAACAAGGACCTGCTGATCCGCGCGGGATACGTCAATGAAAAGGGGGAGGCGCGTCCCCCGCAGACATGGGAGGAGTTGGAGGAGATGGCGGTCAAGCTCACCGAACGCTCGCCCTCCGGCCGGATTCTGCGGCTGGGCTTCGTGCCCAATTTCGGCAATTCCTGGCTCTACCTCTTCGGCTGGATGAACGGCGGGGAATTCATGAGCCCGGACGGAATGCGCTGCACGCTGGATGATCCCCGCATCGTCGGGGCCCTCGATTGGATGACAAAGATTTATAACAAGCTCGGCGGGGCGCAGCAGGTGTATGCGTTCCAATCGAGTTTTCAGTCCGGCGATCTCGATCCATTTCTCACCGGCAAGGTGGCCATGAAAATTGACGGTTTCTGGGTGGTCTCGGAAGTTTTCACCCGATACGGACGGCGGGTGAACTGGGGTGCGGCCCCACCTCCGATGCCTGCCGCCGAGCGGGCAAAAGGCCGCGAGACCCTGAGCTGGGTCGGAGGCTTTTGCTATGCGATTCCCTCGATCTCGAAGAAAAAGCAGGCCGCATGGGAGCTCATCCGATTTTTATCCAGCAAGCGGGCCGTGGAGATCATCGCCGAGAGCAGCCGGCTCCAGGCGGAAAGCCGCGGGCAGGTTTATGTTCCGCAGCAGCAGGCGAACCGTGTCGTCAACGAGTGGCTGGCCAAAAAGTATGTCTATGACAATCCGGCCATGGAGCCTCGCATCAAAGACGCCGTGCGCCTTTACAACGACCTGATCGACGTTGCGCGCTACCGGCCGGTCACTCCCGTGGGGCAACTTCTTTGGAACGAGCACATCACTGCCATGGAGGCCGGAATCTTCGGGAAGTCCAGTTCCCTTGACGCGCTCGACACTGCCACCAGGCAGGTCCAGCGCGAACTCGATCGCGTGCTTGCTCCGCCTCGCGGCCCCGAACTTCGCTGGTCCTGGCTCGTGGGGATCTACGGGCTCCTCGTGGTTGTCGCCGTCGTGGGGGTGTATCAGTGGGACACGCGGGCCGGGCTGCGCAGGGGTGTCGCGCGTGTGCTGCGCCCGGTCGGTGGTGGCATCCTCCTCGGCAACGGCGGGGGAATCGATGGCGGGCAGAGCTCGTATTTTCGCTCCCAGTGGCGGGGGGGGTGGATCTGCGCTGCACCGTGGATTATCGGGTTCCTGCTTTTCACGGGCGGTCCGATCCTCTTCTCGATTGTCATCAGTTTCTGCCAATACGACATCCTGAGCCCCGCCCGCCTTACCGGGCTGGAGAACTACCAGTGGATGTTCACCAGCGACCCGCTTTTCTGGAAATCGCTTTGGAACACCCTGTTCATGGTCATCGGCATCCCCATCGGCCTCGCTGTCGGTCTCGGCATCGCGCTGCTGCTCAACATGGAAATCCGGGGCGTCGCCGTCTGGCGGACGCTCTTTTATCTGCCGTCAATCGTGCCCGCCGTGGCCGCCAGCATCCTGTGGATCTGGATGTTCAACCCGTCCGGCGGCCTGCTGAACTCCGTGCTCGCCTCCTTTGGGATTCAAGGCCCGAACTGGCTGCAGGACGAACGCACGAGCAAGCTTTCTCTCATCCTCATGGGCCTGTGGAGCGCAGGCGGCGGCATGATCATCTGGCTTGCCGGGCTGAAGGCCATCTCCAAAAGCTACTATGAGTCCGCCGAGCTCGATGGCGCCGGGACATGGGCAAAGTTCCGCCACATCACGCTTCCGCTGCTCACTCCCTACATCTTCTTCAACCTCATCATGGGCCTTATCGGCACGTTCCAGATTTTCACCCAGGCGTTCATCATGACCCAGGGCGGGCCGGTGAATTCGACGCTGTTCTACGCTTACCATCTTTTCAACAACGCGTTCCGCTATCTCCACATGGGCTACGCCGCGGCGATGGCGTGGTTTTTATTCCTCATTGTGTTCCTGCTCACCATGCTCCAGATGCGCCTTTCCAAACGCTGGGTACACTACGAAGGCGACTGAGATCCCCGCGCCTCATGAATACAACCGACACATCCTTCAGGCTCCGCCGCTTTGCTGCGCACGCGTGGATCTACGCGCTGCTTTTCTCCGGGGCGCTGGTTTTTTCGTGGCCATTCGTGTGGATGGCCTGCACATCGGTGAAGCTTGATCGCGAACTCTTCGGCGAAGTTCTCCGCACATTGCCGGAGGCGCCCGACCCGCGCCCGCTCTCGCCGTATGTTGACGCCGGGTATTTTCGCGATGTGAGAGACCCGCGCATGGCGCTCATCCTTCCGCTCGTCGAAGCCCGCCTCGACGCCCTGCAAATCCCATGGCCTGAGGAACTCAATACCGGTTCCGTCCGCCGTGAAACGGCCAAGGGCATCCTGCGCAAATTGCAGCTTACTGTGACCGAGACTGTCTGGCAGGGGCCGTTGGATGCTCTCCGGCCGGTGATTGACGAGCGCGTGGACCGCGCGATGGTGGACGAAACGCTGTCATTTGTCCGGCGCTCGCTGTGCCTGGGTTCGCTCCGGTTGGATTCCTACGACATTCAGGAAGAGGAGCCGGCTTCAGGCAGGGAACCGGTCGCCGACTGGACAGTCGCGGGTGACGACGCGAGCGCAGTGCTTGTTCCGGCCGTGCAGGACGGGCAGGCATGCACGGAGCTTCGCTACGACTACGGGACAGGCCGGACGATCCGCCTGGAAACCACCGTGCAGTCAGAGTTTCCGGTCGACCGCCTGCACCGGATCCAGCTTGGATTGCGCCCGGACGACACGTGGCACGGTGTCGTGGTGGAGGTGGAAAAGCTCGGCGTCAAATACCGTTCGGTTCGTCCGCTCGATTTGGCGGGATTCAATTTTCTGCTGGCCACCTGGCAGGAGCCCGGGCCGGACGATGCCACGAACAAAATCCGGACATGGATCCACCTGCGCGAGGTTGCGCGCGGGCCGGAATTTCTCAACGACCCGCACGCGATCAAGATCACGCTGGTCTTCAATCGCAACACGCTGGCGGGCGCCTGGCTGGCCAAGATCGCACGCAACTACCGCCTCGCATTCGACAACATGCCGTTCTGGCGCTACGCGGCCACGAGCCTGTTCCTCGTGATATTGAACGTCGTCGGCACGATCTTCAGTTGTTCGCTCGTCGCGTATGCTTTCGCGCGGCTCCGGTGGCCGGGGCGCGGCTTCGGTTTCGCGCTCATGCTTTCGACCATGATGATCCCCCCGCAGGTCACCATGATCCCGCAGTTTCTCATCATCCGCTGGCTGGGCTGGTATAATACCCTCTACCCGCTGTGGGTCGGCGCCTTCTTCGCCGGCGCGTTCAATGTCTTCCTGCTCCACCAGTTCATGAAAGGAATCCCGAAAGATCTCGAGGATGCCGCCCGCATCGACGGCTGCGGGTTTTGGCGGGTCTACTGGCACGTCATGCTCCCCTCGGTCAAGCCGACGCTCGCCGCCATCGGCATCTTCACATTCATGGGAGTGTGGAATGATTTCATGGGGCCGCTCATCTATCTCAGCGACCAGCGGCTCTACCCGCTTTCGCTCGGACTCTACGCGTTCAATGTGCAGTCGGGCGGCAACATGGGGATGATGATGGCCGGCTCGCTCCTCATGACAGCTCCCGTGGTGGCCATCTTCTTCTTCGCTCAGCGCTACTTTATCCAGGGCGTTACGCTCACCGGAATCAAAGGGTGATCGCTCACGTCTGAAATCCGGATCTATCTCTGAAGTTCTGATTGTCAGGAACCGGACAATCGATAGACTTCTACACGCCCTTGAAGAGTAAGAATATCACCAAAACCCAGAGTCCGGTGAGCCGCGAGAGCCGGGCGGAGTTGCTCCGGCACTGCGGTTTCGTCCTTTGGCTCACCGGACTTTCAGCATCCGGAAAATCGACATTTGCAGCCCAGTTGCAGAAACGCCTTCACCTGCGCGGGATGGCGAGCTTCCTGCTGGATGGGGATAATCTGCGCCACGGGCTCTGCTCGAATCTGGGATTTTCGCCTGAGGACCGATCGGAGAATATCCGGCGGGTGGGGGAGGTGGCCAAGTTGATGGCGGAAGCCGGGCTCATTGCAATATGTTCGCTGATTTCTCCCTATCGTTCGGACCGGAATCGCGTGCGCGAAAGCTGCGAGCGGGATGGAATCCCATTCGCCGAGGTCTTTGTGAACACTCCGCTGGAGGTCTGCGAGGCTCGCGACCCGCGGGGGCTCTATAAGCGGGCACGCGCCGGGGAAATCAAAGATTTTACCGGGGTGAACGCTCCCTATGAGATTCCGGAATCCCCGGAGCTGGAAATCCGCACGGCGGAAACCTCCATGGATTCCTCGCTCGCCGAACTGATGAACCTGGCTAGCGACCTTGCCGACAATTATCAGCGGACTCCCGGCACCGGTCCCGGATACGGGATTTAATCAGGCAAGAGAGTCAAGAAATGAGGCGGTCTGCCTGGCCGAATCGGGATGGGAGAGCGGGCCGGTCGCGGCATGGCGTTCCCTGTAGAGCCGTCCATCATCGATGAACGTCCTGCGAACCGCACTTGCAATGTCCGCAGGGGATGTCGCGAGTTCACCGGCACCACTCTCGATGAGCAGCCGGGCATTTCCCTCCTCCTGTCCCGGGACGATCTGGGTGATGATCATGGGCGTCCGCGCGGCGAGCGCCTCCTGCACAGTGGCCCCACCGGCCTTGCTGATGAGCAGATGGCTCCTCCGGATCAGTGTTGGAACTTGTGGTGTCCACCCGTGGATTTCGATTTCTTTCCCTGCGGCTCCCGCAGTCTTCTTCAGCAGTTGCCCCAGTGCGGAATCGTGTCCGACCGTCACGGTGAGGTGGATGCCGTCTATTTCGAGCAATGCCGACACCACATCTGCGGCGAGGTGATGGGCTGAGTTCACCATGAAAAGGACTTCATAAGGAGGCCCCGGCCTTGCCGGTTCAGATTCTGAAAAGACGAGAGGAACCGGAAATCCTGTGACGCGGATTTTGCCCGGCGGGACGCCTGCCTTCCTCATCGCCGCCCCCGTGGCCTCGTTTGGCACCAGAAAGAAATCGCTTCCGCAGTGGAACCAGACCGAGTTGACCGTGAGCGAGTCGGTGACGATTGTGACCACACGGGCGTCTCCGGCTTCGCCCCGTTTCCGGATCACGTCGAGGAGGTGCCCGTAGCCCGGATACGTGCTCACGATGACATCCGGCTTCATTCGCGAAATAGTTTTTCCCAACAGGCGGGCGGCCCGGCCGAAGACCCCGATTCCGCCACCGACAACGGATGTTTTGTCCAACACAAAAAACACCGCGCTCCAGAGGAGGGGGACGTGGTTGATGACCAGCAGGTAAAGGTCTCTAACCAACGAGTTTGCCCGGCCATACGCCTCTGCAAAAATGTCATGAACTTCGACGCTCGCACCCCTTTCGCGCAGGGCGGCCTCCAGATTTCTCGCCGCCGCATTGTGCCCTTCCCCGAACGCGGCCGTGAGGATGAGGGCAGATTTCAAAGCCATTTCTTCCGCTTGAAGAAGATGAGCATTCCCGCGACGGAAAAGAGACAGACCATCCAGAAAAACGCGTATCCGAACTGCCAGTTCAGCTCCGGCATGTTCCATTTTTGGGCGGTATTGAAATTCATCCCGTAAACACCCGCGAAGAACGTGAGCGGGATGAAGAGGACCGTGACCACGGTGAGCACCCGCATGATTTCATTGGTGCGGAACCCGAGGCTCGAGAGATAGAGGTCCATGAGACCGGCGGTCAGGTCCCGGTAGCTCTCGATGATATCGATGATCTGTGTGACATGGTCGTAGCAGTCGCGCAGGAAGATCTGGGTTTCCCGCCCGATCAGGCCGGTGTCATCGCGGATGAGGGTGTTGAAAATATCCCGGTGCGGCCAGGCGGCGCGACGGAGGTGAAGAAGCAGCCGCTTCGCCTCGTAGAGCTTTTTCAGCGAGGCCCGCGTCGGTTTGTCCAGCAATTCTTCTTCCACCGACTCGATCGAATCGCCGACCGATTCGAGGACGGGAAAGATCCGGTCCACGGCGGCATCGAGGAGGGCGTAGGCGAGATAGTCGGCCTTCATTTTCCGGGCGAACCCGCGGCCGGCCCGCAACCTTTCGCGGACGTGCTCGAAGACATCGTGTCCGCATTCCTCCTGGAATGTGATCAGGAAAAAATCACCGAGGAAGAGGCTGACCTGTTCGAATGAGAGCTGGTTCGCCTCGTTGAAATAGATCATTTCGCTGACGATGAAGAAGTGGTCGGCAAATCGCTCGACCTTCGGACGCTGCGCCGTGTTCAGAACATCCTCGAGCGCCAGCGGATGGAGATGGAAGTGCTCCCCGAGCTTGTGGAGCAGCTCGATGTCCCCGAGCCCGTCGATGTTGATCCAGTTGACCTTGTTCGGGTCCAGCTTGGCGACAAGTTCCTCAAAGCTGTCAAAGCTGGCTTCATAAATGGATTCGACGTCGTATTGGATAAGGCTGATGTCGGCCTTGGTCTTGGCCCCTTCACGGGGAAGCAGGGTTGCGGGGGGGGTTCCCGCGGATTTGTAGTTGATGCGGATCATTTTCCTCGTCCTCGCTGCCTGTGGCGTTTTACCGCAGGCCCACCGGCACGCTGCCCCAGGCGGGGTAACCTGACAACGGAAAAGTGGTCCCACCCCCCCGGCCAGTCCGCAGGTGCCGCCCCCGAGCTGTTCAGCGAACCGATACATGTTAGGGGGACTCGAGGGAAAGCCGCTTTCCACTTTTTCACGAGCGGGGAGGCTTTGCCCGGGGGGACCGCAACGAGCAACTCGTAATCCTCGCCATCGGTCAGAGCGTCCTTTATCCCGGATCCTTTTCGCAGGGGAAGCTTTGCGGGATCCACGTCGAAACCGCATCCGGAGGCCCGGGCCAGCCTCGGCAGATCGCTGCCGAGGCCATCGCTTATATCCATCATTGCGCTTGCGCCGCCAGAGGCTGCGAGCCATTGGCCTTCCTTCAGTCTGGGGACAAAGTCGAGGTGATGCCCGGCGAAAGAACCGCCAAGCTCACCGGTGACGAAGAGGATATCGCCGGGGCTTCCGCCGCTGCGAGGCACATGCCGTCCGGCTAATGATCCGGTTAATGCAACGGAGACCGCAATGCCGCGAGGCTGGCGTGACATTTCCCCGCCGGCAATGGTGACGTGAAAATTCCGCGCCGCTTTGCGGATGCCTTTGTAAAACTCCACCCAGTATGCGGGGGCAAGACCCGGAGGGGAGAAGATCGTGATCAGTGCGTGGCGAGGCTCGCCGCCCATCGCCGCAATATCGCTCAGCGGCCGGCAAAGCGCCTTCCATCCGACCCGGACGGGATCCTGTTCCCGAAGAAAATGAACATCCTCAACAATGCAATCCGTCTTGAGGAGGAGAAGGCCTCCATGTGTCCGCACCACAGCGCAATCATCTCCCGGACCGAGGACGAGATCCTGCGAGCCCGGCAGTCCTTTAAGAATTTTTCCAAGGAGGAGATCTTCTGAGGAATGTTTCATTTGGCGAAGTCGGGCAGGAAGATGGCGGCCAGGATAGTCAGCCCGTTGAATGCGGCGTGCATTGAGATCGGGGCCCAGAGCGACCCGCAACGCTCGTAGACCAGCGCGAGACCGGCGGCCAGAATAACCAGCCCGGGCAGGGAAGGCAGATGGCCATGGATCAGAGCAAAGACGATCGACGAGATCACAAGCGCTGGCCAGCGGCCGTTGGACTTGCGCAGGACTCCGTAGAGGCAGCCCCGGAAGATCAGCTCCTCGGTTACCGGCGCCGCGATGACCGCGATCCCGAAAACGGCCGCCCGGGCCTGCCACCCGCTGCTTTTGAGGAGGAACTCCACGATCGCCTGTGGACTCTGGTCCGGTGAGCTGAGCGCGTAGGAAAGAGACTGGACCAAATAGACCAGCGGAATGCACATCAGGAGCCAACCGGCAATCGTGCGCCAGCTCCATCCGCGGACTCCGAGCCCGAAAGTTTTCAGGATGTTAAAATTCCGGAAAACCAGAAATCCGATGACCAGGAGCACCAGAGCCACATAGAGGACGAGACTCGCACCCAGCGATCCCATGTCGATCTTCCCGGATTTCTGACCTGCGGAGGCAAGGGCCATCGCCAGGAAAAACATGACTAGCCCGGATGTAAAAACTTTTTCGGGCCATCCCCATCGGGCCTCCGGAAATCCACAGGGGTTGGTCAAGGCGAACGGAACCGCCCGGCGCAAAAACGCCAGGGACAGGAGTGAGGCAATGAGCAGCAAAGGAATTTGCAGTGGCACCGGAAGACCGATACCCGCTTGCGGCCCAAACTTCCAGCCCGGTTATCCGGCGCCTAAAGGGTGTGGCTAAAAGTGGGAAACAGGGAGAACAGGCGTCCCGCCTGTTTAGAGACTGGCATGCGCAGCGGAGCCAGAGCCATACACGGGCGGGACGCCCATGCTCCCTGACCAGCATTTCGACCGCACCAGTAACATTGCCCACCTTTCTTCAAATCCGGCCCGCGAGGAGCTTGCGGAAAACGTTCGACGGATGGTGGCCGGAATGGCAGATTTTCTCTCCATGATCCGCCCCCTCTTGGGAGTTATGCTTGTTCTTCTGCTGCAGGGATGCGCCGGGCGCCCGCTGCCGCGCTACGAGAAGCCGCTGAAACGCGCCGGGATCATGAAAGTCCGCACGACCGCCTATACCCACACCGAATCCGACCACACGGATTACGGGCGGAAGAATGCGCTCGGGACCACGCTCAAATCCGGATGTGTGAACAGCGCAGCTGCGGACTGGTCGCGGTGGCCGGCGGGCACAGTCTTCCGTATCGCAGCCACAGGAGAGATCTTCGAGGTCGATGACCTTGGCTGGGCGCTCTCCGGAACGAACACCATCGACCTCTACAAACCCAGCCGCGGACTCATGAACGAGTGGGGGGTAAGGCGGGTCACCATCGAGATCCTGGAATGGGGAAACATGCGCGAAAGCTACCGCATCCTGAAACCCCGCTCAAAATACCGCCACATCAAGCGCATGGTCCGCCAGATGGAGCAGCGCGAACTTTAGGCTCCATGAAAAAACTTCTGATCATCACGCTGGCATGCCTGACCTTCGCCCGCGCGGAGGAGCCTGCGGACATCGAACACGGGCTCGTTAAGGCGGAGACAATCTACCCGCCACCGCTCGAGGAAGTGAGGTATGCCACCACGTATAATTTCACAGGGCATGTTCTCTACCCGTTTCCCGCTGTTTTCCTTCACAAGAACGCGGCCGCCGCGCTGCAAAAGGTTCAGGAGGAGCTTGTGCTTCAGGGCCTCGGATTGAAAATATTCGATGGTTACCGGCCATTGTCCGTGCAGGGGAAAATGTGGCAGATCGTGCCGGACGAGCGCTACGTGTCCGATCCGCGCAAAAGCAAAGGCAAGCACACGCGTGGCACCGCAGTCGATGTGGCGCTCGTCGACTCCATGGGCAACGAGCTCCGGATGCCGACAACATATGACGATTTCACCGAAAAGGCCCACCGCAACTCGAAAGACTGGACAGGCGAGGAACGCGCAAACAGCCTGAAACTGGAAGAGGTCATGAAAAAGCATGGTTTCGTCCCGTTTCCCTATGAATGGTGGCATTTCGACCTTGAAGGCTGGGAGAAGTATCCTCCGCTCGATATTTCCTTCGGGGAACTGGCTTCCGGTGTGACGACAGCGAAGCCGGCGCCGTAACCGTCAATTCCCCGTCGCTTTCAATTCGAGTTTTGAGAGCCGGTGGATCAACCAGGCGGCAATGTCAAAATCATCACCAAGGGTGGAAAGCGCGAGCTTCTCCGGGGCGCCGTATTTCTCGAGGGCCGCGACAAAAACCGCCCGGGTTTTGTCGACTTCCGGACCGTGGTGTTTGCTCTCCTCGTGAAATTTTGTGATCTCCGCCGGGTCAAGCGAGGATGTCGCGTTTGCGGCGAGAGCTATTCCGTTCTTCAGCCATGCTTCGAGTCCGGCGCCGGTCTGCGCCACCTCGGGCGGAATGCGGCACAGTGTATCCGCAAATTCCCCGGCCGCCTCGCCGATGTGGCGGATCGTATGCAGCCAGGCCCGGAGGCGTTGGAGCCGGATGGATTGCTTCGCATCAAGTTGATTTTCCGACGCGAGCCGTCCGCAGAAATTTTCAATGGCGGCCCCGAGTTGGATGAAGGCCGGAGAGGTATGCACCTCGGGATCCGGATTGTCCGTGCACTGCGAATGCAGATCGATGCTTGAGATCAGGCGCCCGAGTTCCTTGGGAAGGAGATCGAGCGCGGAGGCCGGGTCCGCGAGCGCCTGCTTGGTCAGGAATATGGGCTCGCCCGGCCGCGGGGTCGGATCGTTCGGCCAGATTTTTTTCAAGAGCCGGGAGCACGCCGGCAATAGCGGAGTGAGCAGAAGCGCCGGCAGCAGGTTGGAGAGCAGGAAGACGACCGCCAGCTGGACCGATGGCCCGGCGCTGACAGATTTGAGAAAGGCACCGATAAGCGGGACACCGGCCTCTTCGAGGTAAAATATTAGCATCATCAGCACGCCGCTGACCGCGCAAAAAAGGTCCTCCATTCTCACGAGCCTCAGCGCGTCCCCCTTCATCCCCACCGAAAGAAAACACCGCAGAATAATCGCGCCGAGGTTGGTGCCGTAGATAACCGGCATGGCCTGGTTCACAGGGATCGCCCCCGCCCCGGCCAGGGTGATCACAAGCATGGCTGCGCCGGTGTTTGACTGTAGGATCGCGGCAGCGGCAATGCCGCACACGAACGCGACAGCCGGCCAACCGAGCGCCGCATCAAGCGCCGCTTTGAACCACGCGGCATTCTTGAGGGGGGCGGCTCCTTCCCCCATCTCCCCGAGTGCAAAAAGAATCATGCCCACGCCAAGCAGGGCTCCAGCCACCGTATTCCACGGCTTTTTCCGGACCGAGCCCATGAAGATTCCGGCACCCCCGACGAGGTAGGCCACGAACGGATGGATGTTCATGGCAGCCAGAAACGCGAGGACCGTGAGACCGACATTGCACCAGACCACAACGATTCTTGCGGCGGATGTCTGAATGAGCCCACTTCCCACCATGCTCACAAGGATAAACGTGACGGCCGTCGCGCTCTGCATCAGGGCTCCGGCCACCAGCCCGAGAAGGGCCGCCAGCAGGGGGGTGTGCGTTGCGGATTTGACGAGATTCCGGAAGCCCCCGCCGCTGAGCTGACGCAGGTTTTGTCCCACAAGCTGGAGCCCGAGAAAGAACAGTCCCAGTCCGAGGATGAAGCTGTTCAACGAGGACATGCGGCTCATCCTCGCGCGGCTTGCAGGCAATTTGCAAGCGGCAAGACTCGACCCGTGACGGAGTTTGCGCCACGATGCCGGCATGGAGGAACTGTGTTTTTCGGAGGAGGATTTCCTTAATCCGCTTCCCGGGAAAACGCTTCCCGCGCAAAAATGTCCCGGCTGATACTATTCGCAACCGTCCTCTTCGCCCTGTTCATCGCATGGATCGTCTACTTGGCGGATACCGGCCAGGACTCCATTTTCTTCGAGGTGGTCAAGATGTTGCCGCTCGGGGACAAACTCGGGCATTTCGTTCTCTTTGGCCTGCTCGCCCTGGGTGCCAACCTCGCGCTGAAGCATAGAGGAATACGGTGGGGCAGATGGCTTGTTCCCGCTGGAGCGCTTCTGGTCTTCTTCGTTGCGGCCGCTGAAGAACTCAGCCAGATGTTTGTATCTGGACGGACGTGCGATATCACCGATCTCCTCGCGGATGTCGCGGGGATCGCCTCGTTCACCGTGATTGGATTGTTCTTTGCCGCCAGGAGGCGAAGCAAACGTGGCGGGAATGAGTGATTAGAAATGTTTCCTGCCCTGCAGCACCAGAGAGTATCCCGTCCGGGATTTCCTGATTATCACAGGCTCACGAAAAGCCTTTGTGAGCGCGGCAGAGGTGAGAACAGCCCTCACGGTCCCGGCACGCACCACCCGGCCCTGCGATAGGAGAAGCGCATGGGTATAAAACGGGAGGATCTCCTCCACGTGGTGGGTGATGAGCGTGATTGATGGCGTCCCGCGGCTTGCGGCAAGTCTGTTCAGAAACTGCAAAAAGTGGCTCCTCGCCACCGGATCCAGGCCGGCGCATGGCTCATCCAGCAGCAAAAGGGCGGGCCGCGCGATCAGTGCTCGTGCGATCAAAACGCGCTGGCGTTCGCCCTGTGAGAGGAACATCCATGGACGATCGGCAAGGCTCGCGGCCTCGCACCGGCGCATCCAGCTTCGTGCGGAAGCGCGAACCTTCGCCGGGATGCGCCCCCAGCTGCCGATCATGGAGAAGGCCCCGCCTGTCACAATTTCCAGCGCGGTGTCCTCCGGCGAAACCATCTGCGCGATGCTGGAGCTCACGAGGCCGGTTCGTTTGCGGAGCTCGCGCCAGTCGGTTTCGCCGAAACGCTCACCGAGGAGCTGGATCTCTCCAAGGGTGGGGGTGAGATAGCCGGTGAGGGCTTTCAGCAGGGAGGTTTTTCCGCAGCCATTCGGCCCGAGAACCACCCAGTGCTCGCCCTTGCAGATTGTCCAATCTACTCCGCGCAGAATCCTTTTTTCGCCCCGGTGGATTTCTAGTCCGCCGATTTTCACGATCGCGGAGGAATCTGCTTCGACCGGGAGGGGGCGTGAGACTGGTTTCTTCATTAGGGAGCGCGGGCGTGCCGCCCGCGAATGGGATCAACGGCGGGCAGGATGCCCGCGCTCCGTTGGGCTAGAGGGGAGGGTTGGCGAGATCCTTGCTGCGCTGGGTGGCCAGTTCCTTCCGGTTCACGGCATTCACGTAGGCGCGTGCGCTGGCTTCGATGACATCCGTGCTGGCACCTTTTCCGGTGATCAGTTCTCCGTCGCCGAAATCGACCTTGAGCGTCACTTCCCCGAGCGAGTCACGCCCCTGCGTGACCGCTTCGACGCGGTATTCCGCGAGGTGACCCTTGCGGTTGACGATCCGGTCGATCGCCTGCATCGCCGCGTCCACGGCACCGTTTCCCGGGCTCGAGTCCTGCAGGGTTCCATCGGCGGTTTTCAGGCGGACGGTGGCCGTCGGAACGGTTGTCGATCCGCTTGTGACATGAATGTAGTCGAGTGCAAACGTCTCCTTCGCAACCGACATCGAATCTTCGACCAGAGCGGCCAGATCATCATCGTAGACGAATTTCTTTTTGTCCCCGATTTCCTTGAACCGCTCAAAGACCGCGCCGGTTTCCTGCTCGGTCAGCTTGAATCCCAGGTGGTCGAGGCGGGCCAGCATGGCGTGACGACCGCTGTGCTTGGTCAGCGGCAGCTCGGTGCCTCCCCAGCCGACTTCCTCCGGATCCATGATCTCGTAGGTCTCACGCTTTTTCAGAATCCCGTCCTGGTGGATGCCCGAGCTGTGGGCAAACGCGTTTTCTCCCACGATTGCCTTGCTCCGCGCGACGTGCAGGCCGCTCATCCGACTGACGATCCGCGAAGTTTTCAGGATTTCGCGCGACTGGATTTTTGTATGGAGCGTCCCAAAAAAATCAGGACGCGTCTTGATTGCCATAACGATCTCCTCGAGGGCGCAGTTTCCCGCGCGCTCGCCGATTCCGTTGAACGTGCCCTCGACCTGACGGGCTCCGGCTTTGACGGCAGCCAGCGAGTTTGCGACAGCCAGGCCCAGATCGTCGTGGCAGTGCACGCTCAGGATCGCGTCATCGATGTTCTTCACATTCGAACGCAGATACGTGATCAGCGCAGCGTATTGCTCCGGGACCGCGTATCCGACCGTGTCGGGAATGTTGATCGTCGTCGCACCCGCCTCGATCGCCGCCTGAACCACGCGGGCCAGGAATTCCGGCTCGGTGCGCGAGCCGTCCTCGGGCGAGAATTCGACATCGCGGGTGAGGGATTTCGCCAGTGTTACTCCCTCGCGGGCCAGCCGGATGATTTCATCCATGGCTTTCTTCAGCTTGAACTCGCGATGGATGGCGGACGTGGCCAGGAAGACATGGACGCGACCGCGTTCGCCCGCAGGCTTCACGGCCGCCGCGGCTGCCTCGATGTCCTTCGGCACGCAGCGGGCCAGTCCGCAGATGATCGGCCCTTTGATTTCGGTGGCGATCGTCTGGACGGCTTCAAAATCCCCGTCGCTGATGATGGGGAATCCCGCCTCGATCACGTCCACATTCACGCGGGCGAGCTGGCGGGCGATTTCCATTTTTTCTCGCAGGTTCATGCTGGCCCCGGGGCACTGTTCCCCATCGCGCAGCGTGGTATCGAAAATGATGATTTGGTCGGACATAATGGTGATTCTGGTTGGCGAAGAAATACGATCTTGGCGGCGGGAGCCACCTTCGCCGGGTCAGCTTTGCCGCAGGGTTAGAGAGATGTGGACGCAAGAAGTCGTCCCGGAAGGAATCCGAGTCGCGCGTCCAAAACAAAATGGCCTGCGAAATCAACCATGGATTGTGAGTTACCACACCGCAGCGCGGAGTGCAAGCGCGGCGGTCCAAAGATTTTTTGGCTCGTGAGCCGATCCCCATCGGTTTAGGCCTTGGAAAATGCATTCCCTGCTAGTCACCGGAGCCACGGGTTTTGTCGGGCGCAATCTCGTGATCCGCGCCTGCCGGGACCGCGTGCCCATCCTGGCCCCCGTCCGGAACCGGGAGAAGCTGGCCGCCTGCCGGGAGGAGGATGGAATCCCCGGTGAGGCTGTCGCGGCGCTTCCTGCGGAACCCGCGGAATGGGGCGCCATTCAACCGTCCCACGCGGTGCTTGGAGCCGGCGTGTTGTTTGCCCGTTCGCGCGACGAATATTTTGCGACGAATTTGGATTGGACTCTTCGGGTGCTGCGGGCACTTCCGCCGGACTGCCGGACGATCGTCCTCTCATCCCAATCCGCAGGAGGTCCCACGCCGGATGGCCGGGAGGCCCGGTCAGAACAGGATCCCGACTCGCCAATCACATGGTATGGGGAATCAAAGCTGGAGCTCGAACGGGCTATCGCACGGGAATTTCCGGATCGCCCGATCAGCATCCTCCGCCCTCCGATGATTCTTGGGGCCCGCGACTCAGCCACCCTGCCGCTCTTCAAGATGGCGGTCGGCCTGGTGCGGACGAAGCCGGGGCTGCGGCGCAAGGAGTTCAGCTTTCTGGGGGTTGAGGATGTGGTCACCGCGATTTATGCGGCATTCGGCCTCGGGGAGCGGGGTCCATTTTACATCGGGTCCGAAAGGCCGGTTTCCGATTTCGAACTCATCGAATCTGCGGCGCGGGCGGTGGGAGGAAGGGGGATCACACTCCCGGTTCCTCTGCCGTTCGTGCGCCTGATGGCAGCTGCGGTTGATGCCATTCCGTCGCTGCGCGCGGCAACTCCGAGCCTGACCAAAGACCGGGCGAAGGAAATCTGGCCGGACCGCTGGGTGGTCGATTCCGCCGCCTTCCGGAAGGCCAGCGGATGGAGTCCGGGCATCACCCTCGATGATGCAATCCTTTCAGCATGCCGGTTTTTTCAGAAACACGGTTTGCTCCCCCCAAAAGCAGGCTTAACCCGAGACAGTTGATTTGCTGCTAACGGAGCGCAGGCGTCTCGCCCGCAAACCTGAACGATGGCGGGCAGGATGCCCGCGCTCTTTTGATAAGCGAACTTAAACCGGAATCGTGTTGACCAGGCGTTCCTCGAGTTGTTCGCGCAGCGCCATGTAGAGCTGAGGGTTACGCAGGGCGAGGATCTCGAGAGCGGCCAGCGCCGCATTCGAGGGTTCGAGGACAGTGGTCACCGGGACGTTCGACGGCGTCCGCAACGACGACCAAACGTCCTCGGGAAATTCCTTGAAGCTTGCGGGCACCGTGATGACGGGAACCGTTGTCGAAGCCGCCAGCGTCGGGCCGGCGCCGTTCGATCGTCCGATGAATGCGATCACGACGGTGTCGGGGATCTGCTGCACGAGTGCGTGAAGCTCGTTCAGTCCCCGGACCGGTTCCTTGTGGATGGAGCAGGTCGAGGTCGCGATCTTCAAGGCGTCTTTTTCTCCGCTCAGTTGATGGAGCGCTTTCACCACCGGCGAAACATCATCCTTATCCGACCCTCGCCAGATGATGACCTGCTGGACCGGCAGGCGGAAGTGATCAGTGACTCCGGCGACGCGGCGGTATTTCTCGGCGACGTCATCGAGCTTGCCGCCATCGCGATAGGATTGCTTGTCGATGTAGGCGCCGTTTTCGAGCACCCGCCACGAGTCGTTGTCGATGACATCAGCGAGAAGCAATGTGTCGTTCTTTGTCAGGCCGAACTCGACTTTGAAATCGACAAGCGTCCGGCCTTCAATCTGCCAGGACTTCTCGAGGACGAGAAAGGCGCGACGGGCGATCTTCTGAATCTCCGGGAAGAGTTTCCACTCCCCGGCATGGCTGAAGACTTCCTTTTCCTGAAGGACGAGAAACGGCTTCTGTCCGTGGAACGGCTTTGACGGTTCAAAAAGCGATATCGTTTTCGCGCTTTCCGAATATTCCATAAGCGGGTCGTCACAGAGGAGATCATGTTCCTTCCATTTCCTCCCGTTCGTCTTGAGGAAAAATTCGACGAGCAGTTTTGGAAAGAGATGGCCCTTTGCGAGGCCGGGCATCCGCTTGAGATAGGAGCCGTGAGCCTCGCGGCGGATCACCACTTCGTAAGGGAGCATCTGGCAGAGCGGAGCCGTAAACGATTTTTCATCGACCTGACCGTCAAAGGCGACGGGAATGCCGGAAGCCTTGAGGAGCCGGAACACGTTGCAGGTCGTCCGGGTCGCGAGCGCAGCCTTCCCCTCGATGAGATCATGCTTCGCTCCATCGCCGGCCGTGATGTCGTCCTTCGAGAGGATCAGCACCATTTCCGGATCCGGCTTTGTCGCGAGAATGATTTTAGTTTTGCCTTCGGCGATTACGTCGCCGCGGATTGGTTGTTCTTGTTTCCGTGTCATTGGGAGATTCTGTGGGTGCCGGAATGCGGCGTGGGCGGAACAATGGCGTTTTGACATAGCTCAAAACAAGCACAAACAGCAGGGCAACCTTCCCACTTAAGTGGACGTGGGCTGACGCTTTATCTTTTGGCTCCAGGGACGTTTTCATGGTCTCCGCCTTCGTGGGGAAATCCGGAGACGGAACACGTTGCTCCGCTCCGCTTCAGGATAGAGCGCTTCAGTTTTTCTTGTTCATCGCGGCGGTGAACCAGTCGACCTGAGGCGGCTCGTTTCTGCCCCCACCGTGTCTCTGCACATCACGGGCATTTCCCTCGTTGCGGCGCTCGCCGGGTTTGACACGGATGAGATCGACTTTGGTTTTCATCGAGAGCGCGATTCGCTTGCGGGCAAGGTCCACCTCCTGGACCGTGACCTGCACGCGCTGGCCGACCTTCACGACGTCCGAGGGGTTTTTTACAAACTGATCCGAGAGCTGGCTGATGTGGACGAGCCCGTCCTGGTGGACGCCGATGTCCACAAACGCCCCGAAAGCGGTGACGTTTGTGATGATGCCCGGAAGCTTCATCCCAGGCTCGAGTTGTTCCATTTTTTCCACGCCCTCGGCGAACTGGAACACCTCAAATTTCTGGCGCGGATCGCGGCCCGGCTTGGCGAGTTCCTGGAGGATATCAGTGAGAGTCGGGAGGCCGACCTCCTCGGTCACATACTTCTTGGGAACAATCCTGTTTCGCAGCGCCCCGTCGCGAAGCAGATCCGTCACGCTGCAACCGAGGTCCTGCGCAATAGTGTCGAGGAGAGGATAGCGCTCCGGGTGGACGGCGCTGGCATCAAGGGGATTTGATCCGTCGCGGATCCGGAGGAATCCGGCCGCCTGCTCGTAAGCTTTGGGGCCGAGTCCCGCGACCTTGAGAAGCTCATTGCGGGATGAGAACGGACCGTTCTTGTCGCGATGTTCGACGATGCTCGCAGCGGTGCGGGAGTTGAGGCCGGACACATAGCCGAGCAGATTCTTGCTGGCCGTGTTGAGTTCGACGCCCACGCTGTTCACGCACGAGATGACCGTGTCATCAAGCGAGCGACGCAGGGCGTTCTGGTCCACGTCGTGCTGGTATTGGCCGACGCCGATGGATTTCGGGTCCAGCTTGACCAGTTCCGCCAGCGGGTCCATGAGCCTGCGGCCGATCGATACCGCGCCGCGGACTGTCAGGTCGAGGTCGGGGAATTCCTCCCTCGCCACCTCGGATGCCGAATAGATCGACGCGCCGGATTCGTTGACCACGACAACGGGAATCGCTCCGGGAAGCTTGCACTTGTTGACGAAGGCTTCGGTCTCGCGGGAGGCGGTTCCGTTGCCGATGGCAATGGCTTCGATCCGGTATTTCTTGGTGACCGAGTGGAGGAATTCCGTGGCTTCGAGTTGCTCGCGGGCGCTCTTTTCCGGATAGATCACATCGTGGTAGAGGAGCTTTCCCTGACGGTCGAGAACCGCGATCTTGCAGCCGGTGCGGAATCCGGGGTCGATTGCCATCATGGTTTTCTGGCCAAGAGGGGAGGCGAGGAGCAACTCACGGAGGTTCTCGGCGAAGACCCGGATCGCCTCCTCGTCGGCCCTCTTCTTGAAAAACATGCGGGCCTCGGCCTCCATCGCAAATCCGAGCAGTCGCTTGTAGCAGTCCTCGACTGCGAGACGGACCTGCTGCGATGCAGGCGATTTGCCCGACACGAACAGTGAGTCCAGGATCGCGATCGCTTCGTCCTCCGGAGGGGTGAGCCGCGAGTAGAGGAACCCCTCGGCCTCGCCTCTGCGGATGGCGAGGATCCGGTGGGAGGGGGAATTCGCTGCCGGCTCGCTCCAGTCAAAGTAGTCCTTGAACTTTGCTCCCTCCTCTTCCTTTCCAAAAGCGACCTTCGATTTGATGATGCCTTTCGTGAGGTAGAGCGCGCGGAGTTTTGCGCGGGCTTCTGCATCGTCGTTGATTCTTTCAACCAGGATGTCCCTTGCCCCTGCGAGCGCCGCCGCTGCGTCGGGGACTTCCTTTTCGGCATTCACAAACGCCGCCGCTTCCGCGTCGGGATCCGTGGAGGAATTCTGCGCCCAAAGAACCTCCGCCAGCGATTCGAGCCCGCGTTCCTTCGCGATCGTCGCCTTTGTGCGCTTTTTCGGGCGGAACGGAAGGTAGATGTCCTCGAGCGCGGTCAATGTCTCGACCGAGGTGATTTTTGCCTTGAGTTCCTCGCTGAGAAGTTTGCGTTCCTCGAGCGAAGCGAGGATCGATTCGCGCCGTTTATCGAGTTCCCCGAGCTGCTCCAGCCTGTCCCGGATCGCAGTGATCTGGACCTCATCCAACTCGCCGGTCCGCTCCTTGCGGTATCGCGCGATGAACGGCACGGTCCCGCCCTCCTCCAGCAGGACCGCAGTGGCGGCGACCTGGCGGGGCTGGAGATTCAGTTCCTTGGTGATTTTGACAATGTGGTGCTCGATCATTTGTGGAGAAAAGGGTGCGACATAGTGCGCGATGTTCCAGCGGAGTCAATCCGCCAAAAGCACAGAAAAACCGGTCCTCTGAAACCGGGGAGATCCGCGATATTTCTCGGCGCGCCCCGCTTATTGTCCGGTGCGGATTGACGCCATGCACCCGATCCATATAGTCCAGTGAAATGTCCGATTCCACACAGCGTCCGCCCTGGGTTCCCGAGGACGGGGGCGAAGGGTTTGCGACTTCTGTGATGCCGGGAATCAATCCGGCTTCCCGAACCGGTTTCCGCATCCCTCCTGCCCGCCGGACGCCCGATGCCGGTGAGCTGGTCGAAGGGATTTTTTCGGGAGACCGCGCGCTCGTGTCCCGCGCGATCACGCTGGTCGAGAGCAACGCTCCCGCTCACCGCCCGTTGGCCCGGGAGATTTTGAGACGGATCGGCGAACGCCCGGGATTTGCCCACCGCGTGGGAATATCCGGCGTTCCGGGAGCCGGCAAAAGCACGTTCATTGAGGCGCTCGGCAACCATCTTTGTGATGCAGGCCGCCGTGTCGCGGTGCTGGCGGTGGACCCGAGCAGCTCGCTGACCCGCGGCAGCATCCTTGGCGACAAGACCCGCATGGAAACCCTGTCGCGCAGGGAAGAGTGCTTCATCCGGCCTTCCCCTTCGAGCGGCGCGCTGGGCGGGGTGACCCGGAAAACCCGCGAAACCATCGCGGTCTGCGAGGCGGCCGGGTTCGACGTCGTGCTGATCGAGACCGTCGGCGTCGGGCAAAGCGAGATCGCTGTCCGGGCGATGGTCGATTGCTTCCTGCTGATCCTGATTGCCGGCGCCGGTGACGAGCTTCAGGGAATGAAGAAAGGAATTTTCGAAATCGCCGACATCCTGCTTGTGAACAAAGCCGACGGTGAAAACAAAATCCGGGCGGAGGCGACCCGGCTGGAGTTCGAGCGCGTCATGCACTATCTCAGTCCGGCCACCGAAGGCTGGAAACCGCCTGTCCTTGCCGCCTCCTCGGTTGCTCGAACCGGCATCGCCGAGGTCTGGCGGGCCGTGGAAAAATATCTCGCGCATGTCGAGAAGGACGGGGACTTCGACCTCCGCCGACGCGAGCAGGCGCTCTCGTGGTGGCAGGCTCTCGTCGAGCAGGAATTGCGCGTCCGGTTCATGAGCAACCCCCGTGTCGCCGAACTTTCGCGGCGTCTTGAGCAGGAGATTCTCACAGGCCGGCTCGCCCCCTCCCTTGCGGCCGAGGAATTACTCGAGAGCGCATCCCACCTCCCTTTATGACAAAACACGCCACAACAATACTCGTCGCGATCCTCTCCGGACTGTTCGGTGCCGGGGCAGGGTATTTTATCGGGCATTCCTCCTCGACTCCGGCCTACCAATCACCGGCCTCCGCGACCGTGCATGAGCGCACGACAGTGACCGTGACCGGGCAGGAATCAGTTGCTGATGCTCCGGACCAGAAGCTCGATCCGAAACGCGACAAGCAGGAACCGCTCACGGCGGCCACGCTGCGCGCGGAACTGACCAGCCTGGAGTCCGGCGGATTTTTCGGCATGAATTCCATGAGAAAATACGCCGATCTGCAGGAGCGGTTGAAATCCTCGAATCTTCCCGCCCTGGCTGCGGAGATGTGCGCGGCGACGTCCCCTTCCGGCCGCGAGACCGGGCTCTTCCTGGTTCTTGGTGCCTATGCCGAGACTGATCCGCAGGCAGCATGGAATCTCGCCACCGGGATCAAACAGCCGGGTATGCGCCAGAATGCCGTGATGGCAGTGATTTCCTCCATTGCCGGAAAGGATCCATCGCGCGCCATCGCCCTAGCGGACTCGCTTACCGAACCTCAGATGAAAATGCAGATTCGATCCATGGCGATTTCGAGCCTCGCGCAAAAGGATCCGCAGCGCGCCCTGGCGCTTGTGACCTCCTCTCCCGGAACTCGCGAGGGGGATTCTTCCCTCTACATGATCTTCAACCAGTGGGGACGCAAGGATCCCGAAGGAGCAAAAGCTGCCGTCTCCAAGCTGAGCGGACGGCAGGCCGAACAGGCGCGCATGGCGCTCGTCTCCACGCTGGCCCAGCAGGACCCTCTGGCGGCCTGGACATACGCCGCCAGCCTTCCCGCATCCGGTTCCGGAAATGCCTACGCCGACCCGCGCGTCCAGGTCATCCAGAGCTGGGCGCAAGTTGACCCACAGGCTGCGCTCAAGGCCGCGCTGACAATCAGCGAATCCCCCCAGCGGAGTTCGGCCATCGCGAACGCCATCAACGCCTGGGCCGGAACCGATTTTCCCGCGGCCCTCAACTACGCCATCTCGGTCAGTGATCCCGGCATACGTGGGAACATTCTCCAGAACATGAGCCAGAACCCGAATGCCACCAACCGGAAGCAGCTCCTGCAGGCGGTGATGGAGCATGTGCCTCCCGGCGACACGTTCCAGCAGGCTGTCTCCGGCGTCTTTTCAAGCTGGGCCAGGGAAAACCCGGCGGCAGCAGCGGCGGCGGCAATGGAACTTCCGGCCGGCCGGGCATTCTCGAATGTGGTGGGTCAAATTGCCTCACAGTGGATGTCCTCCTCCACGAACAAGCAGGAGGTCTTCGATTGGGCGCGCAATCTTCCGGCCGGCGAAGCCCGATCAAACAGCTTGAGGTCGGTTTTCTCGACGTGGAGCGGCGACGACCCGCAGTCCGCCGCCCGCGCGATCACCAACCTCGCTCCGGAGGACAGGAAGAGTGCCGTGCAGGCAGTCGCCTCGGGCTGGGGAAGGATATCTCCGGACGCAGCGCTCAGATGGACCGCTTCGCTCACCGATCAGGGGGAGCGGACCGATGCCGTTCGCTCGGTGATCTCCCAATGGGCGAGTGCCGCTCCGGAGGCTGCGGCTCGCTACGTGACATCCATGCCGGATTCCGAACGGGCCGGCCCTATGGAGACGGTTGTCGGCAGCTGGGCATCGAGGGATTCCGAGTCCGCCGCAGCCTGGCTCGACAAGCAACCTTCGGGCTCCTACAAGGACGGGGCTCTCCGCACGCTTTCCAGAAAAATTGCCCAGGAGGATCCCGAAGCCGCCCTGACATGGGTGGCCGGTATCTCCGACGAAAAGGATCGCCTCCGCCAGACGGAGAATATCGCACGGGATTGGATCCGTCAGGATCCTGCCACGGCAAAAGCCTGGATCTCCTCCTCGAAACTCCCGGAAGAAACCCGCAACAAACTCCTCAAATGACCATCGACGAACGCCTTGAAAAGTTCCTTTCCCGCCAGCCGCAGCTTTCCGAAGCCGCCTTTATCGCCACGGACGCCCGGATCATGGGCGATGTCCGCCTGGCGAAGGACTCGAGCGTTTTCTACGGAAGCGTTCTGCGCGGGGACATTGAGTCGATCATCATCGGTGAGGGATCGAACGTGCAGGATGGATCGATCATCCATCTCGCCGATGACCTCCCGGCCATTGTTGGCGCCTACTGCACCATCGGCCATGGGGCGATCGTCCACGCCTGCACCATCGGCGACGAATGCCTGGTCGGAATGCGCGCCGTGGTGCTGGACGGGGCGGAGATCGGTGACCAATGCCTCATTGCGGCCGGCACTGTAGTGACGCCCCGCACAAAAATCCCCGCAGGATCTATGGTGATGGGAACGCCGGGGAAAGTGGTTCGCCAACTCAGTCCGGACGAACGCGCCGGCCTCCGCGCCTGGGCCGAAAAATACGTCCATGTCGCCCGTGCCCACGCTGCACTTCAGCAGAAAGCCGCCTCTCCCTCCGGGACCGCTCTGAAATAAGCAGGGGATTGCAAAAAGTTCTTGCCTCTTCTGCAGATATTAGATTTCCTAATATTACATTCCAATGAGCGCTACTATTCAAAAAATTGATCATCTGGGGATCGCGGTGAAATCCATCGAGGCCGCATTGCCTTACTACGAAAAAACGCTGGGCATGAAATGCGAGCACTTCGAGGAGGTGCCTTCCCAGAAAGTGCGGACCGCGTTTTTTGCCTGTGGCGAGGTGCACCTTGAGCTGCTGGAGCCGACCGACCCGGAGAGCACGATTGCGAAATTCATCGAGGCCAAGGGCGAGGGGATCCACCACATCGCATTTGCCACGACCGACATCGCCGGACAGCTCGCGCAGGCGAAGGAGTCCGGAGCCCGCCTGATTCACGAGGTCCCGATCGACGGCGCCGGCGGAAAGCTCGTCGCATTCCTGCACCCGAAAAGCACGTTCGGCGTCCTCACCGAATTCTGCCAACCCAAACCCGAAGCCTGCTCCGGCGGCTGTTCCTGCAAGCACTAATCATATGGCCATCAAAAAAGAATTTCTCGAAGAGCTGGAAACCCGCCGCGAAAAAGTCCTCGCCGGAGGTGGCCAGGACAAGCTGGAGGCCCGCCGCAAGAAGGGGCTGATGACCGCGCGCGACCGCTTGGACAACCTTTTTCAGCCGGGAACGTTCATGGAGTTCGGAATGCATGCCAAGCATGCGTGCCATAACTTCGGCATGGAGAAAAAAGAGCTGCCGGCCGACGGTGTGGTGACGGGCACGGGCTATGTCGGCGACCGCCCGGTGGCGGCTTACAGCGAGGATTTCACGGTGGCCGGCGGATCGCTCGGAAGCATGCATGCGCAGAAAATCTGCGACATCATGGATTTCGCCCAGCAATCCGGCATGCCGGTCGTCTGCTTCAACGACTCCGGTGGAGCGCGCATCCAGGAGGGTGTCGAGTCGCTCTCCGGATACGGCAAGGTCTTCTTTAAAAATGTGTATCTCTCCGGCGTGGTTCCGCAGATCGCGGTGATCGCGGGCCCGTGCGCGGGCGGCGCTGCCTATTCGCCGGCCCTCACGGATTTTCAGGTCATGGTCAAGGATCAGGCCAATATGTTTATCACCGGCCCGGAGGTCATTTTTGCCGCAACAGGACAGAAATGCACGATGGCGGAGGTCGGCAGCGCGGCTGCCCATGCGACGATCAGCGGAAATATCCACTTTGTCGCGGACAACGATGCGCACGCGGTAGCCATCGTCCAGAAGCTTCTCTCGTTCATCCCGTCGAACAACATCATGGATCCCCCGCATGACCTCAGCCAGCCGCTCGTGCTGGACGATGATCCGGGGATGGATGAGCTCGTTCCCGAGGACAGCAAAAATCCGATCGACATCAAAGCGGTCATCGGCCGGCTCGTGGACAACGCCGACTTTTTCGAGGTCCAGATGGACTTCGCCAAAAATATCGTCGTCGGGTTCGGCCGGATCCAGGGGATCGTCGTCGGCATCATTGGGAACCAGCCGAAGTTCAAGGCCGGCGCCCTGGACATCGATGCCTCGGACAAGGCGGCCCGCTTCATCCGCTTCTGCAATATTTTCAACATTCCTCTCGTGACGCTCGTTGATACCGGCGGATTCCTTCCCGGTGTTGCGCAGGAACGCGGCGGCATCATCCGCCACGGCGCAAAGATGCTCTTCGCATATGGTGCCGCAACGGTGCCTAAGATCACCGTCATCCTGCGGAAAGCCTACGGCGGAGCGTATCTGGCGATGTGCAGCCAGGATCTCGGGGCTGACCTCGTCTTCGCGTGGCCGACGGCTGAGATCGCCGTCATGGGTGCTGAAGGTGCCGTCAAGATTCTCTACAAGCGTGAGATCGAAAAGGATCCGTCCTGCGAAAGCAAGCTGATCGCCGACTACCGCGCCAAGTTCGCCTCCCCTTACCAGGCGGCGGGAAAAGGAATCATCACCGATGTGATCCGCCCTGCGCAGACAAGGGCAATGGTGGCGATGGCCCTCCGCAACACGCTTTCCAAACGCGAAACCCGCCCGCCGAAAAAACACGGCAATATCCCGCTTTGAGGATTCAAAAAAACTACGCCGCCTGACAGGATTCCAAAAAAATGAAAAAGCTACGTATTACCGTTGACGGAAAAGTCTTTGATGTCGTTGTTGAATCCTTGGACGGGCAGGGCCAGCCGGCCGCCAGCCAGCCGGGCCTTCCCTCCTTTCAGCAGACAAGCATCGCTCCTCCCCCCTCATCCGCACCCAAGCCGGCCGCAGCCCCGGCCGCAGCCGGATCGGGCGCAGTCACCAGCCCGCTTGCAGGGCGCGTCGTCTCGATCGATTGCCAGGTGGGCCAGAAGGTTGCCGCAGGCGCCCAGCTCGCAACTGTTGAGGCCATGAAGATGAACACGTTCGTTTATGCGGAATCCGAGGGGACTGTCGCCACGATCCATGTCAACCCTGCGGATGCAGTGGAAGAGGGACAGGTTCTGGTCACGCTTTCCTAAGGTTCCATGAATATCCTTCTGGCAGCCGCTGCGGAGATCTTGAAATTTGAGACTGCTTTGCTCGTGCTTGCGATCGCCGGGCTTCTGGTTCTCGCAAAAATCGTTTCGGATCTCCGGCACGAGGTCCGTCAGCTGCGTGTCGGAACGGCTGTGGAAAACCAGCCGCCCGCGAAGACCCCGTCTGCCCCGGTCGCAACCTCCGATGGAACGGAGAAGATTCCCGACGCGGTTTTCACTGCGATCGCCGCGGCTGTTTACTGCACCATGGGGGATCAGCACAGGATCGTCTCAGTGAGTCCTGCCGAGTCGCTGATGTGGTCCCGGGAGGGCCGCCGCAGCATCTTCCGCTCGCATTCGTTCCGGTAAAGCATATGCGCCGGTCGTGGAGCCTTCCCAGTCTGAATTTGGCCGCCGCACCAGGCATCTGAGACGCCCATGGATCCGGTAACTCTTCTCTGGATCATTTTCTCCGTGACAGTGCTCGTGGTGTGCGCGTTGGACCTTTTTGTCATCACGCACCGTCACACCGACGTTGGGGTGGCATCCGCGCTCCGGTGGACCGGGCTGTGGATCGCTGTCGCGCTCGCCTTCGGCGGACTTGTGTATTTCATGCACCCGCAGGGGCCGGAAATTTCGCTCCTCTTCATCACCGGCTACCTCACCGAATACTCGCTTTCTGTGGACAACCTTTTTGTGTTCATCCTGATCTTTTCGCTGATGAACGTTAAAGATTTTGCCCAGCCGAAGCTCATCAAGCTGGGCATTCTCCTCTCGATCGTGCTGAGGATTGTGTTCATCCTGTTTGGAGTTGCACTCGTGCAGCGTTTCCACTGGCTGATATCGCTTTTCGGCGTTCTCCTGATCTGGACAGCGTGGAAAATGATGACTTCCAACGAGGACGACCAGATCGACCCGAAGAGCAACCTTTTTTACCGCATCGCCGCGAAGATCTTTCCGCTCTACGCAGGCGACCCGTCCACCAGGCGGCTTGTCGTCCGCCACGAGGGACGCCTTTGCATCACTCCTCTCTTTCTGGTGTTCCTTGTCATCGGAAGCACGAACGTCGTCTTCGCGCTGGACTCGATTCCGGCGATCATGGGAATCAGCACCGATCCCTTCGTCGTTGTCACTTCCAGCGTCTTTGCGGTGCTGGGCCTGGGCTCGCTCTTCTTCGCGATCCGGGGCGTGATGGCCATGTTCAAGTTTTTGCAGCACGGCGTAAGCATCATCCTCTTTTTTATCGGCGCAAAGATGATCGCGGATCTCTACCATCCGGTTGGTTACTGGTTCCAGCAGCACCTCTTCGTTCCGCTGCTGGTCATCGCGGTGGTCCTGATCGTGTCGATCGTCCTCTCTGTCTGGCACAACCGTGCCTTTTCCGCTGAAAAAGCGGATCCCTGAAAATATGAGCAACCTGACATTCGGACTCACCATGCTGATTGTGGGGATGGGAGGAACTCTGGCGACACTGTTCCTCCTCAGCCTCATCATCAGCGTCCTTGTATCACTATTCCCGGTCCGTTCCGCTGAGAAGGAGAAGAGGTGAGCGGCGCGATTCTGGAAGCGCTGGGCGCGCTGTTTGAAGGGGTCCGGTTTCTGTTCGCGCACGGCGGGCCGAACGTGATCATGATCGCTGTCGCGGGCGTGATGCTCTGGCTGGCCATCGGCAAGGGCGTTGAGCCGCTCCTGCTGCTCCCGATTGCTTTCGGGTGCCTCTTGGTGAATCTTCCATTGAGCGAGGTGATGGCGGAGGGGGGTGTCCTCAAGACGCTTTACGACTTTGGAATCGGGAACGAACTTTTTCCCCTCCTGATCTTCGTGGGAATCGGATCGATGACGGATTTTTCCCCGCTACTCGCCAATCCCAAATTGCTCCTGTTCGGGGCGGCCGGCCAACTCGGTATCTTCATCACCCTCCTTCTCGCGCTGGCGCTCGGGTTTTCCAAGGAAGAGGCGGTCTCGGTGGCGGCAATCGGTGCCTGTGACGGTCCGACCGTGATTTTCGTATCCAACATGTTCGCCGGGCTCGGCAAAATACCGACCGCGATGGTCGGTGCGCTGGCCGTTGCTGCATATTCCTACATGGCCTTGGTCCCGGTGATCCAGCCGCCGATCATGCGCCTGCTTACTACTCGCAAGGAACGCGAGGTGAAGATGCCGAGCCCCAAGGGCAAGGTTTCCAGAGCTGCGCTGATTTCCTTTCCCGTGATCGTCACCGCGATCACCGGCATCATCGCTCCGCAGGGCCTGCCGTTGATGGGCATGATCATGCTCGGGAACTTCATGAAGGTCAGCGGCGTGGTGCCGCGTCTGGCAAATGCGGCGGAAAACGAGATCGCGAATATCGCGACGCTCTTTCTCGGCCTCGCGATCGGCGGGACGATGGCTGGTTCACAGTTTCTGACCCGCGAGACCCTCATGGTCTTCGGTCTCGGCCTTGTGGCGATCGTGATCGATACCGTCGGAGGCATCCTGCTTGGCAAGATCTGGTATCTGCTCTCGGGCGGGAAGGTGAACCCGCTCGTCGGTGCCGCCGGCATCTCCGCCTACCCGATGGCAGCCCGGCTTGTCCAGAGCGAGGGCCAGCGCTGGAACAAGCACAATTACCTTCTCATGCACGCCATGGGGGCCAATACCGGAGGCCAGATCGGATCCGTGATGGCCGCCGCCATCATGCTTTCGCTCCTCAAGGGGCTTGGGGTGATTTGAGAGTGGATTTCCGCATCCGATTATGAACGAGACCCTGGAGGAAATGTCGGTGCTCAACGGGCTTGGCCGGGCAGGCTGGAAACTTTTCCTGTGTGACTCAACCGCCTCGACGAATGATGTTGCACGCGACCTTCCCGCATGGAGTGCCGTGCGCGCGGACAGGCAAACCTCGGGACGTGGAAGGTTCGGCAGGGCTTTCGTCTCCGACCCCGGAGGACTCTGGATATCAGCTGTCCTTCCCGCGGAGGGCGGCACGGTGAAGTGGTTGGGTTTCTCGCTTATGGTTGGGCTCCACCTGGTCCGGATGCTGGAAGCTCTGCAGATTCCGGACGCCAGGCTCCGCTGGCCAAACGACCTGATGTCCGGGACAAAGAAGCTCGGAGGCCTGCTCATAGAACAATCGGCCAAAGATAAGCTCATTGTCGGGTTCGGCTTGAATCTTTCAAACGCCCCCTGGAAATCGGATCCCTCCCTGGAAGCCATCTCGACCAGTATTGCCACTCTGGCAAAATCCATACCTTCGCTTGAGGAGATGACCACCCTCACTTTGGATGCTCTTGCTGATGCGCATCAGGCCATGGAGGAGGGAGGAATGGAGGAGGCAATCAACGGGCTCAATCCCGGATGGGCCCGCTTGGTCCCGGTCGAAATTCTGCTCTCCGATGGACGAAAAATTTCCGGGCGGTTCGCCGGCCTCGATCCCAGGGGGAATCTACGCCTTGTGGATGACCTCGACTCCGAATTTCTTGTCGAACATCAAAGTATTGAGAAACTATCCGAGATACTCTGACCGGCTTTATCAACAACCAACATATTACCCACCAAGACATTTCTATGGCACTCAGGGACAAATTCATGACCGCGGACGAAGCGGCCGCAATGATCAACGACAACGATACCATTGGCTTCAGCGGGTTCACGCCGGCCGGGGCGGCGAAGGCCATCCCGACCGCGCTCGCGCGACGCGCAAAGATCGAGCACGAGGCCGGGAAGCCGCTTCAGATCGGGGTTGTGACCGGAGCCTCAACCGGGCAGTCCCTCGACGGTGAACTGGCCCTCGCCGAGGCGATTTCCTGGCGGACGCCCTACCAGTCGAACAAGCACCTGCGCGCGGCCATTAATGCCGGTCGGACGCGGTTCTTCGACATGCATCTTTCCACACTTCCCCAGCAGGTTCGTTACGGATTCCTGGGAAAATTCAACTGGGCCGTCGTCGAAGCCTGCGATGTGACAGAGGACGGGGAGATCGTGCCGACCACCTCGGTCGGTGCCGCGCCGACATTTTGCGGTGTTGCGGACAAGATTCTGATCGAGCTCAACCGGAACCATCCGGCCTCGCTTCGCGGCCTGCACGATATCTACCAGCCGCTGGATCCTCCGCACCGCCAGCCGATTCCCCTCTCGGACTGTTCCTCGCGCATCGGAACTCCATTCATCAAGGTGGATCCCGCCAAGATTGCGGGGATCGTCGAGACCGATCTTCCCGATGAGGTGGCCCCGTTCGATCCCGCGGATGAAACCACAACAAAGATCGGACAGAACGTCGCCGAATTTCTTGCCGCTGAAATACGCGCCGGACGGATTCCCAAGGAGTTTCTTCCGCTCCAGTCCGGAGTCGGCAACATCGCGAACGCGGTTCTTGCAGCGCTCGGCGAGAATGCCGACATCCCGCCATTCGAGATGTTTTCCGAGGTGATCCAGGACTCCGTGATCGCCCTCATCAAGAGCGGAAAGTGCAAGTTCGTGACGGGGACATCGCTCACCGTGAGCCCTGGCTTGCTCAAGGAAGTTTACGCGAATCTGGACTTCTACAAAAAGCACATCTGCCTGCGCCCGCAGGAGATCACCAACAATCCGGAAATGGTGCGCCGTCTCGGCATCATTACGATCAATACCGCGATCGAGGTCGACCTTTCGGGCAATGTGA
>CAZRIL010000022.1:14424-50818 GCA_964600115.1 uncultured Chthoniobacter sp. | reverse complement strand
CATGAAAAATGCTCAACTTTCCCCTTGCTGAAAACCACAGTTGCTCCCTGATCAACCGCAAAGCCCGATTGATTTCAAGAGTTGGTATCAGCCGTATTTTGCGGGCATTGCCTTTCCGGCTTTTGCGCTCCGGGCCGCCAGATCCAGGATGTGGATCGGACGTCTTGACCACTCGGCGGTGATGACGAGCGGGTACTTCTTTGTGAGAAAGCCCGCGACATTTTCGTAATACCGGAAACCCTCGTCGCGCGGGTTCTTCAGCCGTGTTGTGACGGTCCGACCTTTAAGGTGCTGATACGTGGTGGTGTGCTCCCCGTCAAAGACAAGCGTGCCTTTGGTGCCTGTGACCTCGAGCCAGCCCTCCTTGGGTTTCGAATCGAGGTGCGTGATCGAGAGCGTAAGCCATTGGGAACCTTTGAACCGGACAACCAGAAACCCCTCGTCCTCGTTTGCGTCGGCCTTCCATTTTGTCTTCGGCGCCCAGAACCCCTCGTGCGCAAACCCGCTCACCTCGCCGACCTGCGCATCGATGAGCTGCAGGGAATACTCGAGCAGATGGACGCCCCAGTCGTAGAGAACGCCGCCCGAAATGCTCCGGCTGGTCCGCCACCAATCGCCGGGTTGGGAATATCCGCCCATGTGACATTCGATGCGGAACACGTCCCCGATGACCTTGCGGTTTTTGATCAGGTCGACCGCCTGCCGGATCCGTCCGTCCCAGTGCCGGTTGTGGTAGGTCGAAAGCATCACGCCCGACTTTTTTGCGGCTTTGATCATCGCATCAACCTCGGCTGTGGTGATCGCCAGCGGCTTTTCACAGACCACATGCCGTCCGGCGTTCAGGCACTCGATGGCGAGTGCCGCATGGGTGTTATGCGGGGTGATGATGACGACCATGTCCACCGGAGAGCCCTTGAGCATGGCGGAAACGGAAGAAAATTTTCCGATGCCCGGGAAGTCGGCCTCGGCAACGGTGAGACGCGAGGCGTCGACCTCGGCCACGGCAACCGGAGTCATCCCTGCAGCCTGCATTTCCTTGAGGTGCTGGCGGCCCATGTTAAAGGCTCCGCCGTAACCGA
Organism: uncultured Chthoniobacter sp.; assembly: GCA_964600115.1. Classification (GTDB taxonomy): domain Bacteria; phylum Verrucomicrobiota; class Verrucomicrobiia; order Chthoniobacterales; family Terrimicrobiaceae; genus QYQL01. The sequence continues at coordinate 49,739 of CAZRIL010000022.1, read as the reverse complement.
TCACTCCGACTTTGATGTCGGATGTCTTCTTGTAGGTTTTCATAAAATTAAAGGGCTCCGGCCGCCCATCGCAGCCCGCGTGCGGTCAGGATCCGGGCTTCCGGGAACTGATCAAACTCTCCGGGCTCGTGTCCGAGAGAGGAGTAGAAAACCCGGCCCTTTCCCCACATCCGGATCCAGGAAACCGGCATCGTCGTGTGCCGTCCCTCATGGACGTAAATGGTATCCGCAAGCACGTGCACGGCCGGGTCGATCATCATGTAGTATTGTTCGGACCGGTATGCGAACGAGCCGGGGAGATCTCTCGTGATCGGGCTGTCGAAGTCCTGGATCCGCACGGTGTAATCCCCCACATGCGGGTGACCGACAAAATGTCCCCCCACCATCCACTCGTATTCGGTGTTGCCGCGGAAAGCATCGCCCATGCCGCCATGAATGCCGGCCAGCGCGATTCCTCCGCGGACCGCGGCCAGCAGCCCGGCGCTCTGCTCCTTGCTGAGCGCCCCCATCGTCCAGCAAGGCGAAATCACATCGTAGGCTTTCAGCCGCTCCGGATCCGCGAGCACGTCGAGAGAGGTTTCGATGTCGGCGGTGAAATTGGCGGAACGAAGTTCATCCGCGAATAACTGGACAATTTTTTCAGGCTGATGCCCGTCCCACCCGCCCGCGATGAAGAGTGCTTTTTTCATGGAGTATGCTTGAAACCGTCACTATATGGGGATTGCGGAGCGCAGGAAATGAATCCCGCATCCAATCACATGGATTTTTTAACCAAACACTGGGCGCCCCACCCGCGGCAGTATCCGGGATTGTTTCCTGTGGTTTCGTCCGACTTTCTTTCCGGAAAGGCAAACTGGATCCGCACGCGCTTCGGCACCTGCAACTTCTCATTGATCCTGCGGGGAGCAGGCCGTTTTGAGTGGGCGGGGAAAACCTGGCAGGTCCAGGCTCCCTGTGTGGTAACCCAATGGCCGGGGGAGGCTGTGGCTTACGGGCCGACAGACGGGACATGGGACGAGTGGTATCTGGTCTATGAGCGATCGCAGTTCAAACGCTTCCAGGAGCGCGGGCTGGCGGACTTCTCGAAGCCTGTCTGGCCGATCGCGGATCCCGCATCGCTCCGCGCGCACCTCGCGGATTTTTCGGTACTCGCGCGCTCGCACGATCCGGCCTGGGTGGTTGACCGTGTGGACAGGATTGCCGAGCGGGCGATTCTCGACACCTGGCTTCCCCCCGGGGCCCCGATGGAAGAAGACTCGGAGATCCGGGCAACCGCGGCGCGACTCCGCGGAAATCTCGCCTTGAAATGGGATTTCTCCGCGCTTGCTGCAGAAGGCGGATATTCCACGACGACTTTTCGCAGGCGCTGGGTCGAGACCATCGGGGTTCCGCCCGCAAGGTATCTTCAGCAACTGCGGATCGCGGAGGCCTGCCGCCTGCTGGTGGAAACTCCACTTCAAATCAAGGGCGTCGCCCTGGCGACCGGGTTCGAGGATGAGTTCTACTTTAGCCGCCGCTTTCGTATCGAGGTCGGCAAGGCCCCGGGAGAATACCGGAAGACCTATATGCTCAGGCGGTGACCGCGGCCGGAAGGGCCTGCTCCAAATCTTCCAGCACGATCGAGATCGGGAGTTGGATGACGTGCCGGCAGTATGCCGTCTCCGTGGAATCGAAGGATCCATTCTCGAAATACTTGTTCGCCGGGGCTCCTCCTCCACAAAGATTGAAAAACGAGCACTCGCGGCGGCAGCGCTCGACTCCGGCCCGCGTATCCCCGAGCACGGAGAGAAAGCTTTGGTTTGTCAGCGCACTTTCGAGCCCGCCTTCAAGAAACGATCCGAACGAAAACGGTCCGTATTCCGGGGTGGAGACCCCGAGCATCTCCGGGGAAAATGTCGAAAAATTTCCCTGCCAGTCAACGCTGAGAATCCCGAACGGCCGGACCTGCTCGTTCTCATAAACAAATTCTTCGGATGCCGATTCGCGCCGGCAGAGGATCCGCTGGAGCGCGAAGTCGAACTCGCGGATCCGCACTGCGCCGCACGCGGCTTTCTGGCGCTCAAACATCCTGCGGAAGAACGCGGCCACCCTGTCATTGGAACCGGAATCGAGGGTGCTCAGGGTATGGATCCCTTCCTGCTCCTCAATGTTGAATCCGAACCGGGCGATGCCATTGCCGGCAAAGAAATCAAAGATCTCGTCCGCGTGGTCGAGCGAGTCCTTCGTCACAACGGCGATCACGTGAAAATCGATTTGATGGGAGCGGAGAAGATCCACCCCCCGCATCGTCCGCTCATGGGTTCCCTTGCCCTGCCGGGTTTTTCTGTGCGCATCGTGGATACGCGCGGGACCGTCGATGCTGAGCCCCAGGCAAATTCCGGTCTCCTTGATGAACCGGCACCATTCTTCGTTGATCAACGTCCCGTTCGATTGAAAGGAGTGGATGATTTTCAGGCCGTCCGGAGCCTCTTCGCGGATGAGATCAAACGCTTGGCGATACCACGAAATCGGGACCGCCATCGGCTCGCCCGCATGCCAGACAAACGTGAGGGACTCGCGCACGAGATCCGTGGCGAAGATCCCTGCGACGACCTCCCTGAGCGTTTGCTCGCTCATCCGGTGCGTCTCGGAGCGGGACGCAAGGTAGCAATAGTCGCAGTTGATGTTGCAAAAAGGAGAGGGCTGAATCACCGCCAGATTCAGCCACTCCTCGCGGGGACCAGGCCCGGGGAGAACTTCATCCCGCGGGCAGTCCGGTTCCAGATTTTGAAGACCGGAGGTCAACTAAAAGTTGTGCCAGTTGCCCCAGCCGCCATTGTGCCAGCCGTTGTGCCAGTTATGCCAGCCGCCGCCGTTGCCCCAGGCATTTCTCCACCACATCATGCCGGCTTCTGCCTGGCCGGTGCTTTGGCCGGGCTGGAGGGCATTGGGGGTTTCCAAAGCCTCCCGGACCTTAGCGACGCGCTGGTCGACCGGGGATTCGCCGGCAGGTGCGGCCGAGGCCGCCGCCTGCGAGGCTTGGTTGGCGGCCAGAGCAAATGCTCCGCCGAGCATCAGGGTCTTCAGGGTATTTGTGAATGTGGGTTTCATGGTTTTCCTTGGATGAGTTGCTGGGCCGCCGCCTTGGCCGAAGCGGATTGTTCCGCCAGGCAGGCATCGTGAAGTTTCATGTCGAAAAGGAAGGCGCTGCCATCGCCGGTTGACGTGTTCAAATCAAAGAGCGCCCCGTTCTTTTTAGAAATCCAAACTGTTGTCGGGCCGGAGTCCGCGGAATTTTCCCCCATCCCGAATGCGTTGATAAGGATGCTCTTCAGCGCCAGCGAATCCTGGCCGTCATTCGTGTGGAATGCCACGCCGTAAAATTTCCCGTTGAACACATAGTAGAGAACGGTTTCGAGCATCGCCGGTCCCACGAGCAGCTTCTCTCCGGTCTTTTTGTAGATTTTCAGCGCTCCGCGGTCCTGCTCGAGCTCATACCCTTTGGTTGTAAAGTCCGCACCGAATGCCACCCCTCCGAATCCGGGAACCTTGTCGAGATTCGCGAGCTTGGCACGGTCGGCTTCGGCATATTTGGATTCCTCGTCGGTGGGTCCGGGGCCGCCTGCGGGGGCCGGAGATTCCTGCGCAAAAACCGGGGAGAGGGAAAAGGCACCGACTGAAACGACAACAATCCGCTTGATGGTCGAAATCATGATGTAGGTCAAATATTCCAACCCGGCCTGCCTCGCAAGCAATACTTTCAGCGAATTGTTCAACCCGCCCCGGGACGGCGCTTCGATCCCACCCTGCGGAGCCGGAACTGCCCGGGCGTGGAGCCGGTTTCCTTTTTAAAATGGCGGGAAAAGTGGGCCGCATCCACATAGCCGCACAGGGCCGCGATTTCCTTGAGAGAGGAATCCGTCTCCATGAGCAGCCTGCTGGAGCTCTTCAGCCTCAACTGCTGGACATAGTCACGCGGACATGTCCCCTTGCCTTTGCGGAACAGTGCGGAAAAATGGGAGGTGCTCAGTGAGTGGTAGCGGGCAATCCGTTCGACCGAGCGCGGGATGCCGAGGTTCTGCTCAAAATATGTGGCTGCTGCCTGGACGATCCGGTCCTGGTGTTCGTTCAGGGCAGGGTGGCTGCGGCGCGGCTGGCTTCCATGGGCGTGCCGGTTCAGAAGCACGAGCAACATTTCCAACGCCCGCTCAGCGAGGAGCGGGGCACCATGGTCCTTGGAATTCCATTCCCGCTCAACCCAGCGGATCAGGGCTTCTGCCTGCGGGAACTCCTCTTCGAAGTCGATGGCCCGGACGGCCAGATGCTCCAACTCCCATCCCGGCGCTTCGAAACCAACCCATACGACCCGTCCATCCGCATTCGCTTCCACGTCCTCCTGATGCTTCGTGCCAGGCGGTAAAAGGAGAACCTCGCCCATGCGGAGCTTCAGGGATTTCTTGCGCGACATGGTCCAAACACAGTGCCCGGCCACCACAAAGCCCAGCTCGTAAAACGTGTGGCTGTGCGGTCCGGAATGGAATCCGCGGGAGCCGGTGGCCCGCATGCGCGCACACAGGCAGAGCCGGATCGCGGATTGTAATTTATCCATTATTTGGTTCATCATGGTGCAAATATCATCGATAAATACAATAAATTCCGCGATTCCTCCGATTGAAGCCCGGGCGGATTCCGATCACAATCTGCGCATGAAAAAGCTGAATTGGGGACTGCTCGCCACGGGATCAATCGCAAAAGCTTTCGCTGAAGGAGTTCAGCATTCCCGGCTCGGCACGCTCGCGGCGGTTGGCAGCCGGAACGCCGAGAAGGCCGCCGCATTCGCTTCCCAGTTCAACATACCCATCGTCCACGGCAGCTACGAATCCCTGCTCGCCGATCCCGGTGTTGATGCCGTTTACATTTCCACCCCGCATCCGTTTCACGCGGAGTGGATCATCAAAGCCGCGGAAGCTGGAAAGCATATCCTCTGCGAAAAACCCATCACCCTGAACCATGCCGAAGCCATGGTTGCCGCAGAGGCCGCGCGGAAAAATAATGTCCTGTTGATGGAGGCCTTCATGGTGCGCTGCCATCCGTTCATCGAAAAACTGCGCGAGCTGATCAGGGACAAAGCCATCGGGGACGTGCGGCTGATCCGCTCGATTTTCAGCTTCAATGCCGGCTTCAACCCGGAGAGCCGGCTCTTTAAAAATTCCCTCGGCGGCGGCGGAATTCTTGATGTCGGATGCTACACCGCAACGCTCGCCCGGCTGGTCGCGGGCATGGCCCTCGGCGTCCCCTATTCCACCCCGCTGAAGGTCAGCGGAGCGGGACACCTTCTCGAAACTGGCGTGGATGGCTGGGCGGCGGCCACACTGGAATTCCCGGGCGGAATTCTCGCGCAGCTTTCGACGGGTGTTCAGCTGGAGCAGGACAACGGCCTCACGATCTTCGGCTCAGAAGGCAGGATCCGGATCCCGGATTGCTGGGTTCCCGCAAAAAAGGGCGGCGGCCTCAGCCTCTTCATCAAGCCCAGGGGAAAGGACGAGGAGGAAGTCGCGGTGAAAACCGACGATTGGCTCTACGGGCTCGAAGCTGATGCATTTGCCCGGGCTGTGTTCGCCGGCAGCCGCAGCGTTCCGGAGATGCCGATCGAGGACACTTTGGACAACATGCAGACGCTCGATCGCTGGCGCGATGCCATCGGCCTGGTCTATGAATCGGAACGGCCCGGCAACCAGTCACCGACCGTCAGCAGATGCCCGTTGCGGAAATGCGCGCCAGCCGGCGCGAGATACGCGCGCCTTCCCGGCTACGATTTTGAGCTCTCCCGCCTGGTTTTAGGCTGCGACAACCAGAGGACGATGCCGCATGCCTCGGCCGTTTTCGACGACTTTATCGAACGGGGGGGGAATGCCTTCGATACCGCATTCATTTACGGAGGTGGACTCCAGGAGACGCTGCTCGGCCACTGGATTCAGAGCCGTAACATCCGCAAGGAAGTCTTCGTGATCGGCAAGGGAGTTCATACGCCGCTCTGCGAACCCAAACATATCGGCTGGCAATTGGAGGCGACGCTTGAGCGTCTTCAGAGCGACTACGTGGACCTCTATATGATGCACCGCGACAATCCGGAAATCCCCGCCGGCGAGTTCGTGGACGTGTTGAACCGCTTGAAGGAGGAAGGGAAAATCCGGGCGTTCGGCGGCTCGAACTGGTCGATCCACCGGACGCAGGAAGCCAATGATTATGCCCGCTCCAAGGGCCTTCAGGGGTTCTCGGCGCTGAGCAATAATTTCAGCCTCGCCAGCATGATCTCACCGGTTTGGGGAGGATGCGTCTCCGCATCCGATGCCGCATCCCGGGCGTGGCTTCAGAAATCCGGGACTGCGCTTTTTGCATGGTCGAGCCAGGCCCGCGGGTTTTTTACGGACCGTGCCGGCGAAGACAAACTTTCGGACTCTGAGCTCGTCCGCTGCTGGTATAGCCCGGAAAATTTCCGGCGTCGCGAGCGTGCGGTCGAGCTGGCCCGGGCAAAATCCACCAGCCCGATCAACATCGCCTTGGCCTACGTGCTTGGCCAGCCGTTCCCGACGTTCGCCCTCGTCGGGCCGCGCACGATTTCCGAGACCGCCAGTTGCTTTGCAGGAATGGATGTCCAGCTGACGCCGGAGGAAATCGCCTGGCTGAATCTGGACGCGTGATTCCCGGACCGCGACAAAACCGGCGCTCGACCTACTTGACCGGCTTCGCCGTCGGCGAGCCCACGGGTGCTGGAGGAATAAGCAAGGCTGGCCGCGGCTGCTGATCGGCACGCGGATCCGGCATGCCATACGGCCGGCCGGGCACGCCGGGCATCCCCTCGTAACGAGAAACAGGGGGAGGGTTCAAAAAGCGTTCCATGCCGTCGTCATAATCCTTTGGGTGGGCGGATTGGATGGCAGCCAGCCTTTCGCCGATGATCTTGGCAGGAATCAGGTCGCTGCCGCTCTTGAGCGAGGTTTGGTAGGAAACAACAGCTAGCATGTATTGGCCGGCGGCTTCCTGATTTTGACCTGAGACCAGCGCACTCAGCGCTGCAGTGTCGTTTGAACTCATGGCGCTCCCCCGCTGGAGCAGGCGGCGGGCCTCACGTGCACGGATCGCGACGCCGGCATCCCCCCTGCTTTTCGCCTCGTTGGAAAGCCTATCAAGAAACTGTAGCACGTCCTCGCCAGGCTGGGCGCGGGTGCCCTCGGGAGCTCCGACATATCGCGGCAGCATGAGAAGCATAAGCTCCGCCTTGAGGCGCGGAACAACCGCGTTCCCGAGCTCTGTCCCTCCACTGTAGTTCTGCGGACTTTCGAGGTTTACGGCCAGCCCGGCCTTGAAATCCTGGTAGTTTTTGTCGATCGGCTGGAGGGATTGGATGAGCGGATTGATGATATCCATCCGGTTGGAATTGCCCCGGCTTTCCTGCAGCTTGCGAAGCTTTTTGAGTGTGGCCTCCATGTCTGCCAGCGTTTTCGTTTCGGAGAGGATTTTTTCCACGGCGTCAATGGGCGATGTCTGCTCCGGGTCGTCCTGTCCGGGCTTTCCGGGTTTGGATAGTGCGAGGAGTTTGAGAATCTCGGACCGGGGAATCAGGGAGAGCCCGTTGGAATTGCTGAGGCTCCTCAGGGCTTCCTGGGCAGCTTGCGAGTTACCGGTTTCCACGGCCGAGAGATAGTTCTGCCACTGCGTGACGAATTGCAGGGTGGGTTCGACCTGATAAAGAGCAAGGCGCACCGCCTCGGATGCCTGGCCCCTCTCAGCCCTCTGGCGACATTTTCCGAGCTCCGCAATTGAGGCATCGAGATCTGCGGGCTTTTTGGATTCATGAACCGCTTTGCCAGCCCGGTCCAGCGCTTCCTGAATCTTGGAGAGCGCGATATTCTCCTGGGCTTCCCGCTCCGTGCGGATTTCATCCTGAAGGATGGCAATCTCGTCCAGCACCGCCTCGGAGGTGAAATAAGCAGAGAGTTGGCTCAGCGTTTCCTGAAGATTTTGGCCGGGCTCCGGGCTCGCGAGGAGCATGTTAATGCGCGGTATCATTGCAGACCGGATATTTTCCCGACCGTATTGCTCCGATCCTTCCTTCTGCGGTTGGGATTTGGCTTCTGCGGTCATAGCTGCCGACAGGCGTTTTGCGGATTCCTTTCCTTTGTCGGTAAGGGCGTCGGACCGGGTGGCAAGACCGCAAAAAGTCAGGAGGATGAGGAGCCGGATTCTCATGGTGGCATGGACTTTATGCATGGCGTGATCGGATGACGAGGAGATTCAGGCGGGTCATTGATAGTGGGCGATCCGAACGAGCCAGCCCGCGATATTCAGCCCCGAACCCCCGCGTAAAAATCGTTCGTCATGAGGACTGATCCCTTCATAGAGACCCACAACGAGCGGGCCCGCCGGTCGTCGCCCTTCTTCTCTACGTGACCTCCGTGGTGAGTAATCCTCGGATTCCGACTCACGATTATCTCGCCTGCCATGAAGATCGGATGCCTGCGCTTCCAGGAAAATTCCGTTTGCGTTTTTGCAATCCTGGCGTTTTTTCCAGAATCCCCTGCTTCCCGCCGGGGTCTCACCCTCCACCCCTGGAATCCTATGGCCACAATTGTCCCCGAACCACCACTCAGCAAAGTCGGCTCCGCCGCACGCACATTTATCGCAAAGCCCAAGAAGCTGCTCATCGACGGCAAGTGGGTGTCCGCTGCCTCCGGCAAAACCTTCCATGTCTTTGATCCGGCCACCGGCGACACGGTTGCCAGCGTCGCCGAGGGTGACGCGGAGGACATTGATCGGGCGGTCAAAGCCGCCCGCAAGGCATTCGGCGGCCCGTGGAGCAAGCTTACTCCTTCGGAACGGGGCAGGATCATCTGGAAAATCGGGGACCTGATCCTCGAGAACCTTGAGGAGCTGGCCGAACTCGAATCGCTCGACAACGGCAAGCCCCTCGCCATCGCCAAAGTGGCTGACGTCCCGCTGGCAGCCGATCTTTTCCACTACATGGCAGGCTGGGCCACGAAGCTGGAAGGGAATACTATTCCCATCAGCGTGCCCTATGCTCCGGGTGCAAAATTTTTCGCATATACGAAGCGCGACCCGATCGGTGTCGTCGGCCAGATCATCCCCTGGAATTTCCCGCTTCTCATGGCCGCCTGGAAACTGGGCCCGGCTCTGACCACAGGAAATACGGTTGTGCTCAAGCCTGCGGAACAGACGCCGCTCACGGCACTGCGCCTTGGCGAAATAGCATTGGAAGCCGGCCTGCCGCCGGGCGTCCTGAATGTCGTCACCGGGTTCGGAGAAACCGCAGGAGCCGCTCTGGCAGGACATCCCGACGTGGATAAAATCGCTTTCACCGGATCGACGGACGTCGGGAAAATCATCGTCAGGGCCGCGGCGGGCAACCTTAAAAAAGTCACCCTCGAACTCGGGGGAAAGTCGCCCGCGATTGTCTTCAAGGATGTCAAAGACAAGGAGACGGCGATCCATGGCGCTGCCAACGCCATCTTCTTCAACCACGGCCAATGCTGCGCCGCCGGCTCGCGGCTTTATGTCGAGAAGGCGATTTTCGACGAGGTCGTCGGAGGAGTTGCCGAGCGCGCGAACAAGATCAAGCTGGGCGCAGGTGTGGATGCAGGGACCGAGATGGGGCCGCTCGTCTCCGAGGAGCAGTTCAACCGGGTGAGCGGGTTCATTGCCGAAGGGCTCAAAGCCGGGGCCACCGCACTGGCAGGCGGGCAGCACGTCGGAGAGAAGGGCTACTTTGTCCAGCCCACCGTCTTTACCAACACGCGACCCGAGATGAAGATCGTCCGCGAGGAAATATTCGGCCCGGTTGTTGTCGCCGAGCCATTCGAGGATCTTGATGGCGTGATGAAGCTCGCCAACTCCACGGACTTCGGCCTGGCTTCCAGCATCTGGACAAGTGATCTCAGCAAGGCCCACCGTGCGGCCGAAATCATGCGCGCCGGAACCGTCTGGATCAACTGCCACAATATCTTCGACGCGGCCATGCCGTTCGGCGGTTACAAGCAGTCCGGATGGGGCCGCGAAATGGGTCACGAGGCGCTAGAACTCTACACCGAGACAAAGGCGGTCTGCATCGCCCTTTGAAAGTTATTGCGGCTCCTCAGCGGATCGAGCGGACGGTGAAATTTCTCGATTTGCCCTCGGTCTCGAGCGTGATGAGATTCAGCTTTTCGGCGCTTATCAGCAAATCGTTGAAGGACTGGAATCCGTGGGCGAGTTCGCTGAAGCCGGGGTTCCTGCGCTTGATGGCGGGCTTGATCATGGAGCCCCAGATCCGATCCTCGCCCCGCTCTTCCTCAAGGGCCACCAGCGTGGTCATGAGCTGATCGATCGCGGCCTCGCGGCTGGGGCCTTCCTCCGGCTTCACCGAGGAATCCTTCGGCTTGTCCACCGGCTTCCGTGACGCGCGCGTGTGCTGGATTTTCTGGTTCTCCCGCACAAGGTCGTCGTAATACCAGAACAGGTCGCAGTTGTTGATGAATAGATCCGAGCTGGAATTCTTCACCCCCACGCCGACGACTGTCTTGGCATTCTCGCGGAGCTTGCTGACGAGGGGCGAGAAGTCGGAGTCCCCGCTGACGATGACAAAAGTATCGAGGTGTTGCTTCGTGTAGCAAAGGTCGAGCGCGTCGACCACCATCCGGATGTCCGCGGAATTTTTCCCGGACTGCCGGACGTGGGGGATCTCGATGAGCTCGAACGCCGCTTCGTGGAGGTGCTTTTTGAAGTCCTTGTACCGCTCAAAATCGCAATATGCCTTCTTCACGACAATATGCCCGCGCAGCAGAAGCCGCTCGAGCACAAGCTGGATATTGAAGGGTGGAAACTTTGCGTCCTTTGCGCCGCATGCGATATTTTCCAGGTCGAGAAAAACCGCCATTGTCGCGTCGATGGCCGGGGATGTCTCGCTCATGAGGCTGGATATTACCTCAAGTTCCCGCCCCCGACCATACAAACCATGCGGCTTTCGGTGATGCTTCCTCCCGGGCGGCGAACCGGCCGGGATCCGCAATGAGTTTCCCCTCGCACCATGCCGCCGAACGAGCTACACGACAAGGCATGGACACCCCCACAGTGAGGTATTGCCAGTTCGGAAAGCGGTTCCTTGATGGATTTTCGTGGATCGCGCCGGTGACGAATAACCGGCTGGGGGACGCCCTGAATATCGAGTTCGTTCATGAGCAGCTTTTCACCATCGAGGGGGAAAAGGTTTTGCATAACATCGGATACGGCGAAAAGGGAAAGCGCTTCAGCGAGGAGGACTACGGAAAACCGATCAACACCCTGAGCGACCTCGCGAAAAATGGATACTGGCTCGTCGGGCGGACCTACCACCCCGAGGCCGCCGAGGAGGCGCTCGCGGAAATCGATGACGGCCACTACTACTCGTTCTTCAGCAACCAATGCCAGGACTGGGCCGACCGGATGTGCCGGAAGATGGAGAGGATTGAAAAGGCCCGCGGCCTTGCGCCGATCGGAAAACCGGCGGAGGAGAAACACGATAAAACCTTCTGGCAGGAAAAGGCGCCGACCGCGCCGGCATCCGTTCTGCTCGGGCTGCTGGCCATCGGGCTAGGCATCGGGTCGATGATCGCGCCGGCCGTTGCCGCGCACAGATCGGTTTGGATCCTTGCCGCGTTCCTTGTTGTCTCCGGGCTATCCGAAATCATCTACGCGTTCCACGGTCGTGTCTGGAGCCAGATCCTCGGGACCATGTTCTTCGCATTCCTGAACATCGCCGCGGGTGCCGCGCTGTTCCTAGACACGCAGTTCGCGGCCAGCTGGGCGGGAGGGCTCTTCGGCCTGGCGTTCGGAATCAACGGGCTCGCACACATCGTGGTCGCCCTGCGGAGCCGTCCGTTCCTGCAATGGATCGGCACCCTGCTCACCGGCGTCGCCATGCTGGCCGGAGCGATTCTCCTGCTCACGCGCACGGTCGGCGAACGCGATGTCGTGTTCGGCGTCATCATCGGAGTCAACCTCATCCTCGGAGGCTTCTCCACGCTCTGGCTGCGCTGGTCCGCCCTCCGCGCTCCAGCCGCTCAGCGGCAGCCGGCGAATGAATAAGATCCCGGAAAGGAAAATGGAAATTGGCCACGGAGGACACAGAGACAATATCATGAAGGCTCTTGAAGGCTTGGTGTGCAGTCATCTTTTGGGTGAGACTTCACCATGCCTTATGTGATTTCCCAACCCCAGCCCCTCTGTTGCTTAGCCTCCGTGAACTCTATGTTCTCCGTGGTTCGTGCCGGTTTTTAGCATAATCGCTGGCAGAACACCACCCGCCGGCAGGGCTCGGATTTGACAATCATTGCTAATCTTTGCATGTTGGGGGGTATGAACATCTCGCTCACTCCGGAGTTGGAAAATGCCGTCAAGGCGAAGGTCGCGTCCGGGCTTTACAATAACGCGAGCGAAGTCATCCGCGAGGCCCTGCGGGGATCTCTTCGAATGGAAAGTGAAAACCAATGGCTCCAAAGAGAGGCTGCCCTTGGTTTTGCCCAGCTCGAGGCGGGGCAGGTCGTGCGGATGAAATCGAAAAGTGAATTTCTGGCCGCAGTGCGAGGGAAGCCTTGAAGCTCGACCTCACCCTCGCAGCCTTAGACGATCTTCGTTCCATCGGCGCTTACACCCTGGATCGCTGGGGCCCGGTTCAGGAACAGCAATATCTCGATCTCCTCTGGGATAAATTCGAAACAATCATCCGGGAACCCTCAAAATTCCGGTTCCGTGAGGAACTCTTCCCCGGCTGCCAAATCGCGGCGGAAGGAAAACACGTGATCCTTTTCCGGATTAGGAAAGATGTTCTCCAGATCGTTCGGGTTCTACACGGCGCGATGGATTTCCAGCGGCATATCCCGCGGGAAGCCCGCCGCAAGCGCTGACCGGAGGCGTGTTCCGGATTGACGCCGTTTGGCCTACGCCACCCCTGGAAAACTCGTCACGAACTGAATTTTAAAATCGGGAAACGCCGAAACGACCTGGACCTTGAAGTCGGGGAACGCATTCACGATCTGCCATTTCCCGGGTTTGTCAGGGAAGGATTCCACGATCTGCACTTTCAGATCCGGAAAACTTTCCACGACCTGGACCTTGTAATCCGGAAAGCTTGTCACGAACTGGATTTTTCCGAAGACCTTTGAGGGATCGGTCTTCGATTTCCCCGCCAGGGCGGAGGCCGGGACTGCCGCGAGCGTCGTGAGAAAGGCGCGGCGGTTCATGGCTGGATCTCCGCGTTGTTGATGGCATCGATGAACAGCCGGATCGACCCGAAGTCGTGCTTGTCCGGCGTGAGGACGATCCGGGGCAACCCCGCGAGGACCTGATCATCGCGCTCCTCGGGGAGCGGGGTCGTCTGGACGATCCGGTCCGCCACGAGGATGCTGTCGAAGCGTTTGTTCAGATCCTCCACCGCCGCGGCAGTGAGCTTGTTCTGGATGCGGATGACCATCTTTTCCCGGACCCACCGGTAGGAATGGAAGTTCTTGTAGAACCGGGTGATGACGTCCACCGCATCATCCGGGTCGTGTGTGATGTGGAAGAGATGAAGGTCGGTGTGCGAGACAAGGCCGTGCGCGAGGAGGTCGTTCACCACAAACCGGCGCCAGGTCTCCCAGTAATGGCCGTTCTGCCGGTCCAGCATGACCATCGGCACGATAGGCATCTTGCCGGTCTGCATGAGCGTCAGGATCTCGCAGCCCTCGTCGTGCGTTCCGAATCCTCCCGGCAAAAGCACAAACGCGTCGGTCTCCTTCGCAAAATTCAGCTTCCGCGTGAAAAAATAATTGAAGTTGATGAGCTTCGGATCGCCGTGAATCGTCTCGTTAGCCCGCTGCTCGAACGGAAGCCGGATGTTGAGGCCGAAGCTTTTCTCGGCCCCGGCTCCCTGCTGGGCGGCGCCCATGATCCCGTCGCCGCCGCCGGTGATGACCATGAAATCCTTCGCCACAATTTTCTGGGCGAACAATTTTGCGAGCTTGTATTCCTCTTCCTCCGGCTTCGTGCGGGCGCTCCCGAAGACCGCCACCTTGCGGATTCCCTGGTATTTTGAAAAGACGCGTGCGGCGTAGCGCATCTCGCGCAATGCCCGGCTCATGAGCTTCAGCTCCGCGATGCTTGCGTTGTCGGTGCCCAGCTTGAGCGAAGTCTCCAGCAGGTCGGCGATCAGGTCGGCAGATTTCCCCTTGGCCGCCTCCCCTGCCAGTGCCGTGATGCGGGGATCTGTTGCGCGTTCTTTCATATTCAGGACACCGAATCTACCCGACTCCGCTCCGCGAGCCAGCGGGAAATTGCGCGCTCCACGACACCGGGGTGAGTTTCCGATTTTGTAAATCGTTGCGGTCCCGCGATTGATTTTCCCGTCCGATCTCACCATGCTCCGCGGATGCTGAATTACATCTGGCTCGGCCTCGTGGTGATGGCAGTCCTCATGGGAGGGTTTTCAGGCCATCTGCAGGACGTCTCGAACGCGGCATTTGAAGCCTGCAAGGCTGCCGTGATGAACATCGCTCTCCCGCTGGCCGGAGTCATGGCGCTCTGGCTCGGGCTGATGAAGCTCGCGGAGAAATCCGGGCTCGTGGAGATTCTGGCGCGCGCGCTGCGGCCGGTGTTGAAATGGCTTTTCCCGGACGTCCCGGCGGAGCATCCCGCGATGGGGGCGATGGTCATGAACATCGCGGCCAATATGCTCGGGCTCAGCAATGCCGCCACGCCGCTCGGTCTCCGCGCCATGCAGGACCTGGAAAAGCTCAATCCGCGCCCTGGCACCGCCAGCAACGCAATGTGCACATTTCTTGCAATCAATACCGCCTCGGTGCAGCTGATCCCGGCCACGACGGTAGCGATCCTCGCGGCGGCCGGCGCAAAAAATCCCACCCAGATCATCGGCACCGCATTCTTCGCCTCCTGCTGCTCGACAATGACCGCGATCCTCGCGGTGAAATTCTTTGAGAGGCTTCCGATGTTTGCGCTGCCGCCGGCCGCGGTTGCACCGGCGGACTATGTTGCAGAGACCGGTGTCCGGCAGGCTCCCCGCCTGGTGTGGTGGGGGACTTACGCTCTTCTGGTCTTCGCGGCGGCGTTTGTTTTTTTCGGCTGGCAGCATGCCTCTCTCCCGGACCAGATCGCCCGCCAGCCGCTTGTGCGCATCGTCGAATCGGTTTCCTACCTGGCCATTCCATTTCTCGTGGGATTTTTTCCCCTCTATGCGGCGCTCTGCCGGGTGAAGGTCTATGAGGAGTTCGTGGAAGGCGCGAAGGAAGGATTTCAGGTCGCCATCAAAATCATTCCCTACCTTGTGGCGATCATCTCGGCGGTCGCGATGTTCCGTGCCGCGGGCGGTATCGACCTCATCACCAAGGCCATCGGCCCGGCGCTGGCCATGGTCTCATTCCCTTCCGAACTCCTGCCACTGGCGCTCATGCGTCCGCTGAGCGGGAGCGGTGCGACCGGGCTCTTCGCCGAGCTGGTCAAAAACCAGGGCCCTGACAGCCTGATTTCGCAGATGGGAGCGACAATCATGGGCGGAACGGAGACCACATTCTATGTTCTCGCCGTCTATTTCGGCTCTGTGGCGGTTCGTCGCACCCGCCATGCCGTGCCGGCCGGACTCTGTGCCGATGTCGCCGGAATCACCGCCTCCGTCGTCATCTGCAACATGGTTTTCGGACGCTGACCAAAAACGGTCTGCAAACTCCTGGCTCCGTTCAAGCCGTGTTCCTCGCACGAAGCCAGATGGAGAAACAGGCGCCTGCTGAAAGCGTTCCGAGGAAAAGATAGGGAAGGTAGTTCATCGGTGCCGCCGGAGCAGGATACACCGAGGTGAAAAGCACGTAGCCCAGAACAAGAATCGCGGCGATGGATGCTGCGAGCTGCGCGGCGGGAAGCCTGCGCTCCCGGGCAAGCACAAGCGGCGAACTCACACAGGTGAGGATATACGCCGAGACGAACCCGAACGTCGCAAAGGTTCCAAACCAGTCATAGATGTCCATGGACTTCGCAGCGGACGCAAACGCGATGCAGGCGGGCAGCACGATCGCCACGGCGGCCAGCACGGCATTCCGCGGGATGCAGTGGCGCTCGTTGACGGCGGCCAGAACTGAGGGAAGCGCCTTGTCGCGAGCCAGCGAGTAGGCGATGCGCGAGGTTGCCAGAAGGGTCGCGATCGTGCATCCGAACAGGCTGATCGTTGCGCCGAAGCTGATGAGGATCCCAAGCCCCGGACGCTCGATGCGGTCCGCAAGAACATCCAGCGGCGTCTCCGTCGCGGAGACATTCACCCCGTAATGATTGAACCCGAGCACAAGCACATACGCTGAAAACACAAAGAAAAGCCCGGCCAGGAGAGGTGTCGCGAAAAGAGCGCGCGGAATTGTCCGCAGCGGATCCCTGGCCTCGTCGCCGAGCACGGCAGCCGTCTCAAATCCTGCGAAGCTGAGAATTCCAATCAGGAGGGTGCCCTTCATCCCCTCAAAGGAAATTCCCTCGACACGAAGCTGCGAAACATCGGCCACCCAGCCCTGCCGGAAAAGGATGGCCGCGCAGAGCAGCAGGACGAGCGTGATCGAGAGCAGTTCCAAACCCAGCATCAATGCCGTGGAAACGCGCACGTTGCGAAGCGCGAGGACACTGGCAATCCCGCCGACAAGTCCGACCAGGAGCGGCTGGGGGACGACGGCCCCGAGAGCGGCGAGAAGGCTCGCCAGATAACCCACGCAGGCCGCGAGCACGGCCACAGCTGTGCTCAGATAGGTAAGAAGCAGGATCCACCCGGTGATGATCCTCCAGGTTTCCCCGAGTCCTCGACCAACAAAATCCGAGAGCGATCCCGTGGTGGATCCGGAACGCGCCAGCGGGGCGATATTCCAAGAGACCAGCAGAATCGCCACTGTGGAGATCAGGAAGACCAGCCATGTGCCGCTGCCGACAGCAACAAAAACGAGCGCGATGTTCACGGCGGGGGTCGCAGTGGGTGCCACGCAGGCGATCGACTGCCCGAGCACGCCCGCGTAGCCGAGCGAGCGCTTCAGCCCGGCCGGTTTGGCTTCCACAGGATCCGGGTCACGCATGCGCGAAGTCACTACGGGTAAAAAATTCTCCGGTCAAGTGCCGGAAATAGGATTCGGTAACATCCCGGGGATTTGATATTGGCATCGGAGACGGGCTCTCAATCCCATCGCATTCCATGATCGAAATTCTCCGCCTACTCCAAATTGTCATCCCGGTGTTCCTGGTCATCGGGGCCGGCTATGCCATGCGGCGGACAAGGATCCTCACCGCGGAGGCGGACCAATCGCTGCTCGGTATCCTCATCAAGCTCTTCGTGCCCTGCCTGGCGCTGGACGTGATCATCGGCAACGAAGCGCTCACGCGGCCGGCCAACCTGGTGCTTCCACCGCTCGCGGGATTCGCATCCGTCGCTCTCGGCCTTGGGGTTTCGCTGCTGGCCGGACGGATGTTCATCAGGGACAAAACAACCCGGAGGACATTCGCCTGCACGACCGGTCTCCAGAATTACGGCTATATCCCGCTGCCGTTGTGCCAGGCGCTTTTCAGCCGCGATGTGGTCGGCGTGCTTTTTGCCTTCAACCTCGGCGTCGAGGTGGCGATGTGGAGCATCGCTGTGGCGACCATCTCCGGACATCAGGCCGGCAAGCGGTGGTGGGCACCACTGCTGAACCCGCCGATCCTTGCGGTCCTCGCCGGAATCCTTCTCAATTTTCTGGGCGCCGACAATTGGATCCCGTCATCGGTCGACACCGCGTGGCACATGCTGGGGCTTTGTGCCGTCCCTCTGGGCCTGCTCCTGACCGGAGCAGTTCTCGCGGATCATGCCGCCCCGCACGTCCTGCGCAGCGGGTGGTCGGTCACGTTGCTCGGCATAGCCATCCGTCTCGGGGTATTGCCTGTGCTTCTCCTGCTTGCGGCAATGTTTCTTCCGGCCGATCCCGCATTGCTCGCCGTGATCGTGGTTCAGGCCGCGATGCCCAGCGCGGTGTTTCCCATCGTGCTCGCAAAAATCCACGACGGCGATATGCCGACCGCCTTGCGAGTGGTCCTGGCGACATCGCTTGTCGGACTCGTGACCATCCCCCTCTGGCTCACGTTCGGACTCCGGCTCATCGGCCAGACAAGATAGCAGGACCTATTGCGGGAAATACTTGTCGAGCACCGGCTGGAGCGCTTCCGCCCAGATCTGGTATCCTTTGGTGTTCGGGTGCAGAAAGTCGGGCATGATCTCCGGGCTCAGCGTCCCGTCCGGTTCAAGGAACTTGTCGCCCAAATCGAGATAGATCACCTTGTCGCCGTCCGCGAGGCCGGCAATGATCCGGTTTGCTTCCTTGATTTTCGCCCGCACCGGATCGGTCGCCTTGTTGCCGCGGGGAAATATTCCCTGAACCAGAATCGTGGAATCCGGGCACCGCTTCCGATAGTCAGCGACAATTGTTTTGACGCCCTCGGCGATCTGCTCTGCTGAGTTGGCTCCCATATTGTTGGTTCCAATCATGATCGCGATCAGCTTGGGATGGAGATTGTCCATCTGCCCTTGAGAAAGCCGCCACAGCAAATGCTCCGTGCGGTCTCCGCCGATGCCGAAATCAAAGGCTCCGTATTTGCTGAAATGATCCGCCCAGACCTGCTTGCCGGCTCCCTGCCATCCATCCGTGATCGAGTCTCCGTCGAAAACCAATTTGATGCTGTCCGCTGCCTGGGCTGCGCGGTCATTGTTCGATTTTACCCGAACGACCCAATCCATCCTGGGCATCGGAAATGCCGCGGGATTCACGCCGGATGGCAGCGACGGCAGCGATGCGGGCATCGGCCAAATCGCGCTTTCCTTGGCAAGAGCGGAGGAAACGAGCAGTGATGCAGGGAGAAGGAGGCGCAGTGTTTTGAAGAGAGTCATGGTTCGGGAAGTCTTTGAGGACGCTGACGATCAGTGTGGTAGTCAGGCTGCGTCAAGACGATTCAAGCCCCGGATCAGGGACGGGGCTTCACAGCGACGCCGTCGGCCACCGTATCCGGCGGGTGAAGGACAACCTTCTGGCCCCCGGAAAGTCCGGAGGTCACCTCCGCAGCGATGCCGTTGGTATGGCCGATCTCCACCTTCGTCAGCTTCGCCCGCCCATCATCCACGACGAAAGTCATCCATTCGTTGCCGCGCCGGAAAAGCGCACCGGTCGGAACCTGCAGAACATCGTTTCCGCTCCACGTGACGATACGGGCCTCCACGCGGTAGCGGTCCCCGAGCACTCCTTCGGGAAGGTCGGAAAAATTCACCCTGACCTTGACTCTCTGCTCCTCGACCCCGAGTGCGGAGACTTTGAGAAATCCTCCGGGTTCAACAAGGACAACTTTCCCGCGCAGCGGGACTCCTCCGCCCCACTGTTCAATCGAAACCTCCGCACCCGGCTTCACATTGACAGCATCGCTGGATAGCAATTCGATTTCCGCTTCGAGATCTTTCGGGTCTCCGACCTCCATGATCGGAAGGCCCGGCGTCACCGGCCGTGCACTCTCCTCGAGAACGTTGAGGACAAAACCTGTGACGGGGGCCTGGATCTCGATCGGCTTTCCGCTTCCGGTGGACTCGCCGGTGGCCTGCACGAGCGCCGCCTTCGCCTGCTCGACTTCAAACTCCGCCACCTTCAGGGCAAAGCGCGAGGAACCCAGTTGGTTGTCGAGCATCTCGACATGGTTGGCGGCTGTATCGAATTGCTGGATCGCGATGGCGCCCTTCTTCCTGAGCTGATCCGCGCGGACCAGCTCTTTGCGGGCTAGATCGAGTTCCGCGGTCGCGCTTTGCACCAGCTCATTCCGCTGCTGGAGGACGGCTTCCGCCGAGCGCACCGCGGCCTCGGCCTGCGCCTTTGCCCGGGGATCCAGGAAGCTCGAGGGCGAGGCTTCGATCACGGCAAGAAGCGTCTTTCCGGCGGTGATCGGATCGCCCGCGCGGACCGGGACACGGCGCAGGTAACCGGCCACGGGCGGCGAAACAACATAGCGGTTCCGGATGCGCGTCTTCCCCTCCTCCAGCACGGAAACCGTGAGAGGGCCTCGCGTGACGGATTCCATTTCGACCTCCACTGGCTTGGGCAGGAGGCCGGTTACAATAAAAGCAATGAGAGCGATCGCTGCGGCGTATAGGATCACTTTGCGCCAAAGGCCTTTTGCTGCTCGCCGCTTACCGGCTTGTTCGGTGGATTTCATCATTCGCTGGCTTTCAGGACTCCCAATAGGTCGAGGTTGCGGATCCGGCGGCTCACAACATAAAATGAAACGCCCGCAGAAAGCAGCACAATCAAAATTGCAGTGGCATAGGTTTCGTGGGTCAGGATCAGCGGCAAGCGGATGGTTTCCGTGCTGGCCGCCTGGACGATGAAATTCGAAAGCCGGCCTCCGATCCAGAGCCCGGCGGGGATCGCAACCACGGTCAGCATGACGAGTTCCCCGATCATCACCCCTGCGACCTCGCGGTTTGTAAAGCCCACCACGCGCAGGGTGGCGAGGTCGCGGCTGCGTTCGGAGAGCGCAATGCGCGCGCTGTTGTAGACCACGCCAAACGCAACGATCACGGAGAACGAAAAATAAATTCCCTGGATGAGGGTGATCGATTCCGCGGTGGTCTTGCGAAAACTCTGCTGGAGGGCCGAGGTGATGCCGAGGTTGGCGATGCGGGGGACTTCCTTGACCTTCGCGAGGAACTCCTCCCATTTGCCGGCATCGATGGAAAGGTGGGCACCGCTGACCGTGGCCCCCTCCTGCATAAGGCGGCGCAGGGCGTCGATATCCATATAGGCCGCCAGCCCGGCATAGTCGGTGATCAGCCCGTGGACGGGCACCTCCCGGCTCGGCCGCCGGCCTTCCTGCACCTCCATCAAAAGCGAGTCGCCGGGATTCACTCCCAGCATTTCGGCGAGCTTCCTGGAGATCAGCAGCCCATCCGGCGGGACGGGAATCGGATTCCCGTGCTCGTCAAGCGCGCGGTTGAGGAGTGTGCCGGGCGAAACCCCGGTCACGGCAAGCCGATGGCTGCGGTGCCCGAAGTGGAGACGCGCGGGCACGCTGCGGAATTGCTCCGCGTGGATCACGCCGGGCAGATGCCGGATGTCGTTAAAGGCGGCTGCGGAGCCGGGCTCGATCAGTGTCACCGTCACATCCTGCCTCTGCGCGAGCGTCCACTGGAAATCGAGAAGGAAGGAAATCCCGTCCCGCATGGCTCCCGGAACAATCGGAATCCCCACCGCCAAAGCGAGCCCCAGCGCGGTGAATGCCGCCTGCCATGGCCTCCGCTCGATGTTGCGCAGGGCCATGCGCATCGAAGGGCCTGCGAGATTTGTCACACCGATGCGCTCGAGCAGCGAAGGCTTGAAGTCGGCGGGCGGTTCAGGGCGCATCGCCTCGGCCGGCGGCAGCCGCATCGCCTGGCGCACAGCGCCGATCACGCCGAGCAGCGAGGCGGCGGAACTCACCAGAAACGCAATCCCGATGGCGGGCAGATCGGGATGAAATGTGAGGGAAGGGAACTGGAAAAATTTGTGATACATCGTCACAACGTTCGACCCGAGCCAGGTGCCGGCGATACCACCAGCCAGCAAGCCGATCGTCACGATGACCAGTGCGAATTTCAGATAGTGAGCCCCGACCTGTCCGGAGGAATATCCAAACGCCTTGAGCTGTGCGATCTGTTCGCGCTGCAGTCGGATCACGCGTGCGAGCACGGCGCTGGTCATGAAGGTCGCGATGCTCAGGAACACGACCGGAAACGCGATGGACATGCCGTTGAGCATCGCGATCTCGTCGTCAAGTTGCTTGGCCGAGGCATGGTCGCGCCTGTCGTAGGAGATCAGCCCGCCGTAGGGTTCGAGCAACCGGTCCATCTCGGCCATCACAGCCGCGTTGTCCCCGCCCGGAGCCACATCCACGATGACATTGTTGAAAGCGCCGTCGAGGTCGTTGGCTGTTGCCAGCTCGCGCTCGTTCATCCAGAAAACCCCGAACCGCTTGTTGTCGGGAAGGGCCTCCCCCGGCCTGGCCTCGAAGACGAATTCCGGCGAGAGCGCGATCCCGACAATCATCAGGCGTTCCTTCGCCCCGCGCAGCGTGACATCGATCCAATCGCCGGGCTGAAAGCCATGCGCTTTCGCGAAGGCCTCGCCGATGATGACCTCGTTTGCCTTGCCGATCTCCGGATACCGCCCAGTCCGCAGCGCGAGCGTATTGAGGCGCGCCGGATTTCCCTCGGGGATGGAGATGATCGTGCCATCCGCCGGCTCTGCCAAACCGGGAAGGTCCATGCGCACAGCCCCAACCACCCGGGTCTCTACAGCCGCAACCCCGGGAATGGCGGCAAGCCGCTCGCGCATCGCGTTCGGCGCGCGCTTGAGATCGCAGAAGACATCGGCAAAACGATTCCGCTCGTAGTAGGCGGCCCTCGTCGTCTCCAGAGAGAGGATCAGGCTGCGGGCCATGATCATCATCGCCAGCCCGCACGCCATCACCAGGCCGACTGCGACCATCTGGCCCTTCATCCGGCTCACGTCGCGGATCAATTTGAGATCGAGCGCCCTCACAAAAAGTGTTCGGTGTTCAGTGGTTCAGTTTTCAGAAAACCGAGGCGCACGCAGATCTCTGTGCTGAACACTGAAAACTGAGCACTGAAAACTTGCTTCACCATTTCAACGATCGCACGGGACGACGCGCGGGGTTTGTTTGGATTCTGGAAATTTTGCCATCCGAGAGATAGATCACGCGGTCCGCCATTTCCTCCATGACCGAGTTGTGGGTGATGATCACTGTAAGCGTGCCGAGGTCGGTGTTGACCTTCTCGATGGCCTCGAGAACCGTGATGCCGGTCTTCACATCCAGAGCGCCTGTCGGCTCATCGCAGAGCAGAACTTCCGGACGCTTCGCGATCGCGCGCGCGATCGCGACGCGTTGCTGCTGGCCTCCGGAGAGCTGCGACGGAAAATGGTCCATCCGGTCACTCAGCTCCACGAGTTCAAGCGCGTCATCGGGAGTCATCGGATCCGGCGCAATCTCGGTGATCAGCGCCACGTTCTCGCGTGCCGTGAGACTTGGAATGAGATTGTAAAACTGAAAAACAAAACCCACGGAATTCCGGCGGAACTGCGTGAGTTCCTGTTCGTCCGCGTGCGTGAGGTCGCGGCCGCGATACGTCAGCGTCCCGTCGGTCGGCACATCGAGCCCGCCCAGATTGTTCAGCAGCGTCGATTTTCCGCTGCCCGACGGGCCGAGCAGAACGATGAGTTCACCTGCGCGGAGATCGATGTCCACGCCATCGAGTGCCCGGACCTCCGTTTCTCCCGCAGTGTAGACTTTGGTCAGGCCACGACCGACAAAGAGAGGCTCGTCGCCGGCATTTGCGAGAGGCCCGCTCAACGCCGTTCGGTGGCGAACGAAGACTGGGCGCGCAAGGTCCCGCCCTCATGCCATTCGCCGGGAATAAGAACCTTGCGGGGCTGGCGGGGAACGCCGATCTCGTTGCGGCTGAGCTGCCCGATCAGGAGATCCACGGCGGCGGCTCCGATCAGCTCATGGTTTTCGCGAATGCCGCTCCAGTTCTCCACGTCGTCCACAACGTTCAGGTTCACGAGCCCGCATTCCTCGGGGACCGAGCGCCCCGAATCCTGCACCCATTCGCGAACAACCGGATTGATCGATAGAATCGCATCCGGCTTGTAGGTGTCGAGCCAGCGGTCAAATGCGGCCGGACGCCCTTCTTTGAACCGCTCCAGGAACAGGATCGGAACGCGCTGAGCCTCGGGAAGCTGGGATTGCTCGACCAGAAATGCGGCCTGAGAACGCCCTTCGGATTCCCGGTCGAGATAGCGGCTGTAAATGAATCCGATCCGGGTGTAACCCCGCTGGACAACAGTCTGAAATGCGAGACGGAGGTTGTAGTAGAAGTCCCGGTCGGCGATGGGGAATCCCTGCGGGTAAAATCGTGAAGCCGCGGCGGGTGATGGACCGGATCCGCTCAAGTTGCCGCTGCCCACCAATGCGATCACGCAGTCAGACCATTCTTCGAGCAGGAATTGCTGGTGCAGCATCAGGGGAAGAATGACGCCGAAGATCCCTTTCTGCCTCAGGATTTCGGAGATCCGGCCGACCTCGACGCCGCTGGAATTCGTGTTCCCGCCGATCGGAATTTCTTCGAGCCGGAACCCGCGTTCCTCGCATCGCTGCCGGGCGCCGCGCAGATACCCGCGCAACCAGGGGAACTCCTGCCAACAAGTTGGGTTCGGGTAGTCATTCAGCCACGCCAATGCGGATTGCATGGCGGTGGGTCGGTTCGATCGGGCCTGCGCTTGATACATGGCCACCAGCGGGTTCGGACGGTAACCTTCGCGCCGGGCAATCTCGTGAATTCGTTCCCGTGTGTGGAGCGGAATTGTCGGGTGATTGCGCAAGGCCCGGGAGACAGTCGCCTTGTGCACACCTGCCAATTTTGCAATGTGATCGAGGGAGATTCTTTGGAGTTTCATTGCTTCGTCCGCCTGAATTGTTCGAAATCATAGGCGATGCAGCCCCTTCGGCAAGCAATTGTTGCGCCGCGTTGCATAAATCGATGGTTTTTCTCTTTGATCCTGTCCGAAGCCCGTGCAGAGTTTCCGGCTCTATGGCAAAAACCGAAGAACAGATTCTGGTGATCCGGCGGTCCCACTTCGATCAACTGGGCAGTTTTCAAGGGCTCTGCCATGAGGTGGACCGCTACCTGCAAAGTTTCCTGCTGAAGGAAAATAATTTTTTCGTGGCCCGGTCGGCCGCCGAAGATGACCCCTCTCTCAAACAATTGATCCCGTACGCCGTTTTCCGGCATGCCGGAAAAATTCTGCACTACACCCGGGGAGCAAAGAGCGGAGAAAAGCGACTGGTCGCGAAATGCTCGATCGGGATCGGAGGACATATCAATGACACCGATGAGAGCCTTTTTTCCTTCGACCAGTCCGCCTACCACCATGCCGTGCAACGCGAGATCCGCGAGGAGCTTCAAATCGCCGGAAAATTCAGCGAGCGGGCTGTCGCGCTAATCAATGATGATTCCACCGAGGTCGGAAAAGTTCACCTCGGGATCGTCCATATTGTCGATCTCGAAACCATGGATGTCCGGGCGGGAGAAAAAGCAATTGCCGAACTCGGCTTCGCGACGCGGGAGGAACTCCTCGCCCGCCGCGACTCGCTGGAGACTTGGTCGCAGATTGCGCTGGATGGCCTCGCTGAGCTCGGGTAGAGCCGGCGGCCCCGGCCATGAGTGCGAATATCCTGCCCTCCATCGATAAATCACTCTGGAGGAACGCCTACGGCGGTTGAGCCAACCAGGGTCGGGCCCTTGACACAAAGGCCTCTACAGACCCACCCGTCCAGGAGCAGCCGTCAGTCCTTCTTCCGGAGACGGATGGTGATCCGCTTGACGCGCGCGTCATCCTGGGGACTCCACGTGGCGATTTCCGGGTCGTCCTTGAAGGCGTTGTGAACAATCCGCCGGTCGTAAGAATTGAGGGGCTCAGTCTGGATCGAACGGCCAGTCGAGCGAACAGCGAGCGCGAGGTGGAGCACTTTTTCCACAAGCGCATCATCGCGCATCGCGCGGTGGTGCTCGACATCCACGGTCACGCGGGGCCCGGGCGGGTTCTGGGCCGCAAGCACGCGGTTCACCAGGTATTGCAGGTCGTCGATAACGACGTCATGTCGACCGATCAGGCGCTCCGGCTCGTGCGTGAGAATCTGAAGAACCCCATGTCCGTCGCGCTCCTGTTCCTGGATTTCCACGACAAAGCCGAGGTATCCGAGGATCGTGTCGAGAACTTCAACGGGCGTCTGGTTCATGGTCGCTTTTTCTTGGGATTTTTTGCGGCTTCCCGCTTGGCGATCACGCTTTTCTTCTCCAGCGTGGGCAACGGTTTGTTACGGGTCAGGTAGAGCTGGACAATAGAAAAAATATTCTGGGTTGTCCAATAAAGTGCGAGCCCGCTGGCGTAATTGTAGGCAAAAACCAGAAAGATGACCGGCATGAAGTAGAGGATCCGCTGCTGCGCGGGATCCCCGCTTTTCGGCGTGATGATCATCTGCCAGACCATCGTGAACGACATGATGATCGGCAGCAGGTTGATCGGAAATCCGAGGATGTGCCCGACGGTGTCCGGCTGCGAGAGATCATGAATCCAGAAAAACGAGCTGTTCCGCAGCTCGATCGCCGTGCCGAGCATCGAATAGAAGCCGAAGAAGATCGGAATCTGGATGAGCATCGGGATGCAGCCGCTGAACGGGTTGACACCGTATTCCCGATAGAGCTTCATCGTCTCCTCGTTCATCTTCTGCGGGTCGTCTTTGAACTTCTCCTTCAGCTCCGTCATCTTGGGCGCAAGGGCGGACATCTTCCGCATTTCGTTTGTCGCCTTGTTCTGGATCGGCCAGAGCCCGGATTTGATGATCAGCGTCAGAACGATGATTGCAGCGGCATAGCTGCCAAGCCAGCCGTGGAGCGTGTTCATCGCCCAGAGCAAAAACTCACTGATGAAGCCGAACATACCGAAGTTCAGCACGGCGTCCTGGTTTCCGCCGATTTTGCGGAGCCGGGTAAGTTCTTTCGGGCCCGCGTAGATCTCAAACTTCTTGGTTACTGTGGTGCCCGGCGGCACGGATACGCCCGCCAGACCGACGGCCCCCTGAATGCCGAACACCGCGGCGTTGTTCTGCTTTTTGGTATCAAACCGCCTGGCCCACACCGAAGATGCCGGGTCTTTGGCAGTCACGATCGTGCAAAAATACTGGCTCGTGACAGCGGCCCATTGGACATCGGATTTGCTCTCGAGGTAGAGCGGACGCTCGCCCCGGGTCTGAATTCCGATAATCGGGATCGTGCTCGCCGAGAACCAATTCACGTCGATGGTCGTCATCTTGCCCCCGGAGGACCAGTCGAAGCGGGTATACATGGGCAAGTCGCTCTGGTGGATCGGAGCCGCTCCGCCGGTGCCGATAAAAAATGGCGGAACCTGTATCTCCGTCGCTCCGGGATTCCGGAAGCTGACCTCGAGATTCACGATATAGAGGCGGTTCTTCTCGGAAGCCGGCGGCAGCACAAACCGCTTCGTGATTTCCAGGCCGTCCGCGGCGGTTTTTGAAAAGGTAACCTCCCCTTTCGTATGGTCGGCGTTCATCTCAAATCCACCGGAGACCTCGCCCGGATTGAATCCCAGGGCACCGATCGGCATCCCGCGGTCCCGGTTTAAGGAAACGCTCTGCTGGTTTTCACCCCGGTGCATCAGAAGGATCACCTGCTCGATGCCGCCGGCATCGTTGTTAAAGACAAACTCCGCCCCCTCGGCTGACAGGCTTTCCGCCCTCGCTGTCATCACAGGATGGGTGGCAGTGCCAGCCGGAGAAACGGGAGTTGCCGCCGATGCGGGGACCGCATTGGAGCCGGCGGGAGTGACAGCAGCCTCAGGCGTGCCGGGAGTCACCGCAGGAGCTGCTGCTGCAGCGGCTGCCGCCGCTGCCTGCTGGGCGGGTGTGATGTAGGTTCCAACATACCATTGCCAGGCAAAAAGGCCGACAACAGACAGGGTGATTGCGATCCAGGCTTTACGGTCCATCAGTTCGAAGATTTGTAGGCGGTGGGCACGGGGTCATACCCGCAACCGCCCCACGGGTGACAGCGGGAGATCCGGGTGATTCCCAGAAAGAGCCCTTTAACAAACCCATGCCCGCGCAGGGCCTGGATAAAATATTCCGAGCAGCTCGGCTCGTAGCGGCACCCGCACCCCGGCCCGCACAATGCCCGCAGTGCGGGCGAGAGCGCCAACTGGTAGATCCGGATGAAAAATATGAGCAACGATGTCATGCAAGAGGCGGCAAAATAGAAAGTCGGCGCACAAGAAGCAACCATTCCCCTCTCAATTCTTCAAATGAGGCATCCGCGCTGGCCGGTTTGGCGATCGCCACAACCAGAGCTCCGGCCGGGAATTCCGAACGGAAAAGCCGGATCAACTCGCGGAGCCGGCGACGCACTTTGTTCCTGACAACAGCCCCGCCCACCCGCTTCGATGTGATGATCCCGGCTTTGGCGGGCGAACTGTTTTCCCGGCAAAGAACCGCCACCCTGAGGAGCCGGCCCTGTGCCACCCGGCCGTTTTCACGGACCAGAGAATATTCCCAACCTTCCCGGAGGCGTGCCTCCTTGGGAAAACGCAGCCTTTTCCGCTCAGGCTTCGGTGTGGCGGGCAAAATGGATTTCGACACCCTTCGGCAAAAGGCGCTTGCGTCCCCGCTGGCGACGACGGCTCAAAATGGCGCGGCCGGCCTTGGTCGCCATGCGCGCGCGGAAACCAAACTGCTGCTTGCGCGTGCGTTTGGAAGGCTGGTAGGTGCGTTTCATAAAATGAGATCAGTGGAGCCGAGGAAATTAACCAATCCAGACTGCCAGTCAATCCCTTTTCCGGAGTTTTTAACCGGATATCGGCGGATAGTGCCCGCGAACGGGACGGATCAACCCGTGGATGAAGTTTTCCAAGTGTGTCGCCGGGGATTCCCAACCATCACAATCTCAATTTCAAGGGCTCCCGCAAAATGCTCCACCCGCAGATGCGGCGAAAGAATTGACTTTCCTAAACGGAATCGATACCTAGACCGAATTGATTCCTAAACGGAATTGCTACGCACAATCCAAAAATGAACCTGCTCAGCCGCGCCATCTTCCGGAAAAGAGAATCGGCTGTGCGCTTTGAAAGTGATTCCTTTTTCTGCTTCGTCATCGCGTTTTTCTTACTCCTTGTTGGAGAGTCCTTTCCGGTTCACGCAGACGTCACCCTCCAGCCAAATACCGATTACAGCAGCCAGGATCTTCGCGGTCAAAACTTCACCGGGCAGGATGGAAGCGGCTCCGTTTTTACCTCGGCAAATCTCATGACCTCGATTTTTGCCTTCGGAAACCTCAACGGGGCGAACTTCACGCTGGCCAGCTTGACGTCGGCCAATCTTGCTTCGGCCGTTCTCACAAACGCGGATTTTAGAAACGCACAAGTGGATTTCACCGATCTCAGCAATGCGAACCTCACGAATACCGACTTCAGCGGAGCGAACCTTAACAGTGCCAAATTGACAAACTCCAACAAGGCGACAGCCATCACGGATGTTCAACTTCGCTCTGCCGCGTATCTGTTCAGTGCCAATCTGAGCGGAAACGACCTCTCCGGCTTTGATCTGAGCGGTCTCGACCTGTTCGCGGCCAATCTCAACAATGCCAATGTCGCTGGCGTCAATTTTTCATCCACCAACCTCAATGCCGCCAAACTGAGCAATTCGGACAGCGCGACCGCAATTACCGCGAGCCAACTTCGTTCCGCATCAAATGTCACATCGATCAACCTGAGCGGAAATGATCTCTCCGGCTTCGACTTCCATAATCTCAACCTCAATTCCGCAAATCTGACAAACGCCAAAGTGACCGGCGCGAACTTCACTGGCGCTTCCCTTTGGCAAGCTACTCTGTCCAATTCTGATGTCACGACGGCCATCTCGGCCGCCCAACTCCGTTCCGCATCAAATGTCACCTCGATCAACCTGAGTGGAAATGATCTCTCCGGCTTTGATCTGCATGGCCTCAATCTTGAGTTCTCGAATCTCTCCTCTGCAAAGCTTCTCAACGCCGACATGAGCACTGCCATTCTTTCCTTAGCAAATCTCCAGAATGCCGACCTGAGAAATTCCCAGGTGGCAACAGCGATTTCTGCAGCGCAGCTCCGCGCAGCCAATGGCACCTCCGTCAACGGTTTCCGGATCACCGGAATCAACCTCGGAGGCAACGACCTGTCCGGCTTCAATCTGAGCGGATTGAACCTGTCGTCTGCGAACCTGAGTTCGGCGAACGCCTCAAGTGCAAATTTCAGTTCCTCCAACCTGACCGGCATTAATCTGAGCAACGCCAATGTCACAAGCGCGAATTTTGCGGGCACCAACCTTGCTGGCGCCAACCTGAGCAACACCAATGCGGCGACGGCAATATCCAGTGCACAGCTTCGCTCGGCGGCCAACAGGACGGGCGTCATTCTGAGCGGAAACAACCTCTCCGGATTTGATTTCAGCGGGCTCAACCTGACTGACGCCAATTTTAACAACGCCATTCTCGCAGGTGCCAACCTGGCAAGTGCGACGCTGAAAAACACCAACGTCACTGCGGCGGTTTCCGCCGCTCAGCTTCAATCGGCCGCCAGCGTGCAAGGGGTGGTGTTGAGCAAGAACGATCTGTCCGGCTTCGATTTGCACGGCCTCAACCTCACCGGGGCAGACTTATCCCTCGCGAACCTCAGCAGTGCCATCCTGACCTCATCCATCCTTGTATCCGCCAATTTGAACGGCGCCAACCTGAGCAACCCGAGCGCCACCACGGCGATTTCCGCCGCCCAGCTTCGTTCGGCCTCCAACCTGCAGAAGATTGTTCTGAGTGGAAACAACCTGTCGGGATTTGATCTGAATGCGCTCAATCTGACCTCCGCCAACCTCAGCGGCGCCAATCTGGCCGGCGCCATTCTCACCAACACCACGCTTGCCGGCGCAGATTTGCAGAATCCGAATGCCGCTTTCGCGATTTCGTCCGCCCAGCTTCGAAGTGCGAAAGTTGTCACCGGAACGAATCTGAGTGGAAACGACCTCTCGGGCTTCGATTTTAGCGGCCTCAACCTGACATCCGCAAATCTCGCAGGTGCCAAGCTGGCCGGCGCCATCTTCACCTCAACCACGCTTGCCGGCGTGAATCTTCAGAATTCGGAAGTCACCTCCGCCATCTCCGCATCCCAGCTTCGGAGCGCGGCCGGCTTGACCGGAGCGATCCTCAGCGGCAACAACCTTTCCAACTTCGATCTCAGCGGCGTGGTGCTCAAAGACGTCAATGTGAGTGGCGCCAATTTCTCCGGTGCCAACCTCAGCGGCACAAAGCTTTCAAACACGAATGTGTCCACTGCAATCGCCGCCTCCCAGCTTCGTTCCGCTGCGAACCTGACGGGGATCATCCTTTGCGAAACATCAGGCCTCACAAGCGGAAACGACCTCTCCGGCTTTGATCTTCACGGGCTCAACCTCACAAACGCGGTGCTGAAGTTCGTCGACCTCACCAGCGCCAATTTGGACAGCGCCAATTTCGCCGGGGCAAACCTCCAAGCGAGCAATCTGAGCCATGCCAGCCTGACCAATGCGAATTTCACGGGGGCGACTCTCAAGCAGGCCAATCTGCAAAACAGTGATCCGGGCGTCGCGATTTCTTCAAACCAGTTCCGTTCCGCTTCGAATGTCACCCTTGTCAACCTGAACGGCAATGACCTTTCGGGATTCAATTTCTCCGGACTGAACATCAGTGGCGCCAATCTGCAAAATACCAGTGTCACCAAAGCCGTCACGGCAGCCCAATTGCGCTCGGCCAGCAATGTTTCCAGCGTTAGTCTGGCCGGGAACGATCTTTCCGGCTTTGACCTTCATGGTCTCAATCTCACATCGGTTAATTTTTCAAATGCCAACGTCAGCACCGTGAACATCACGGGCGCCAATGTTTCCTCCGCCAATTTCCAGAACAACAATGTGGCGACGGCCGTCACAGACGCACTGCTCCGCAGCGCATCCGACGTCCAGAAAATCAATCTGGGCGGCAACAATCTTACCAACTTTAACCTGAGCGCCCTGAACCTTACTTCCGCCAATTTTCTAAATGCCAAGCTGAATTCCGCCAATCTGAGCAGTGCCAACCTTGCTTCGGCCACTTTCACCGGAGCCGATCTCACCGGGGCCAATCTTGCCGGCGCGAGCCTCACCAACGCCGGTTTCCTCTCCGCCATCCTCACCAACGCCGACCTCCGTAATTCCGACGTCTCCAAAGCGGTGACGGCCGCTCAATTGAAGAACATCAAAAACTTCACTGCCGCCGGCATCAACCTCAGCGGAAACAATCTCTCCGGATTCAGTCTTTTAACTCTTAACTTTCCATCGGCGAATTTCAGTTCGTCCAATCTGACCTCGGCAGCAATGGGCGGGGGGGACCTGACCGGAGCAAACTTCAGTTCCGCGAATCTCACTTCCGCGGCTTTGAACAGCGTCAATTTTTCCTCCGCAAACCTGAACGGCGCAACGCTCACTTTAGCCAACTTGAGCCTCGCGCGATTGGTCAATGCCGACCTTCGCAACGCTGTTTTTAATTCTGCCAATCTTTACTCCGCCGACCTGAGCAACCCGGATGCCGTCACCGCGATTACCTCCGCCCAGCTTGCTTCCGCGTCGGATCTCTCGGGGATCAGTCTTAAGGGCAACGATCTGAGGGCGGTGAATTTCTCCGCTCTGACGACTTTCACCAGCACCATTCTCACCAACGCGGACCTTCGCAATGCAGACGTCTTGACCGCAATCACCTCGGCGCAGCTCCGGGCCAGCACCGACCTGAATGGTGTCAACTTAAGCGGGAATAATCTTTCCAGCTTCAACCTGAGCTTTAAGAACCTGAGCAATGCCAACCTCAGCGGCGCTGATCTCCGCTCCGCAAACCTGAACAGGACCAACTTCACGGGAGCCAACCTGAGCAATCCCAATGTCGCGTTGGCCATCACATCCGCCCAGCTTCGCTCTCTCGCCGGGACAACGGGAATCAACCTGAGTGGCAACAACCTTTCCGGTTTTGATCTCAACTCCCTCTACCTCAGCAATGCGAATCTGAGCAATGCCAACCTCACCGGAGCAAACCTGCAAAACACCGACCTCAGAAATGCCAATGTCGCAACAGCGATCACCTCCGCCCAATTCCGATCCGCTTCCAATGTTAAGGGAGCCAATCTCAGCGGGAACGACGTCACCGGGTTCGATTTCAGCGGACTTGATCTGACTGGTGCGGTCCTGAGCAACTCCAATCCGCTGACGGCCATCACCGCTGTCCAGCTTCGTTCTCTGGGAGGAGCAACGGGCATCTTCCTTGAGGGGAATGACCTCTCCGGGTTCGATCTCAGCGGGCTCAACCTTACGAACGCCTTCATGGACAATGCCAGGCTCACCGGCGCCAACCTCACCGGCACCATTCTGAACGGCGCGAGATTGAGCAATCCGGTTGCGGCGTCGGCGATCACGGCCGCCCAGCTCCGCTCGCTTGGAGGGGCGTCGGGAATCAAACTGAACGGCAACAACCTTTCCGGCTTCGACTTGAGCGGCTTCAACCTCACCAGCTACGATCTAAACAATGCCAATTTGACCGGCGCCAATCTCGCCGGCGCAATCCTCCTCAATGCGCTCCTTTACAATGCAACACTCGACAACTCGAATCTCAGCAACGCCAACCTGAGAAACGCGAATTTCAACGCGGCAAGCCTTGTTGGCGCGAATCTGCAAGGGGCCACCCTCACAAATGCCAACTTGTCCTACTCCACCTGCACTGGCGCCAACCTCAGGTCTGCAAATCTTGCCACTGCCAGCCTGGTCTATTCGGACCTTGAAAACGCCGACCTCGCCGGCGCCAATCTGACCGGTGCAATCATGATTTCAGCGGACCTTGCCAATGCGGATCTCAGCAACGCCGTCCTTTCCGGGGCGAATCTCTCCGGAGCCACACTCTCCAACACAAACCTACACAATGCTGTATTGCCATCCGCAATGCCCACGCTGCCGGTCATTGCCGGGGCGACAGTACATCTCGGGGCCAGTCTGGCCGTTTCCGATGACACCGAGGTTTTTGCCAATGGCACTTTGTCGATCGCCGGAAATGCTGTGCTCAATACAAAAGCTCTCCACTTGTATGACAATGGAACATTGGCGGTGGACATCGGCGGAATCGCGGCGGGCACTTATTCCCAAATCATTGTCACAGACGGAACAACATCGCTGGCTGGCGTTTTGAATGTCTCCCTGGCCCCCGGGTATACGCCGAAAGCCGGGCACGTTTTCCAACTCATCACCGGAACTTTCACCGGGGGCTTTTCCGCCTTGAATCTGCCGCCACTTAAGCCGGGTTTGGCCTGGGATTCCACGCAGCTCAACAGCAGCGGCACTTTGTCCATTGGCATTGCCGCGATGTCATTCCAGCAGTGGAGGGATTACTATTTTACCACGGCACAACTGTCGGAGCCGGCATTTGTCGCCGCGGATTCCACACCACAAAAAGATGGAGTCTCCAATGCCTTGAAGTTTCTGTGCAATATCGACCCATCGGGACCGATGACGGCCTCTGATCGTGCCGCTTTGCCTGCAGGGGGTGTTGAGACCATTGGAGGGGTTACCTACCTGACCCTCACCTACAGGCAAAATGCTGCTACCATGGGACTCGCGGTGCAACTTCAAGCATCTACCAACCTGCAGTCCGGGTGGAATGATATTACCCCCGATATTCAGGAAACCCTCGGATCCGATCCTGTGACAGGCGACCCGATCCACTGCCTGAAGGTCAACATCACCGGACAGCCACGCCAGTTTATCCGATTGAAGATCACGACACCGTAGAATTCCGTTGCGGAACGCCCCCCTTTCGCAATCACCGTTTCTGGTTCATGCATGTCTTTTTGCGCATCGTGCGCCATTTTGCGGCCTAACAATTTCCTGTATGGGCTGATGGTCACACACCCGCCGCGCGAGTCTGTGAGATATCCCTGCTACAGCATCGTCATCTGGGCGGCGGGGTCTGGGACGAGGCGCTTGCGGCGGCCTTTGGCGAAGGCGGGTTCGCCGTCGGCGTTGAGTTCCGCTTTTTCGAGGTTCGCGAGGATTTCCTTTGCCCGTGAGATGATCGCATCCGGAAGGCCGGCGAGGCGTGCGACCTGGATTCCGTAGCTTTGGTCGGCGCGGCCGGGGAGGATTTTCCGGAGGAAGATGACCTGGTCGTTCCACTCCCGGACGGCGACGTTCAGGTTGAGCACTCCCGGCCGGGTGCGCTCGAGGTCGGTGAGCTCGTGGTAATGCGTGGCGAAGAGGGTCCGGCAGTTGATCGTGTCGAGCAGATACTCGGCAACGCTCCAGGCGATCGAAAGGCCGTCGAATGTTGAGGTGCCGCGGCCGATTTCATCGAGGATAACGAGGCTTTTTGCTGTCGCGTTGTTGAGGATGTTTGCCGTCTCGTTCATCTCGACCATGAACGTCGACTGGCCGCGCGCGAGATCGTCGTTGGCCCCGACGCGGGTGAAGATCCGATCGGCGAGCCCGGTCCGCATGGATTTTGCCGGCACGTAGCTTCCCATCTGGGCCATGAGGACAAGGAGTGCGACCTGGCGGATGTAGGTCGATTTTCCGGCCATGTTCGGGCCGGTGAGGATCGC
>CAZRIL010000022.1:0-14324 GCA_964600115.1 uncultured Chthoniobacter sp. | reverse complement strand
GCACCGAGGATTTTTCCCTCGACCTCTTTGAGTTCCGGCGTGATGAAGCGCTCGCCGTTGACGGTGGTTTGTTTGCGGATGTAATCGTCGGGCACCGAGGAAAGATTCGAGTTCGTGATCTCGATGAAATATCCGAAGACCGAAGTGTAGCGCACTTTCAGGGATTTGACTCCCGTACGGGCAATCTCCTTTTCCTGAAGTGTGGCGATCCAGCTTTTTCCCTCGTGGGAGGCGGAACGCAGCTCATCCAGAGCGGAATCGAATCCGGGCCGGATGATCCCTCCTTCACGGACAAGCGCCGGCGGCTCGTCCACCAGCGCGGAGCGGAGCCGCGTGGTCAGTTCGGGCAGAGAGTGCAGGCGGGAGCTCATTCCGCTGAGCAGGTCCGAGGGCAGGTGGTCCGCAACTCCGAGGCTTGCGGCGAGCACCGGGATGCGCTCGAGGGATTGCGAGAGCGCGGCAAGGTCCCGCGCATTTCCGGAGGGGCCCCCGAGCCGCGCGGTTGCCCGCTCGATGTCGCGGATCTCGGCCAGCCGCGAACGGAGGTCCCCGAGAAGAAGCGCGTCTTCGAGAAGGGCTGCGATGGCGTCCTGGCGGGCTTCGATCTCCTCCACGGTATTCAACGGGTGCAACACCCACTCGCGAAGGAGCCTGGCCCCCATCGGTGTCGCCGTCCGGTCCAGTGCTCCAAGAAGCGTCATGCCCCTCCCCGAGCGGGAGGCAACAAGCTCGAGGTGGCTCTGCGTCGAGGCGTCGAGAATGAGGTAGGAGCTGCGGCGGTAGGGACGGAGTTGCCGGAGGTGCCCGGCCTGTCGCCGCATCTGGCGGGTAATATAATGGAGAAGAGCCCCGGCCGCTCCGACTCCAGCGGGCAAATCCCCGCATCCAAATCCGTCGAGGGATTGAACTTTGAAATGGCCGAGCAGGATCTCCGCCGCGGGCTCGGGCTCGAAAAGATAGCCGTCCATCACGGCATGCTTCGCGAGCGGAGCAAAAAGCGCGGCCTGATGCTCGGGAACCAAAATCTCTGCGGGGCTGACACGCGCCAGCTCATCGAGCAGCGAGACGAGCGACTCCAGCTCGGTGAGCCGGAACTCGCCGGTGCTCAGGTCCGCGAACGAGAGACCATAGGCGCCGTTTCTCTCGCTCACGGCGGCCAGGTAATTCGGCTTCCGGTCATCGAGTCCGAAATCGTCCAGCGTTCCCGGACTGAGAATTTGCGATACCTCGCGGCGGACGAGTTTCCCGGCGGTCACCTCGCCGACCTGATCGCAGATTGCTACCCGCCAGCCCGCAGCGATCAGTTTTTCAATATACCCGCGAGCGGCATGGAACGGAACCCCGCACATCGGCGTCGTCCCGCGTTTGGTCAAAGCCACATTCAAGACTGGCGCGGCCGTCTGGGCATCCTCACCAAACATTTCGTAAAAATCCCCCAGCCGGAACATCAGCAATGTACCGGGCGGCAGATCGCGCCGCACGGCGTGATACTGCTGCATCATCGGGGTGATTGTTTCTGCGGCCATCGCTAGAGAGTGTCGAGAAATGCCCCGAGCGGACTCGTGGCCGAGGCATGATCCAGTCGCATTGGCAGGCCGGCCTCCACCGCCTCTCGCGCGGCTTCGACCGTTTGCTTGAACGCCCGCGCCATGCGGACGGGATCCTCCGCAGCGGCGATGGCTGTATTCACGAGCACGGCGTCGGCTCCGAGTTCGATTGCTTCGGCCGCGTGGCTCGGCGCGCCGATTCCGGCGTCGACCACCACCGGCACCGTCGCCTGCTTGATGATGATTTCAATCTGGGCGCGGGTTTCGATACCCCGGTTACTGCCGATCGGCGACCCGAGCGGCATCACCGTGGCGGTCCCGACATCCTGGAGCCGGCGGGCGAGAACAGGATCCGCGTTGATATACGGGAGAACCGTGAACCCTTCCTTCACAAGAATCTTGGAGGCCTCAAGTGTCTCGACCGGGTCCGGCAGCAGATAATGGGGATCCGGGTGGATCTCGAGCTTGACCCACATGGGGAGCCCCGCTGCCGCGGCCAGACGGGCCAACCGCACAGCCTCCTCGGCATTCATCGCCCCGCTGGTATTCGGAAGCAGCAGGTATTTTTCCGGGTCAACAAATTCGAGGATGTTCGCATACGGATCTTTTTTGCCGCTCAGATCCGCCCGCCGCAGGGCGACCGTGACGATTTGCGTGCCGCTCGCAGCGAGCGCGGCGCGCATGGTTTCGTTTGAGGAAAATTTCCCCGTGCCCAGCAGGAGCCGCGAGGAAAACTCCCGCCCGGCGATGATCAATGGTCCGTTCACAGGCCGCATATCATGCCTCCCCATGCCACCGGGGGGCAACAAAGAAGGCGTGACGATTTCCGCCCATCTGCAAAAATTCCATCCATGAAATACCCGACATCACCCCAGCAAAAAACCGGTGGCATTGTTTACTTCGCACGCATGGTCGAAAAAATCCGTCTCATGGCTGCCGGGGAATTGCATCCCGACCTCCACGCGAACCTCGGCAAGGCGTTCGATCAGAGGTGCGTGGATTTTCTCGGTGTGAGCTACGAGGCGCTGCGGAGCAAGGTCATCGAGGGCATGACCGACGCGCAGGCTCTGGAATGGTGCTTTGCCAACGGAAACAAGCCCACCGAGGAGCAGATCGAGGTCTGGAATGGCTTCATGACCAAGCGCGGATGGAATGACGACGCCTCCGAAGTCCTCGTCCGCCGGAAAAAGGAAAGCGGATTCGAATCCCGCGACGACATCCAGACAATGTTCCAATACATCGATGCCGATGAGGGCAAGCTGTGACACCGGGATGGGGATTGAATTCCACGTTTGAAGCCATAGAGTCATTCCCTGCTGCCATGAAAATCCAACGCGCGCTGATCTCTGTTTCCGACAAAACCGGCATTCTCGAACTTGCAAAGGAACTGTCCGCCCACGGGGTCGAAATCCTGTCCACCGGAGGGACGGCAAAATCGCTCCAGGCGGCGGGAATCGCCACGGTCGAAGTTTCGCAGTTCACCGGATCTCCGGAAATCCTCGAAGGCCGGGTCAAAACCCTGCATCCGAAGATTCATGGCGGGCTGCTATACCTCCGGGGGAACGAGCAGCACGAGGAGCAGGCGAAGGCGCACGGGATCAGGCCGATCGACATGGTGGTGGTGAATCTTTACCCGTTCGAGGCCACGGTCGCCAAGGAAGGGGTCACGCTGGCGGAGGCCATCGAACAGATTGACATCGGGGGGCCTTCGATGATCCGGAGCGCGTCCAAAAACTACCAGTCGGTCTGCGTGGTGACCGACCCCGCCGATTACGGCGCAGTAATTGAGGACCTGCGCGAGGAAAAGGGCGGAACCAGCCGCAAACTCCGCGAGCGGCTCGCGATCAAGGCGTTTGCCACCACATCCGCCTACGACGCCGCGATCGCGGATTTTCTGAATCAGGAACAGGAGACGTGTGCGAGCTTCCGCCTCGATCTTCCGCTGGAGATGCGGCTCCGCTATGGCGAGAATCCTCACCAGCACGCGGAGCTCTACGGCAGCTTCAACGACTATTTCGAGAAGCTCCACGGCAAGGAACTTTCCTACAACAACATCCTCGACATCAGCGCCGCCCGGAACCTTATCGAGGAATTTTCCAAACCGACGGTCGCGATCCTCAAGCACACAAACCCGTGCGGAGTCGGCAGCGATCCTGATCTGCGGGAGGCCTGGGAGAAGGCGTTTTCCACCGACAAGCAGGCGCCCTTCGGCGGCATCATCATCTGCAACCTCCCGATCACGCTGGCCCTCGCCAAGGCGATATCGGAAATTTTCAGCGAAGTGATCATTGCGCCGGATTTCGAATCCGACGCGAGGTCACTCCTCCAGAAAAAAAAGAACCTGCGCCTGATGCGGATGCTCAAACCGCTCTCCCAGAATACCCGCGATGTCCGAAGCGTGATCGGAGGACTCCTTGTTCAAGATTCCGACTCCGCCGACATCCCCGATCTCGAGCACAAGGTCGTCACCTCACGGCCTCCGACCAAGGACGAAATCGAGGCGATGGAGTTCGGATGGAAAATCGTCAAACACGTGAAGTCGAATGCCATCGTCTATGCCGCCAAAGACCGGACGCTCGGGATCGGTGCCGGCCAGATGTCGCGCGTCGATTCCTCCCGCATCGCGGTGTGGAAAGCCCAGGAAGCCGGCCTTTCCCTCAAGGGCAGCGCGGTTTGCAGTGATGCATTTTTTCCGTTCCCCGATGGCCTGATCGCCGCCGCCGAGGCGGGCGCGACAGCGGCAATCCAGCCCGGTGGATCGGTCAAGGATGCAGACGTCATCAAGGCGGCGGACGAGCACCAGGTGGCCATGGTCTTCACCGGCACAAGGCATTTCCGGCACTAGATAAGTTTTAAGGAAAGCGCAACCGATGATCGCCGCCGCTTCAGACCACTTAATTCTTAAACCTTAATACTTAAATCTCATGCGCCCCCTCGCCTGCATCACCTGCGGACCGGCCTACGAGAAGATCGACCAGGTTCGACGGATCACGAATTTTTCAACCGGGGAAATCGGCGCGATCCTTGCAGAGGCATTTTCAATCGCAGGTTGCGAGGTGATTTGCTTCCGCAGCGAAGCCTCCACATTTCCCGCCCCCCGCGGGGTGGATGTCCGGTCATTTTCCACGAATGAATCCCTCGCTTCCGGCCTGCAGTCGCTCACAAGAGAACCGGCAATTGTTCTCCATGCAGCAGCCCTCTGCGATTTTGTGCTCGAGAGCGTCGAGGGCGCTGATCCCGCCCAAAAACTCAGCAGCCGGGCGGGCTCGATCCGGATCACCCTCAAGCCGGCAGAAAAGGTCCTGCCGAAAATCCGCGGGTGGTTTCCCGAGGCGAAAATAGTCGGCTGGAAATACGAACTCGATGGATCCCGCAAGCAGGCGATCTCCCGCGCAATGGACCAGATCCGCGCCAGCAATTCCGATGCGTGCGTCCTGAACGGAACGGCATACGGTGCGGGGTTCGGCCTCATCGACGGCGACTTTCGGATTCAGCATTTCCCCGACAAATCCACGCTCGCCACACGGCTTGCGCACCTCTTTGCATCGACGAAACTTTGATGCGGCCGCACCAAAGTTTTGTACCCGAGCGGGGGAACTGCTGAGGCCGTTGCGTTAGTTTTATAAAAGACAAATTATGAGTGCCATCCCCCAATCTTTCTCCTGGTGGTGTTTTGCCAATCGCGGCATTGAACCCGGAGCTTTGTTGTCCGGGGCCGCAAAGGCGGGTTACCTGGGGGTCGACCTCATCGGAGAAGAACTCTGGGCGGAAGCGAAGCGCCGGGGATTGGAGATTGTCGCTGTCAACGGACATGGCTCGATTGCGGACGGGCTGAACCGGAGTAAAAATGCTGCGCGGATCGAAAAGGAACTGGGGGAAAACATCGCGAAAGCCGAAAAGTGGAACATTCCCGTTTTGATTTGCTTCTCCGGCAATCGTGCCGGTCAGAGCGATGAAACCGGGCTGGAATGCTGTGCGGAAGTATTGGGGCGGATGGCTCCGGTTGCCGCTGATGCGGGAGTGACGCTCGCCGTGGAGCTCCTCAACAGCAAGGTTGACCACAAGGACTACCAGTGTGATCACACGACATGGGGAGTGGAGCTGTGCCGGAAGGTCGGCTCACCGGCCTGCAGGTTGCTTTACGACATTTACCACATGCAGATCATGGAAGGGGATATCGTCCGCACGATCCAAACGAGCCACGATTTCTTTGCTCACTATCATACGGCCGGCAACCCTGGCCGGGGGCAGCCCGACCAGACTCAGGAACTATTTTATCCCGCAATCTACCGGGCGATTGAAGCAACCGGCTATCGCGGATACATCTCGCACGAGTTTATTCCAGCCGGAGATCCGCTCGCAGCCTTGGAGCGCGCATTCCAGGACTGCGAAGGGAGCATGGGGTTGTAGCCGGCCTCGGGAAATGCTTTTCATCGTGGCACCGGGCGGGCAAAATAAATCTATGTTGATGACCGAGGAGGACTGCTGATGCCCGCGCTGCCTGGATTCCGGGATTTCTATCCCGAGGACTGCGCCCGCAGGAATTACGCTGTAAATACCTGGCGCGGGGTGGCGCAAAGGTATGGGTTTGTGGAATACGACGGCCCGACGCTTGAGAGCGGCGAGCTCTATAGGAAAAAGAACGAGGAGGGTGCCGAGATCCTTGAGCAGCTCTATTCGTTCCGCGACCGGGGGGATCGCGAGGTGGCGCTCCGCCCGGAAATGACGCCCACGCTTGCCCGGATGGTTGCTGCGAAGGAGAAGCATTTCCGCAAGCCGATGAAGTGGTTCTGCGTCTCGAATTTTTTCCGCCACGAGCGCCAGCAAAAGGGCCGGCTGCGGGAGTTCCTGCAGTTCAACGCGGACATCATCGGGGAGAGTTCGCCCGAAGCGGACGCCGAGATCATTGCCCTCGCAGTGGATTTGATGCGCGGGTTCGGATTCGATCAGGATCACTTCGTGGTAAGGCTGAGCGACCGGAAGGCGTGGATGGAATTCCTTGCCTCGCGCGGGTGCAATGAAGGGCAATCCGCCACGGCGCTTGCCTGTGCTGACAAAATTGAACGGGAGCCCGCGGAAAAGCTCGATGAGAAGCTGGCCGGGACCGGCCTCACGGTCGCGGACCTGAGGAAGTTCATCGCCGGGGGAAGCCCGTCCGCATTTGCTCCGGTTCTATCTGCGCTTGAGGCGCGGGGAATGGGCGGGTTCGTTGAACCCGATCTTTCCATCGTCCGCGGACTCGCCTACTACACCGGGGTTGTTTTTGAGATTTTTGACCGTTCAAAAAACCTCCGCGCCCTTGCTGGTGGCGGAAGATACGACAATTTAATCAAAGGATTGAGCGACGGTGCCGCCGACCTGCCCGCCATCGGTTTCGGCATGGGCGATGTCGTGCTGGGGCACCTCATCGATGAGACTCCGGCCGCAGAGGAAAGACGGCGTTCAACTACGATTCCCGCATGCGAGGTCTTTGTTGTTTTGGCCGAAGAAGCGCAGCGGGCAAATGCCTTGAAGGTTGTCCAGCATGCGCGGGATCTGGGTTGGAGAACCGACTTTTCCCTCAAGCCAGCAAAGGTCGGACGCCAGTTTCAGGATGCGGAAGGACTTGGCGCACGGTATGCGGTTGTTGTCGGGGCGGAATGGCCAGTGGTGAAATTGAAGACCCTGGCCACCCGTCAGGAGGCTGCAATCGACCATTCGGAACTGGCGTTGCATTTGAAAAAAACGGGTCACGGAGTGTAGCAAATCCGAAAACGGGGAATCCGAAACACGTTACTCCGCTTCTCTGCGGTTTTGCTCCCCGCAC
The DNA here is from genome assembly GCA_964600115.1 of uncultured Chthoniobacter sp. GTDB lineage: Bacteria > Verrucomicrobiota > Verrucomicrobiia > Chthoniobacterales > Terrimicrobiaceae > QYQL01. The sequence goes on along the minus strand of CAZRIL010000022.1, from coordinate 6,971 downwards.
CAAACACCCGACTGGTCCAGTTCACGGGGCGCTATCGCGCTGGTTTTCCGTGTTCCGCTACAAAAGTCGACGCTACCGGCTAATTGCGGCGGCGCTTGACGCGAACCAGGGCGAGAGACTTCTGGAGGGCCGCTTTGACGGTGGCGTATTCCTCATCGCCCAGCTTGTTGTCTTTCATGGCCTCCTCGGCGCGCCGGACAGCATCCTCGGCGGCCGACTCGTCAATGTCGCTTTCTTTCACCGCCATGTCCGTGAGGACCGCAACCTTGTCGGCGGTTATTTCGACAAACCCTTCCCCCACTGCGAGGCGAAGCTCCTCGCCGCCCTTCATCACCCGGAGTTCGCCCGGCAGAAGCTGGGTCATCAACGGGACGTGCTGGGGGAGAACACCCAATTCGCCCTCGACGCCGGGAATCACCACCGAGTCAACCTCGTCGGCGTAGGTCTTCTGCTCGGGAGTGACGATTTCCAAGTGTAGCATGGGAGCGGGTTTTAAGGTTTAAGAATTAAGGAGCGCGCAGGTAAAACTTAAGATTCTAACCTAAAGCTTCACCAGCCTCTTCAGTCTTCCTTGATCATGTCGATGCTGCCCTTCATGTAGAAATTCCCCTCGGGCACGTCATCGTGCTTTCCTTCGAGGATTTCCGAGAAGCCGCGGATCGTCTCACTGATTGGAACGTATTGGCCTTTGGTTCCTGTGAAGATTTCAGCAACATGGAACGGCTGCGAAAGAAAGCGCTGGATTTTGCGGGCGCGATAGACGGTGAGCTTGTCGTCCGGCGAAAGCTCGTCCATTCCCAGAATGGCGATGATATCCTGCAGGTCCTTGTAGCGCTGAAGGACGTTCTGCACTCCGCGGGCGACTTTGTAGTGTTCCTCTCCAATGATGTCGGCGGAGAGAGCCTTCGAGGTCGAAGCGAGCGGATCCACCGCCGGATAGATGCCCAGCTCAGCAATCGAGCGCTCGAGCACGATCGTGGAATCGAGATGCGCGAAGGTATTTGCAGGAGCCGGGTCGGTGAGATCGTCCGCAGGCACATAAACCGCCTGGAACGAAGTGATCGAGCCTTTGGTTGTCGAGGTGATCCGTTCCTGGAGGTCGCCCATTTCCGCGGCGAGGGTCGGCTGGTAGCCGACTGCGCTCGGAGTGCGCCCGAGAAGGGCGGACACCTCGGATCCCGCCTGGGAAAACCGGAAGATGTTGTCGATGAAGAGGAGGACATCCTGGTTCTTTTCATCGCGGAAATACTCGGCCATCGAGAGGGCGCTCAGGGCCACGCGCAGACGTGCGCCCGGAGGCTCGTTCATCTGGCCGTAAACCAGAGCAACTTTGGATTTTTCAAGCTCGGCCTGGTTGATGACGCCGGACTCGCTCATTTCGGCATAGAGATCATTTCCCTCACGGGTGCGCTCGCCCACACCGGCGAACACCGAGTAGCCACCATGGCCCTTGGCGATGTTGTTGATGAGCTCCATGATCACGACGGTCTTGCCGACACCGGCTCCGCCGAATGCGCCGACTTTGCCGCCCTTGGTGAACGGGCAGATGAGATCGATGACCTTGATCCCGGTCTCGAGAATTTTTGCTTTGGTGTCCTGTTCGATCAGCGGGGGGGCCTTGCGGTGGATCGGATATTTTTTCTCGAACTTCACCGGACCACGCTCGTCGGTGGGGTCGCCTGTGACATTGAAGATGCGGCCGAGCACCCCTTCGCCGACAGGAACCGAAATAGGAGCGCCGGTATTGAGGACTTCCATCCCGCGGGAGAGGCCTTCCGTCGAGCTCATGGCAATCGAGCGAACCCAGTTCTCTCCGAGGTGCTGCTGGACTTCGAGCGTCAGGCGGTTTGTTTGTCCGGCTGCCTCGAATGTGATCTCCAGTGCGTCATAGATTTTCGGCAGGGCGCCTTGGGATGAATTGAATTCGACGTCGACGACGGCACCGATGATTTGAACGATTTTTCCTTTGTTACTCATGGGAATGGGTTTGCTGACCTCCGGGACAGGGGAGCCCAGACACATACCTGTGACGCACGTCATAGACAATAGGATTTTTGCGAAAATTTCCCCGAAGGTCCTTCTCTGTCCGGTGCGGGAGCACTCCCCGAATCCAATTATAGCGGCTCACACAGGGGTCCGGGCACCGTCGCCTGAGTGGCCCGCCACATCTTCGTCGATTGCCTACTTGCGAAAACCAGCCGGTTCCCGCATGTTACGCCCACTTTTCACCTCGCCGGAAACGTTCCGCCGGGGTTCCAATACAATTATCCTTGCATGAATACTTCTCTCGCCGCCCGGCCGAACGAGGCGTTGATTGACCTGAACTATGAACGCTGGTTGGAAGACCGGCACTCGGTAACCGCGGATTGGGCCGCGTTTTTCGAGGGCTTTGAGCTGGGTTTTGCGCGGAGCCAACAGAACGGCGAATCCTTGCCGGATGCGCCCGCCGACGGGGCGGTGGCGCCATCGCTCCAGACGCGGGTGGATGCGCTGGTGTATGCCTACCGGACCATGGGGCATTCCATCGCCCACCTTGATCCACTTGAGGAAACCCCCCGGGAAAACCCGCTGCTCAGCCTGCGTGAGCTGGGATTCTCGGAAAAAGACCTCGACCTCCAAGTCTCATCGAGATTTTTCCGGGAGGACCGGAAAATGCGGCTCCGCGAGATGATAGCCGACCTGACGGCGACTTACTGCGCGACCGTGGGCGTTGAGTTTATTCACATTCAAAATCCAAAGATCCGGAACTGGGTGCGGGACCGCATAGAAAACCGGCAGCGTGCCAGCCTTCTCACTCCTGCGATCCACCGGGATATCCTGCGCAAATTGTATGAGGCGGAAACCTTCGAGTCGTTCATCCACACAAAGTATGTGGGGCAGAAGCGGTTTTCGCTGGAGGGCGGGGAGTCGTTAATCCTTGCGCTGAGCGCCATATTGGACACCTGCGATGCGCGGGGGGTGGAAGAGCTGGTGATGGGAATGGCCCACCGCGGACGCTTGAACGTCCTCGCCAATTTCCTGAACAAGCCACTGCAGGTGATCTTCAATGAGTTTCAGGACAATTTCATCCCGGAACTCGTGGGCGGAAACGGGGATGTGAAATACCATCTCGGTTACCAGACCACCCGCACGCTGCCGGGCGGACACAAGGTGGAGATCCGGCTTGCGGCGAATCCCAGCCATCTCGAGGCGGTGGATCCGGTGGTGCAGGGAAAGGCGCGCGCCCGGCAGAGGGTTCTCGGCGATACCGGAGAGCGGAAAAAGGTCGTTCCGATTCTGATCCACGGTGACGCAGCCTTTATCGGACAGGGAGTCGTGGCCGAGGTCTTCAACATGTCCCAGCTCCCCGGCTACCGCACCGGCGGAACGATTCACATCGTCGTCAACAACCAGATCGGCTTCACGACAACCCCCGCCGAAGGACGTTCGACGATGTATTGCACCGACATCGCCAAGATGATCGAGGCTCCGATCTTCCATGTGAATGGCGAGGATCCTCTCACGGTGATCGAGGTCGCGCAGATGGCCCTCGAGTTCCGGCAGGAGTTCGGGCGCGACGTGGTCATCGATATCTACTGCTACCGCCGGCATGGCCACAATGAGACCGACGAGCCGACCTTCACCCACCCGAATCTTTACAACGCGATTAAGAATCATCCCCTGCTGAGCGAGAAATTCGCCGCCGAGGCGGCAGCCCTCGGCACCGTCACGTCCGGGGAAGCAGAGGCGATCAAAGCCGAGTCGCTGGCCGAGCTGGAAGCGGCCCTGGCCGAGGCGAAGAAGCCGCTCGACTCGAAAAAGCACGAGTTCGCCGGATCCACGGCGATTTTTCAACCCCCGTATACGCACGAACCCGCGAACACGGCTATCACCGAGCCCACCCTCGAATTGCTCGTCAAGGCCCTGACGACCACGCCGGATGATTTTCATGTCGTCCCGAAAATCCAACGCACCGTTCTGGACCGCCGCCTCCAGGTCTGGAAAGCCGGGGGCCCCTACGATTGGGGGTTTGCGGAACTTCTGGCTTTCGGGTCTTTAATGCTGGAAGGCACGCCGGTCCGGCTTTCCGGGCAGGACTGCCGGCGCGGCACATTCAGCCACCGGAACTCGGTCCTCTTCGACTCGACGAACCCGAAGCGGAACTACGTCCCGCTCATGCACATCGCTCCGAATCAGGAGCGGTTCTGCGTCTACAACAGCCCGCTCTCCGAATATGCGGTGCTGGGTTTCGATTACGGATACTCGATGGATTTCCCGTCGATGCTCTGCATCTGGGAGGCCCAGTTCGGCGACTTCACCAATGGGGCCCAGATCATCGTCGATCAATTCATCGCCTCTGCGGAATCGAAATGGCGGCGGCCGAGTTCCATCGTCATGCTCCTGCCGCACGGCTACGAAGGCCAGGGGCCGGAGCACTCGAGCGCCCGGCTGGAGCGGTTCCTGCAACTCTGTGCGGAAGACAACATGCAGGTGTGCAACCTGACCACGCCGGCCCAGTATTTTCACGCGCTGCGGCGGCAGATCCACCGTGGATTCCGAAAGCCGCTTGTCATCATGACCCCGAAAAGCCTGCTGCGCTCGGAGGATGCCACATCGAAAGGTGAGGATTTCACGAACTCCCGGTTCTATGAGATTCTCGATGACCCGGCCGTGAAGGACCCCAAGAAGGTTACCCGACTGGTCTTTTGCTCGGGCAAGATCTACTACGATCTCGTGCAGGGACGCATTGCCGCAGGGCAGGACGGCACCACCGCAATCGTCCGGATCGAGCAGATGTATCCGCTCTACGGGGAAAAACTGAAACGCATCGTGAAGCGTTACCCGAAGATCTCCCGCTTTGTCTGGTGCCAGGAAGAGCCCGAAAATATGGGCGCCTGGAATTTTATCGCCCCGCGAATCGCCGGACTCGTCGGCTCGCTGATCGGATACGCCGGCCGGCCGGGCAGCGCAAGCACGGCCGCCGGCTCGCTCGGCACGCACAAGGCGCAGCAAGCCGCGCTGGTCAAACAAGCATTTGAAGTTTAAAAATTCGACCCATTCTCATGAATATTGAAGTGAAAGTCCCTGCCGTGGGAGAATCCATCTCATCCGGCATTCTCTCTGTCTGGCACAAAAAAGAAGGTGAGCACATCCGCAAGGACGATATCCTTTTCACGCTCGAAACCGACAAAGTATCCCAGGAGGTCACAGCCCCCGAGGCCGGAATCGTTCATTTGAAGGTCGCGGAGGGAGACGAGGTGAAGATCGGCCAGGCCGTCGCCGAGATCGAACCGTCGGCCGCAGCAGCACCGGCAAAAACACCCGCAAAAAAAGCCGCCCCGGCGAAGCCGGCTCCGCCCGAACCAGCTGCATCCGCTGCACCTGCTCCCGCCCCAACGCCCGCAACTCCTGCGGTTCCTGCCGCGAGCTTCTCCTCGATGGTTCCATCGACCCCCGCGACCCCGAACTCCCGGGCTGTGCGGAAGAAGCTATCGCCACTGCGCCGCAAGATCGCTGCCCAGCTTGTCATGGCCCAGCACACGGCGGCCATCCTCACCACGTTCAACGAGTGCGACATGAGCGCGGTCATGCGGCTCCGCAAGGAACTCCAGGAGGATTTCGTCAAAAAATACGGGGTTAAGCTCGGCTTCATGAGCTTCTTCATCAAAGCGGTGGTGGACTCGCTCCAGGCCATTCCGGCGATCAACTCGAAGATCGATGGCGACGATTTGATCCTGAACAACTCATTCGACATCGGCGTCGCGGTGGGCACGGAGCGCGGCCTTATCGTGCCCGTACTCCGCAACTGCGAAACCCTTTCCTTTGCGGACATCGAAAACCAACTCGTCCACTACGCGGTGAAAGCCCGCGAGGGCAAGGTCTCGCTCGACGATCTTCAGGGCGGAGTTTTCACGATCTCGAACGGTGGAATTTACGGGTCGTTGCTCAGCACCCCGATCCTGAACCCGCCGCAGAGCGGGATTCTGGGCATGCACAAAATCCAGGAACGGGCGGTTGTGGTCAACGGCCAGGTTGTTGCCCGCCCGATGATGTATCTCGCCCTGAGCTACGACCACCGGCTCGTGGATGGCAAGGAGGCCGTAACCTTCCTCATCCGCGTGAAGGAATGCATCGAGAACCCGGCCCGCCTTTTGCTGGGCGCATAGAAACAATTTGAAATTTGGAATGGGGAATGCGAATTGAAGAAAGCGATCCGCCCGAAACAACCCTCTTGATCCTATGAACGTGCTCGGCATTGATATCGGTGGAACAGGCATCAAAGGTGCCCCGGTGAATGTGGAAACCGGCGAACTCCAGGCAGAACGGTTCCGGATTCCGACTCCCCATCCCGCCCTGCCAAATGCCGTGGCGGATGTCGTTGACGAGATTGCCAAGCATTTCAGTTATTCCGGACCGGCCGGAATCACGTTTCCAGCCATCGTCAAGAAAGGTGTCGTCCACTCGGCCTCGAATGTAGACAAGTCATGGATCGGAACCGACGCGGCCGGTCTCTTCCGCAGCCATCTCGGCGGTGCGGTGACGGTGGTGAATGATGCCGATGCCGCGGGGATTGCCGAAATGCATTTTGGAGCAGGACGTGGACGGAACGGTGTCGTCATCCTCCTCACGTTCGGCACGGGCATCGGCTCCGCCATTTTTCATGATGGGAAGCTCCTTCCGAACTCCGAGTTCGGCCACCTGCAGATTCACGGGAAAGATGCGGAGAAGCGCGCCTCCGAGAAGGTCCGTGAAGACAAGGGATTAAGCTGGAAGAAATGGGCCGGAAGGGTCAGCGACTACATGGCCTATCTGGAGAAACTGTTTTCGCCCGATCTCTTCATCATTGGGGGTGGCGTCAGCAACAAGGCGGACAAATTTCTCCCGTTCCTCACCTCGAAGACCGAGGTCCTCGTGGAAGCCGCACAGATGCGGAATGAGGCCGGCATCATCGGTGCCGCATGTCTTGCGGTCCATCCGGATGGGCCTCCGGT
>CAZRIL010000021.1:23159-52110 GCA_964600115.1 uncultured Chthoniobacter sp. | reverse complement strand
CCATCGGTGACGGGTGCCGGATCTTTCATCATGTCACTCTGGCGGCGGAGTGCTGCATCGGCTCCGAACACCGGATTGTGCTGGGAAGGGGCGTCTCCATCGGGGCGCACTCCATTGTCATCGCGCGGGAGGGACACTCCCTGCACGTTGGGGATCGCAGCGTTCTGGGCGCGGGCTCGGTTCTGACCCGGGACATCCCGCCGGGCCAGATCTGGGCAGGAAACCCCGCCCGCTTCCTCAAGGACAGCCGATGAAACGGGCGGTTCTTCTGCCGAACATCACCGGGTTCCCATCCGAGAGCATGCGTAGGTATGCCGCCGAACTGGCGGCTGCCCTCCGGGGGCTCAAGGAAGAGAACTGGGAAATCGATGAGATCCTCTGCGAACCATCCGCCGCGGTTTCTGCAGCGTTCGGGGGAGGGAAGACCGGCGGGAAAATGGCCAGCCGACATGCCCGGCTGATCAAATACCATGGCCTGATCCGCGCCCGTGCGGGCTCGATATTTCATATTCTGGATCACAGTCACGCCAACCTGGCTTTGTCGACGCCTCCTGAAGTCACGGTGCTGACCTGCCACGACATCATCCCGCTGCTCGCGGCGAAGGGGCTTGTTTCCATGCCATATCCCGCTTTGACCCGTCTCACCTTTCCACTCCGGGTTTTATGCATGAAACGGTGCTGCAAAATCATCGCTATCTCGGAGAGCACAAAGAAGACGCTGGTCGAGGTGGCCGGAGTCCCGGCGGAAAAAATCGAGGTGGTTTACTACGGCTGCAATCCTGCATTCGGTCCGGAGCCAACGACTCCGGGGCAGACACGGGCCGGTGAACGCCTTGATGTTTTGTCCCGGTATGGAATCCCGGAAGGGGCGAAGGTGATCCTGCATGTGGCGACCGCAACCCGGTATAAGAACACGCCCGCAATTCTTGAGGCCTTGCGCATTCTGAAAGAGAACCCGGAAAACGACGTCTGGCTGCTCCGGGTCGGGGCGGATTTTTTTGAGGATGAGGCAATGCTTGTCGAGCAGCTCGGAGTCGGGGACCGCATCCGGCACGCGGGCCGCGTTTTTGACGACCGCCTGCTCGCGGCCTGCTACCGGGCGGCCGATGTTTTCGTTTTCCCCTCGCTCTGGGAAGGCTTTGGCTGGCCTGTGCTTGAGGCGATGGCCTGCGGAACTCCTGTCGTCGTCTCGAATGTCGCATCGCTGCCGGAAGTCGCGGGCTCCGCCGGTTTGTCGGTCCCTCCCCGCGATCACCGGGCGCTGGCTGATGCTTTGGATTCCGTTCTCTCAAATCCTCAGGAACGGCTCCGGCTCTCAGCCGCCGCGATAAAGCAGGCGGGACGCTTTTCCTGGGAAGCCTGCGCCCGGGGGACCCTTGCGGTCTACGAGCAACTCGCAGCCAATCGAAACGGGAGGCCCTCCTGAGAATCCTCCGCCCGTCGCGACCATGATACTTTTTGTTGATCAAAGCGGCCAGATTGGCGGCGCCGAAATCTGTCTGGCGGACCTCGCCGGTCACTTTCGTCCTCGGTCTCAGGTGGTCCTCTTGTCGGATGGTCCGTTCCATTCATTCCTCAAAGACCGAGGGATCCCTGCGGGGGTCATCCCGCTTCCAGGCAATCTTGCCAGGGCAACGAAGCGATTTTCCGGAGCAGGGTTGCTTCGCGACCTGCCGGCGTTTGCCGGGCTGATCTGGAAGCTCCGTCAGGCATTTGCGCCGGCAGATGTCATTTATCTCAACACCGCCAAGGCGCTTCTTGTCGGCACGGCCGCCAATGCCATCGCCCGCCGCCCGTGCCTCTTCCATCTGCACGACCTCTGGGACGAGACACATTTTTCGCGTTCCAACATCCGGCTTCTCATCGCTGCCGCCAACCGGGCGGATGCTGTTATTGCAAATTCAAAAGCAACAGCCGACGGGTTCCGGAAGGCGGGAGGAAAGGCTCCGTTACATGTCATCCCAAATGGTTTTGACCGCAAGCCGTTCGATGAGGCCGATCCCGGAGCTGTTGCCGCGCTGAGAGCGAAATGGAATCCGGAAGGCGGTCCGGTGGCCGCGGTTTTCGGGCGCCTCTCCCGATGGAAGGGGCAGCACATCCTGATTGAGGCTGCCCGACAGTTGCAGGACCTGACAGTTTGGATCGTCGGGGAGGCTCTCTTCACGGAAGACGACGCCGCCTATGCCGCAGAGCTGGAGGCACTGGCCGCAAAGCCCGGAACACGAGTCCGGTTTCTGGGCTTCCATGAGAACATATCCGAACTGATGCTGGCGGCTGACATCATCGTTCACTGCTCGATTTCTCCGGAGCCATTCGGCCGGGTGATTGTGGAAGGCATGCTTGCCGGCAAGCCGGTTGTCGCCTCCGATGCCGGTGGTCCCAGAGAAATTATTCGTCCCTATGTTACAGGCCTGCTGGTTCCCCCCGGCGATCCGGCGGCACTGGCGGCGGCGCTGAAAAGCTTGCTCGCAGATCCCCGAAACGCCCGCTCGATGGGAGCCGCCGGACGTGAAAGAGCTGTTTCAGAATATGCATTGGAGAGGGTTTGTGCCGAAACCGCAGAAGTTCTGCGAACTGTTGGGAGGAAATGAAACTCGTTCTCGCACACGATTACCTGATCCAGATGGGAGGTGCCGAGCGGGTGGTCGCCGCCATGCACCAGAGTTTTCCATCCGCCCCGATCCTGACGAGCGCGGTGCGATATGACGGGCTCTGGGAGGAGTTCCGCCGGGCGGATCTCCGCACCTCCTGGATGCAGCGGCTGCCATTTGTCCAGGACCCGGTCCATTTCAAGAAATACGTGCTCCTGTATCCGCTCGCCTTCCGGTCTTTCGGCAAAGTCGATGCAGACGTCGCCTGGATCAGTTCCAGCACATTTGCCAAGTATCTCCGGTTTCCGCCCGAAACGAGAACTGTCTGCTACATGCACAATACCACGCGGTTTCTCTGGCAGACCGATGACTATCTGAATTACGTGCCCGGCGCCCGGTTCATCAACAGCGTCGTCCGCCGCATCCTGCCGCGACTTCGTGAAATCGACCGCGAGGCGGCAGCGCGGATGAACGTCATTGTTGCCAACTCCCGTAACGTGGGAGAGAGGATCAAAAGGTGCTACAATCTGGATGCACTCGTCATCCATCCGCCCGTGGAGACCTCACGTTTTCACATCTCAGGCGAAGAGGAGGGATACTACCTCATCGTCTCGAGGCTGCTTGGCTATAAGAACATCCAGCTCCCGGTCCGGGCGTTCACCCGCACCGGCCGGCGACTGGTCGTCATTGGCGATGGCCCTTACCGGCAGCAGCTCGAGGAAATGGCGGGGCCATCCGTTCAGTTTTGCGGCAGGATCGGGGACGCGGAAATCCATGAGCACTATTCAAAATGCCGGGGGCTGATTCTCCCCGGCGAAGAGGATTTTGGAATCACTCCCGTCGAGGCGATGGCCTGCGGGAAGCCGGTTGTGGCCCTTGGCCGGGGAGGCGCGCTCGAAACCGTCACCGACGGAATCACCGGCGTGTTTTTCACGGAGTCTTCCGAGGATGCCTTTCTCGAAGCCGTGAACCGGTGCGAAAGCATCTCCTGGGACAAGGAAGCAATCCGCGCCCGCGCGTTGCTTTTTTCCAAGGAGGCATTCGTCGAGAAGATGACCCGACTTCTCTCCGGTCAGTAGGCGGATTTCGAAGGCCTGAGCAATTCGAGCAGGGTTCGCCAAATCACACGGATATCAAGCGGCAACGACCAAGTCTCGATATACTCGATGTCGCACTCGACGCGTTTGACGATGAGTTCCTTGGTCATCGTCTCCCCGCGGAATCCCCGGATTTGTGCCAGGCCGCTCAGGCCGGGTTTGACAAAATGCCGGATCCGGTAGGCGGACATGGTTTCCTCGAAGATCTCGTCATGTTCGGGCATGTGCGGACGGGGACCGATGATGCTCATCTGACCGGACAGCACATTGAAAAACTGGGGAAACTCATCAAGACTGTATTTCCTCAGCCAGCGACCGGCCGGGAAGATCCGGTCATCGTTTGTTGTCGCCTGCCGGGGGGAGTTGCATTGATCGGCATACATCGTCCGGAACTTGAAAATGATGAAGGGATTGTTGTGCAGGCCCGACCTCATTTGCTTGAAGAACAGCGGCCCGGGAGCCTGGAGCCTTTGAAGCACCCAAACCAGCAGGATCAGGGGCGGCAAAATAAAGATGACAACCAAAAGGCTCACGCAGATGTCGAAAATCCTTTTGACCATCCGGTTGATCGCGTTCTGAAGCGGCTCCTCCCGGAGCTCGATCAGATCGATGTTATCACATCGGAAGAATGAAAGCCGCCTTTGGAGAAAGACATCCAGATCGTTGACGAGAGAGACCCTGCACCCCCGGGCTTCCGCCTGCCGCATCCAACCCGCAAGCCACCTCCGGTCCCTCGGGCTGCCCACGATAAAAATATTCCCGATGTCGTAGGTGTCCAACACCTGCTCGAGGTCATTCGGGCCGCCGAGCTTCTTGATGCCGTCTGGCAGTTCGCCCGCATCGGCCTCGGTGAGCATGCCGGCCGTCTCCAACCCGAACAATTTGGCTTTTGACAGCAGGGACTCGATTTTTGGAAGCTCTCCAGGCATTCCAATGAGGAGGAGCTTCTGGCTCTGGTGATGCAAAAACATCCGGAGGATGTTCAGTGCAAAGTAGCGGTTCAGTACCACCAGCACGACATAGGTCAGCGGGATGTAGGTGAAGAGAAACAGGCGGGAGATGGCGTCGTCCCGCTTGACGAAGGCAAACATGAATGTGATCGCTGTCGCGAAGACCATGTGCGGCCAGATGAAGCGATGGCTCTCCATGATGCCCGATGTGACCGAGAATATGTCGTGTTGCTTCGAGCTCAAAAACGACAATTGAAAGCCCAGAGTGATTGCCAGAAAATACTCCAGATAGGTCGAGAATCCCATCAGCGAAAATCCCGGGATCATATTGTCCAGAATCAGGAAATACCCCCAGAAGAGGAGACTCATAACCAGCGTAACGCCGATTTGATACGATTGGATCAAACCTAGCTCACGATGCTGGAACATATGGAAGTAATTGCTTCAAACAGGGTTGCATTCCTATATAAACAGGACTCCCGGAAACCTCAAGCATTCCTTTATTCCATCCCGTTGCATTATTGGCTTGCAGTCAGTTACGATATTTCGCATAATCTGCGTATTACTCCTTAATGACCTCTATGAACTCGCAGCAGGATTCCGATTATTCTTCCCCTGAGGATGTGAGGGCGTCGCATGTCGGCGGGGAGGCCGGAGCCAAGTCCGCGCTGTCGCCGGAGCAGCGGATCGCGGTGCTTCAAGCGGAGTTGGACCGCGCCAAATCGCGCGAGGATTTTCTGCGGATGCAGATCGAAGAGACCCGGAACAAAGCCGGCCAGGCGTTTGCATTTCAGGTTGAGTTGGCGCAGCAGCAGGAGGAGACGCTGGAGACATTCCACAGCCGGGAAAAGTCGCTGATGACCGAGCTGGAGGCCACGAAAAAGGAAGCGGCCCGGGTTGAGGCATTGACGGCCCAAATGGATGTTCAGAAGGCCGAGCTGGAAGCCCTGTTGAAGCAGAAGGAGGAACTTGCCCGTCATCTTGAGGAAGCCCACGTCGAAACCGCCCTTGCACAGTCCTATCAGGCGGAAGCCAAAGAGCACCTGGCCCGGCTGCAGGAAGCGGGCAGGCGGGAGCAGGCGCTCAAAGAGCAACTCGCAGCGGCCAAAAAGTTCGAGGAACTGGCGCAGACGCTTGAGAACCGGCTTTCCAAGCAGCGCGCGGAGTTGAAGTGGGGGCACTCTTCGAGGGTATGGGCCAGGAAGCTGCAGGAGGAATTGGAGCAGCAGCACTCCGAGCTTCTGGTTTCCAAGGAGAGGGAGAAGACGCTTTCCAGCCGGCTGGAATCCGCAGAATACCAGTTCAAGCTCGTGGAGTCCCTGCAGGGAGAGCTGGTCGCGCAGCGGTCTGAGATTGACGAAATGCGCGAGCGGGAAGAAGCCCTTTCCACCGAGCTGGAGGCTTCGCGCGAAGCTGGACATGCCGCCAGATTCCAGGAGGAATTGGATGGATACCGGAAATCCATGGAGGCGCTCAGAGAGCGCGAAGAGCAACTTTCGTTTGAACTTGAGAATGCCCGGGTCCTCGCCGCCCAGTCCGAAAAGCTGCGTGCCGAACTCATCGCCCAGCGGACGGTTGTCGAAGGATTGCGCAACCGGGAAAACGCCTTGGTTGCCGAACTGGAGGCCGCGAACTCCCGTGCCGCCCGCACGGAGACGCTTCAAAGGCAGATCGAGGATCAGCAGGCCTCGATCGCCCAGCAGACCGGCCGCGAGAAAGAACTGGTCGCGGAACTCGAGGCCGCCCGGAGGCAGGTGGATGTTTCCGAATCCCTGAAGTCGCAGCTCGCCGCTCAGGCTTTGGAATTGCAGGCCTCGCGCCAGCGCGAGGCCTCGCTGGTGATCGAACTCGCCGCAGCTCAAGCCCGCGGGGAGCGGGCGGAGAACCTGCAGAAAGAACTGGATTCAGTCCGTGCCGAATTGGAGTCCATGCATACGCGGGAGAGCCAGCTTCAGAAGGAGCTGAGCCTCGCGCAGGTCAGGCTGGAAACAGTCGACCAATTGCAGAAGGATCTTGCTGGCCAGAAGCTAGCTCTTGCCGGGCTCCGGCAGCGCGAATCGGATCTCCTTCAGGAACTCGAGAACGCGAAGAACGAAGGCGGCCGGGTGGAAAAATTGAATCAGGAGCTGTCCAACCAGCGGACGGCGCTTCAGGCCATCCAGAAGCGGGAGGAATCCCTGCTCGCCGAACTCGCAACCGCCCGCGCCCAGGGACGGGACGCCGAAGCGCTGCAGCGGGAAATCGCCGAGCGCCGGTCAGATCTGGATGCCCTACGCCGGAAGGAACAATCGCTGACATCCGAGCTCGATACCGCACGTCGTGAGTCCGCGCTCGTGGAGTCACTCCGGGCGGAAATCGCCGCCCAGAGCGTATCACTTGAGAAGCTTCGCGCGAATGAAAAGCAACTCATCAGCCAGCTTGAAGAGGCGAGGGGCGAAGCCGCCGTGGCTGCCGCCCTGAAGGTCCGGCTGGCTTCGCACGAGAAGGTGCTGGAGGAATTCCGCAGGTCGGAGGACTCGCTGCGGGCGAGAATCACGGAACTTGAAGCCGATTCGGCCCGCAATTTGAAAGAGAGCCTCGACCGGCACCACGCGGAACTCGACGAGGCCCGCAAGCAGAACAGGCTCCTGTCGCGACAGCTCTCAGATGTTTCAGCTGCCTTGGAGGAATCCAGGAGAAGACGTCCGAAATCCGGGAAATCCCTGGTCTTCGCATCGGTCGCCGCCGCCTGCGCGCTCGCAGCGCTCGCCTTTCAGCTGATTCCGAAAAGGTCAACCGAGGAAGCCATGCGCAACAATGCGGAGTTGCTCGACAGGCTCAAGGAGCAGAACACGCAACTCGCCACCCAGCTCAACGACACCCTCTTCCGCCTTCAAACCGCGAAAAACACCGAACTCACGCTCGACCGCAACCGCAGCCTCTCTGAAAGGCTCGAGGAGGCGGAGGCCAAAGCCATCGAGTTGGAAAAAGATGAGCCCGTGAAGCTGGCGCTCATCACCCGCCTCCAGTCCGATCTCGATCTTGCCAACGACAAAATTGCGAACCTCTTCACGGAGCTCGCCACGCGCGATCTCAAAATCCTCGAACTCGAGAAGCTGCTCGGGGAGGCCGGTGCGCAGGCCTTCCAGCTGACGCTTCCTCCGCCGCTCTCCTTGAACGAAGTGGCTCCGGTCTTCCTTAACAACGCGGAGCCGTCGGCGGTCCTGAGCACGTCCGCCCTCCCCGTCGGAGAGTCCCTCCAGATTCTGCAGGCGAGAGCCGAGAAGGAATTTCAGGAGAAAAATTTTGAAACCGCCGAGTCGCTTTACCAGCAAGTCGCCGACCGGGCTCCCACGAACAGCCTCGCCTGGTCGAATCTCGCGGCCGTCCAGCTGGAGCTCGGAAAGCTGAACCTTGCCGAAAAATCGATCCGCAATGCGATTGCGATCAGCCCGGACGACGCGTTCTCCCACACGACGCTGGGGATCATCCTCCTCAAAACCGGGCAGGCGGATCCCGCCATGAAGTCGCTCCTGACCGCCATCTATCTGGATCCCAGCGATCCGTCCGCCTTCAACTACCTGGGGGTGGCGTTCGAGCAGAAAGGCGACCGGGACCGCGCGATCCAGGAAATCGGCAAAGCGCTGAAACTTTCGCCTGCGTATACCGAAGCCTACTTCAATCTGGCCGTGCTTCATGCCTCCGGCGATGCCGCTTCAAAACAGCTTGCCAGGAAATATTATTCCAAGGCGCTCGAGCTCGGGGCCCAGCCCGACAGCCAGCTCGAGCAACTGCTGAAGTAGATCGGCCGGCTCAGTGGTTTCTGTCCCCGCGGCGTTTGCGCGGGAAGAGCCGCCTTTCGCGCAGGAGGTGGATGAGCCCGAAGTAGAAGCCCGCAAGGACAGTCTGCCCGGCAACGATGAGGCCGATCTCGAGGAACTCCTGAAGCTCCGCGGAGATGGCGGCCTGCGAGTGGAAGGAGATATGGGCGGAGACTCCGACCAGCAAGCACGCGAACGCGATGACGAACCCCGAGATGACGAAGCGCTCGAGCGTGCCCCGGTTCTGCAGAATCCAGAACTTGGTGGATGGCGGGTGCAGGCTGCTTTCGATCGCGATGAATTTCGCAAAGATCGCGAGCAGGATCGCCTGGTAACCGAGCACCGTTGACACAGACCCGAAAATATTGGCAACAGTGATCCAGCCGTCCGGGACAAAGCCCAGAACAGCCGCGGCTATGGCGGCGAGACCGAGTGTGACAAGCGTGAGGCCGGGAATTCCGAACGTCCAGCGCGGGCTCATGAGCAGGTAGAGACGGAGGCTGCGCCAGCCGTCCCGATACGTCTTCAGGTGTGGCTTCCGATCCCGACCGTCGGGCGAGAGAGTGGTCGGAACCTCGGAGATTTTCAGCGCGTAGAGCTCGGCCTTGATGATCATCTCCAGCGCGAACTCCATGCCCGTGCTCTGGATGCTGAGCGACTCGATCACGTCCTTGCGGAACCCGCGCAGCCCGCAATAAAAATCCCCGCAGACCTTGGTGCCGTAGATCCGGCGGCCCAGGGCGCTGAGCATGGGGTTCCCAAAATAGCGGTGCATGAAGGGCATGGCCCCTTTCGAGATTCCGCCCTGAAAACGGTTTCCCATAACGAGGTCATACCCCTCGCGGAGCTTGTCCACAAAAGGCTGCAGTGCGAGGAAATCGTAGCTGTCGTCGCTGTCGCCCATGATGACAAATGTCCCCTCCGCCTCGTAAATTCCGGCGGACAGCGCCGCCCCGTAGCCTTTGACCGGAACATCGACCACCCGGGCACCAAGGTCCACCGCAAGCTGCTGCGAACCGTCGGTGCTCCCGTTGTCCGCCACGATGATCTCTCCATCGATCCCGCTGGCCTGGAGAAATGTCCGGGCTTTCTTGATGCATGCCGGAAGTGTCATCGCCTCGTTGAGGCATGGCATGACAATGCTGAGTTCCATGGAGTTCAGGCAGCAAACCAGATTCGGTGCGCCGATACAATCACGGGAAATTGCCCGCGCCCGCTCATGGGTCGATCCGGTAGATCACGACATTCGCGGGAGGAAGAAACTCCAGCGTCGCATTTTGCAGTCGCGGGAAGATGTTCATCTGCTTTCCAGTCCTCTCATCCGGATTGACGAACCGGTAGAAAAATCCGAGCCAGAAGTCCTTGATGCGGGAGGCGGAAACCCCGCGGAAAATCGGGGAGCACTTGATATCGTTCATGTAGTTCCGGCGGTATTCCAGCATTTGCATCCGCATTTTTCCCGCGACGGGATCGAGGAAATCAGGCAGTTGCGGCGGCGCCGGCGCCGGGATTCCTTCTTTTGCGAGTTCCTCGGTGACGATCCGTGTCCAGACGAGCGCGCCGAGGTCATCCGCCTCGCGGGAGGACATTTGTGTCCCGGCCGCCGCAGCGGCGACCTTCACATCCTCTCCATCGGGGCGCATCCAATCCATTTGGGATTCAATGAAAACCAAGGGAACTTTGCTGGAGGTGAAGAACGATTTTCGAACAGGAGCAACGCTTTGAACCGGAAGCCCCGTGTAATACGTGTAGGTGAGGTGTTCGTTGGGCGTCGCGTAAATGCGGGTGCCGGTTTGCAGTGGACGTTTCTGCAGGGCATCGATCACGGCGGCGGTTGCCGGTCTGTTGCCTGAGACCGAGGGATTTTCCACGAAGGCAAGCCTTCCCCTGAGCGCGAGAAAACAGGCCATGGCAAGGATGGCCACCAGTGCCGCGCGGGGCGCGGCGATTCCCCGCAGAATGTCCGAGGTGAGCATGGCCAGGATCAGGACGTATGGAGTCCAGAGGACGAGGGAAAGGCGCTCGAAGAAGAAGCTGGCCGCGGGCACGACCATGTGGAATGCCGCGTAGCCGATAATGAGCCATGCCATCAGGGCGAGGTAAATGGTCCCATGCTCCTTTACGATTGCCCGCAGCCGGTCCGGGAACCAGGCGGGTCTCAGTTTTGCAACAGCGAGAACCAATACCAATCCGGCCAGCAGGGCCAGTTGGTCCGGACGGTTATGCGTGTAGGCCACCCAGTCTGAGAATGAGTCGAAGAGTTTGTTGGCTTTCGGCACCCCTGAAGCCGTAGCCAGAAAACCCGAGAACCAAATCCATGGGAGGATCAGGGCCGCGCTGAGCGAGGCGGCCGCGAGGGATTTGACGAACCATTCCCTGCGCTGGATCACAACTGGAATGGTCACGAGTGCTGCGGCTGCAAAAATTACGGCGGATAGTTGGTGCGTATGGAAGAGCAGCGCCTCCGCAACGCCGAGCAGGAGAAAGTCCCGCCACCTTCCCAGCCGGACCATGCGCAGGAGGCACCATGCGGCCAATGCGGTCATCAGCAGCGTCAGAGAATAGTAGCGCGCCTGGTATCCAAAATCGACGGTCTTCGCGTTAAACGCCATGAGCGTGAGGGCAGCCAGTCCGGCCGTGGTCCCGCCGAGGTCGCGGCCGAGCAGATAAATGATCAACATGCACAGGGCTGAAAAAAGAATCGAGGGCACCCTCGGGGCGGTCGTCCGGAGACCGATTTCATCGACGCCGTGGCGGACCGCTGGGGGATCCGCGGGATGATCTGCGCGCAAACCGAACAGCGCCTGCGAAGCAGCGATGGCATAGAGAGGAAGCCACCCATGATAGACAGCGAGCCCCTGCGGGGAGTAGCTGCTGTCGCGGAACTCGTATTCCGGATGTCCATCCCATGGTTCTGTGAGCGTGTTCTCGTAGATCGGGATGCCGAGGTATTCGTTGAGAGGAAGTCCGCGATCCAGGATCGTGAGCGCATTGATGGCCGACTCCGCCTCGTCGCACCAGAGGCCGGTCCGGTTCATCCAATCGACCCGCAACAAGACGCCCGCCAGAATAAGGACGCCCGCGAGGAGGGCCGCGAAGTGCCTGCGGAAAAATAAACGGGCCCGGGGTGGAAGCTGTGGCA
Source organism: uncultured Chthoniobacter sp. (assembly GCA_964600115.1). GTDB lineage: Bacteria > Verrucomicrobiota > Verrucomicrobiia > Chthoniobacterales > Terrimicrobiaceae > QYQL01. The sequence continues at coordinate 40,530 of CAZRIL010000021.1, read as the reverse complement.
TGCCGCTCAGAACCTCATGCCGAGCGACATGCCGCTGGTGTTGCTGAGATAGTTGTTCCCCTGGGTGTCGTTGAGCTTTTGCTGGAGATTGTTGAAGAGGTTGACGTTCACGTCGTCGGTGAGCAGGTAGGAGACAGAAAGATTGGCCTGAACGTAATTGTAGCTTCCGGACTCCTGTCCGCTGAGTGCGACATTTTCCACGCTTCCGGCAGCCAGAGACCCGTTGATCGTGGTGGAGTTGGAAAATTTCCACGAGGCGGCGGTCTCCAGGCTTGTCGTGATTTGCAGGTTGCCCGCGCTGAAGGCATCCATATCGACATTGCGGAAAAACCGGAGCGAGACGTAGGTTTTCGAGGTCGGCCGGTAGAGGAGCGACAGGTTCACGACCGAGGTGACCGCCGAGGACGAGCCTCCTCCGGACAGAATGGATTGCCGGAACTGCAGCCCTCCCTCACCCCGGAAGACGAGCTTCGAGGTCGGATTGTAGAGCAACCGCAGGAGGAAGGATTCCGAGGTGGTCGTGCCGGCTGTCGAAATATTGTATCCCAGCGCAACAGCCGCTCCGATCGTTGTTTTCCGTGAATATCTGTAGTCGATGGAAGCGTTGAAAGTTCCCTGGAACTGCCGGCCTCCGGAGCCGGAGTCGGTCATGATTCCGTCGAGGCTGAAGAGTGCTTCGGTCTTTTTTGTCAGTGCGTAGCCCGCAAACAGGCGGGTGAATACCGCCTTCTGCTGCGATTGTCCCTGGCTGTTGAGAAAAAGTCCGCTCTGCGCGAGATAGCTGGCATCCAGGCCGACGCGGAGCTTTGACCAGCGGTAGCGCGAACTGAAGGCAAATGTCTGGTTGACGGCGTTGAGCTCCTTGTATTTCGCATATCGCAGGACGCTGGGTGACCAGAGGAACTGGATTGTGCCCTTTTTTCCCGTCTCCAGATAAAATGTTGGCTGGAGTGTGAGGATGGCATCGCCCTGCGGACTGGTGGGCGATCCGAAGACGTTGTTGTTGTAGGCGACCGCCGCATTGATCGCGACGCCGTAGCGGATCCGGCTGTTCGCGATCGTGAAGGAGCGCTTCGTGCTCATGAAAGACGGGGCACCGATCGTGCCGAGCGGACGGTTCTGCGGCATCGGCCCGAGGATATCGCGGGTCAGGCCGCCCGTCGAAGGGCCGAAAGTGTCGGGGAATTCCAGCATCGGCACCTTCTCCGGCGCGATCAGTGGCGACGCTTCCAAACCGGGCTGAAAGGAAGGGGCTGTGAGATCGGGAAGGGCAAGATTAGCCTCCAGCGGTCGCATGTAGTCCCCTCTGCTTTGCGCGGGAGCACCGGTTGGAGGCTGCCCGAGGAACATGTCATTGGAATCAACGATCGGCGGTCCGAAATCCGGATCCTTCGCCAGTTTGAGCGATTCCAGACCATCGAGGATGGTTGGCTCATTTTTTCCGGCAGTGGTATTCTGCGGGTCGGCACCCTGCTGCGCATCCGCGGATGGCGGAGAGACCCCCACATCCGGGAGCGGTGGTGGTGCGGAGGACTGCGCCGGAGCCATTTCGGCGACAGAAAAATATGCTCCGGCGGCAAATCCAGCTGCGAGCGCCATCCGGAATCCACGGCTTCTGCGATAATCCCGGAACATTTCTGTTCGCGTAGGCATGGCCGTCTTCAGGGAGCTTTGCGCCATGTCTCCGCAGCGTGGAGCATTTTTGCGCTGGCTTCCTCCTCGGTGAGGCCCGTTTGAACCAGCCGTTTGAGCAGGTTCTGAAACATCCTGTTCCGCTCCTGTCCAGCGGCGGAGGCATCGTGCCGCGTGTTGAGGGAAAGCTCATTGCGCCAGACTTTGAGGGTGAGGAGCAGCTGCTGGCGGGCCTGCTCATGGGTCATGCCCGAGGCTTTCAGCAGGGCGACGAGGTCGCCAAAGATTTTTCTGCGGGCATTGCCATCCGGGGAGGAATCGCGCCGCTCATCCAGCGCCGGCACAAATACGTGACCGCAAGAACACTTCCGCTTCATGCTTCTGACCGAGCCGATGGCGGTCCCGCCCTGATCGACAGTTTCGTTCAGACACGCGGAGAGGCTGGCATACGACTTCCCGCAGGCCGGGCAGGAAATCCCGGAAGCCCCCGGCGTAGGAGGAGATGGTTCCAATCCGGCCAATGGGCTGTGAAATGGCCTCGGGGCAAAGTTAAGCACCGCGCCGGAGAGTCTTGCCGCCGAGCGGTTGAGGAGTTCGAGCGCCCGCTTGCAGGCGGCCTTCGGAGTTTTTCCGGCACGGATCACCAGGCAGACAAATGGAAAGAGCCGTGCGAAGGAAAGCGTGTCGCTGACAATTCCCACAGGGGCGGAATCCACCACGATTTTGTCGTAGAGCGGCTTGGCTTCGGTGAGGAAGTCCAGGATTCCCTGGCGGGTAATCGTTTCCGCGGGAAACGGGCAGGGGGAGCCCGCCGAAACAATATCCAGATTCGACAGGGATGTTGAGTGGATGATTGTGGGGAGACCGCACTCCCTCTGGAGGTAATTCGAGAGGCCATCGCGTCCGCCGTTTCCAAAGACGATCCGTTCCAATGACGGCTGCCTGAGGTCCGCGTCCACCAGCAGGGTCCTCTGTCCGGCCTGCGCCATCGATACCGCCAGGTTGACCGCGCAAAAGGATTTGCCTTCGTTTTCAACAGCGCTTGCAATAAGTATGAAATTGCCTGCCTCCTCCTCCTCAATGACCCGCAGGGCAGCGCGCAAGGATCGGACCCCTTCCGCCGTGCTGGAAAATTTGTCAGTGAGGGCCGGGCAGTTTTCCCAGGAGTCGGAGCCGGGATCGCCGGGCGGCAGTTCCTTCGACGGGAGATACTCCGGAATGGCGCTGAGCACGGAAAGCCCGAGAAACTTTTCCGCCTCCTCGGGGGATTTGATGCTGGAGTCCAATTGCATCAGAAGGAAAATCAGCCCGAATCCCGCAACCAGAGAGATCACGATGGAGGTGGCGAGAAGTTTGATGGTCTTCGATCCTGCGGGCACGCCGGGGCCGGCCGGGTTGACGATCTGTAGGAGGACCGGCTGGCTCCGGGCCTGCGACAGTTCCTCGCTCAAGCGCTTGAGAGCCGCCTCGTAGGCCAGGCGGTCGGCATCGATCTGCCGCTGTAAAACGCGGGAAGGAACGGAAAGATCGCGGACCTGAATCACCTTCTCCTCCTGCGAGGCCTGTTCGCGGAGCAACCCCTCCTCTTTTTTTCTCGCCCCCGCGAGCGCCGCCTCGACCTGCTTGGGAGCGGAAAGAATCGCTGCGAGTAGAGCGGACTGCAATTCCTTGAGCTCCGACTGGGCCTGGCGCATGTAGGGATTGTCCTCCCGGTAACGCAACGCGAGTTTTGAAAGCTTGTTGTTGCTGTCAGAAATCTGGGCGTTCAGCGAAACAATCGATGGCATCCTCTGAATGCTGTCGATCTTGATCAGGCGCTCGGGGTCGTTCTGGCAGCTCTGGATCTGGGCGAGATCTCCCTCGATTTTCAGCCGCTCCGTCTTGGCCTCCGTGCTTCGCGAGTTGAGCTCCTTGAGCTGGTTGGCGACAATGTTCATGTCTCCGTCGATCGAGACATTTCTCAGCGTGCGGGTGTAGGTGTTGAGTTTCTCTTCGGAGGTCCGGAGGTTTTCCTCCATCTTTTTCACCTCATCCTTGAGGTAGCGGATATTGACACCCACCGCCGAGATCCGCTGGTCGCGGTCAAACTCGATCCCCTGGTCAACGATCATGTTGCAGATCCGCTGGGCCATGATCGGATCGGGATTGGTGAAGGAGACCTGGATAAGCCGGGTGTCCGGGATCAAAAGGACCTTGGAATCCTTCATCAGGTAGCCGCCGATGCCCGCATCATCGAGTTTGCTGACAGGCCAGCCGCCGAGGGTGAGTCCGTCAAGGCCGGCGGATTTGATTTCCTGCACAACCCGCTTGATCAACATCGGGTTGATGAAGCTTTTCTCGATTGTTTTGAGATCCTCGGGGGTGGTGGCCCCCTCCACCGCGAGCGGATTGCCGCTGAGAGAAATTGCGGAGGTGGATGCGCGGCGTTCGACTTTGAGATCCGAAGTCGCGACGAATTCCGGCTTGGCACTTTTCACAAGCAGGAATCCCGCTCCCAGTCCGAGGAGCAGGCAGGCGGTCGGAATCCACCACAGCCGTAGCGAGGCCAGGAGAAAGCCCGCCATGTCGAAGGCCGACGCTCCACTTCCGCTGGAGAAAGGGTCGCCGGAGTCCGGTTCCTGAGTGGACATTTAGAACAGTGTCTCCTTGACGAAAATCGTATCGCCTTCCTGGATCAGAAAGTCCGACGCCTCGGGACTCATGGCGTTGAGTTTGATTTTTTGGGTGCCATCGCCGACGCGGCGGGTGACGACCACATTCCGGGCATCTCCGATATCTGTATTTCCGCCCGCCATGGCAATGGCCTGCGGGAGCGTCAGCTCCTCTTCGCCAGGGATGACAAGTGCTCCCGGATTGCGGACCTGGCCCCAGACGGTGAAGCGCCGCGGGGAATAGCTTTCGACAGAGATTGTGACCTGCGGATTCACGAGCTGCTTCTTGTCGAGCTGCGCCGCGATTTTTGCGGTGGCTTCGTTGATGGTTAGCCCGGCCACAACCACACGGCCGATGAGCCCCACCGAGATGGTTCCGTCGCCGATGATCCGTTGGCGGGTGGTCATGTAGGGTTCCTGGAAAACCTCCAGAAGCACAACATCTCCCACGCGCAGGCGATACATGGTGCTTCCCGTGGCCGCAGGGGTCGGGGGAAGATATCTGCCGCCCCCGCTCTCGCAGCCCGCGAGGAGGGTTACGAGCAGGAGAACTGCCACGCTTCCGGAAATGCGGAGCCGGGAAAGCAAGCAAGCGTGGGATTGATATCTGTTGAAAGGCATTTGAAGCATTGATTCCCGCAGCGGTGCAGGCCCCAGATCCATAAGATTGACAGCCCGGAATCTTAGACTCATCAAGAGGGGAATGAAAGGTTTTTCTGTGTTTCTGGGCCGCTGGTTGCCCGTGGGTTTGTGGGCCGGATTCGTGCTCTACGCATCCACCAGCATGGGTTCGGGGGACAACACGGCTCACTTTCTCCGGCCGATCCTGGCGTGGATCCATCCGGATCTTGGGCTGGCCTCGGTCAGGGAAATCAACTTCTTCACGCGCAAGACCGCCCATGTGGTTCAGTTTTTCGTGTATGCTGTCCTTCTCTGGAGGGGGTTGAGGTTGCCACCCCCTGTGACCGTCAGGACCCGCGATGCCTTGATCCTGGTGCTCGGCTCCTCTGCGGTGCTGGCTGTTTTGAGCGAGTGTATCCAGCTCTTCTCCCCGATGCGCACAGCTCAGCTCAGGGATGTCGGACTCGATCTCGCGGGCGCATTTATCGGCGTCGGCCTTGTCTTTGCTGCTGCCGCTTTGCCAGGGAGGCGCTCCCGGAAAACCATCCTGCCGGCGGTGGCGGACGGAAAACCACCGGAGAAAATCCTTATCACCTCCGATCTCCATCTTGACAAGACAGACGATCAAGGGCGCGGGATTCTTGAGCAGGTCAGGAGCCATTTTATCGAGTCGCGTGCCGGAGTTCTCCTGGTGGCCGGGGATCTCGGGCCTGCGGAGCAGGCGGACGAATTGCTGGCCCTTCTCCGGTCAGCCATGGGACCGGAGGCCGAACTCGTCATCTGTCTTGGCAACCACGATCACTGGCTCCACCGGAAAATCGCCGGCTGCGACTGTCCTGAGGATGTGCGTGAGAGGTTCTGGCGTCCGGCCTGCAAGGCCCACCGCGTCCACTGCCTGGACTTTGACAATGTCACCTTGTCCCGCGTGGTGATCTGCGGGGGATATGCCCATTACGATTTTGGATTCAAGGATTCCGATCTCGTTGTCGATTCGGTCCGGCCCACGGCCGGCGATTATCGGAGCGGCCGGTTTTCCGGCATGGTTTATCCGGACATGGAGAGGATTCCCGGCCTGGAATCCGGCGACGAGGCCATGTGGCAGGCAAAAGCGATCAGCCGGCGTCTGTCCGCAGCATGCGACGAAGGAAAACCAGTGCTCTTCGCCTCGCATACGATCCCGTTCCCCGCGCTGAATGCGCAGGATGTGCCGCGGGATTCTCCCTGCCGCTTCTTTTGCGCCTACACGGGGAACAGCGCCATCGGCAGCTTGCTCGCTGCGATGGCACCATCCATTGCCGCCGCGGTATCCGGTCACACCCACGCCGGAGGCGAAGTGGTGCGGATTCATGGGATTTCCTGCGCCAACACCGGGAGCGGCCCGGGGCATTTGCGCTTCCTCATTTTTGATTCAGAAAACCAGTCAATCGCCTCATTTTCCCCAGGGAAATCCCGCCCTGAAGCAACCGTTGCATTAGAATAATGCATCAGGTTGTTAAATATTCCTTGTGCTCCAGAAATATTCTGCTTAATTTAGCGTCATGGTTGTTGTCGAAGCCAAATCACAAGTGCCGATTTCGATGAGTTCTCTCTACCAGGGGTTAAAAGCGATCTGGGATACTGAGTTTCCCAAGACGTGTCCCAAATGCGGCCGGGTGTATGGCTCTTTTGAGGAATACCTGATGGACACGCAGGCGCTGCCGAACAGCAGCGGTTTGATGGGATACGACATCGGTGATCCAGGCCAGCAGGTAGGGCTTTTTCGCAACTGCGGGTGCGGCACGACAATCATGGCCTTCTGCCATGACCGCCGCGATTTGACAGAGACCGGAAACAAGCGGCGACAGCTTTTCGGGGAATTGATGAACCGGTTGGTGGATACGGGGATCTCAGCCTTGGAAGCCCGTCAAAAACTACTGTCCGCTCTCCGGACCACTCCGGACGTTGACGAGTTCCGGAAGGCTGTTCAGCTACCCCCCCAATAAAAGGGTTTGCGCGGAGAGCAGGAGCTGCCGCCATTTTTTGAGAAACGTGAACTCGTCGGCCAGCGCGCGGATTTCGTCCATGTGCACCTCCGGCCAAAGCGAATCCATCGCCTGAAGCTTTTGTTCCAGCAATTCAATCCGGCCGGCGATCTTGTCGAGCATCAGGGCGATTTCCTTCTGGAGGGCTGAGATCTCCGCCCGGTTGACGGCAGCGGCCAGCGGGGAGGAGGAGGTTGCGCAAAGGCGCTCCGCTTTTTTTGTCAGCAACCCCACGCGGGAAAATAGTTCGAAATCGGGTTCATATTTTCCCGGCCCCGTTCTGTCCGATCCCGTCAGGTCGAGTAGATGAAGGAGCCTGAGGGGGTGGGACGTGAGAATGCTGCGGGCTTCGTTGAGCCGGGACATCGGAAGCGGATTTCCGGCGCATTTGTCCGGGTGGCGCAGAGCTGCGAGCTCATGGTAGCGTGACTGGACCGCCTCCGGCCCGACCCACAGCCGTCGCCCGATTCCGAATTCCGCGAAGGCATCCTTCACGCGGAAAAGCTTTCGCCGCACGAACAATGGGCGACCGCATTTGGATTCGTGACCTTGAATCCCCCCTTCTGCAGGTCGTCGCTGAAATCCAGCTCCGACCCGCTCACGAACAAGGCGCTTTTCGGATCCACGACGACGCGAACATTGTTCGAGTCCACCACGATGTCGCGGTTGGCCGGACCATCCACAAGGTCCATTTTGTATTGGAGCCCGGAACATCCCCCGCCGATGACGGCAACGCGGAGGGCTCCGTTGATGCGGCCCTGCTTTTCGAGCAATCCCCGGAGCCTTGCACTCGCGGCGTCGAGCACGCGGATCAGCTTTTCATTCCCGACGCGGTATTGAATTCCCTCCATGACATAAAAACGCACAGCCCGGGGCTCTGCGCAAGGGGATCAAAACCACATGCCCATGACAGCGGGATCACCCCATTCGCCCGGGAACGCATAGGGGAACGGGGCAGGCCCCCCGTAGTAGGGGTCGTTGAAATACGGGTGCTTGTCCCACTTGTCCCCGCCGGTCTGGCCGCGCTTCGTGGCCTCGTAGTATCCGGCGGATTTTCCCAGATAATTCACCAACGCGGAACCTGCGCCGGCATCGCCGAGTTTATCGAGCTGGGAATCTGAAAGGCGATAGGGTGCGTGCGTGCTCTTGAGGTAGGAGATGATCGCCGCATCCGGGATCTTGTCTTCAACCAGCCCGACAATGTCGCTGTAGCTCAAGACCCGCCCCGCATGGATCTTTGCGTAGGTGCGTGAATCCACGCCGGACGCCGCCATCCGCTGGAGAACGAGTGGAGTCGGTGCCGGACCGGAGGCACATGAGACCAGAAACAGGCAAACAGCCAGAAGAGCGGGCATGGTTTTCATGGCCGCAGCGTATCCCGGCTGTTTGCAGGACGCGATCAAAATTCTTTTCCTGAGTGCGCGGCGGCCTCATGCTGGGGTTGTGAGGATTGTCACGCGCGCGCAGATGATTGAGGCCGAGCAGGCGGCATTTGCATCGGGAGTTGAAGCGTCTGAGCTCATGGAATCCGCTGGACGACAGATGGCGGAATTTGTCCGGCAAAACCATCCTGTGCCGGGGACCTGCCGGATTTATGCCGGCAAGGGGCACAATGGCGGCGATGTGCTCGTTGCCGGCCGTTATCTCGCCGCATCGGGTTGGGCGGTGGAGACCATTCTGCCCGAGCCCGCGCTCGCAAGCCTTACCTTACTGCAGATGCAGCGGCTCGAAGAAATCCCGGTCCGGGGCGGGGGAGCTCCGCTGGTGATTCTTGACGGGCTTCTGGGGATCGGTGCGAAGGGAGATCCGCGGGGCCATGTCGCCGCAGCGATCCGGGAGATCAATGAGCAGCGGATAAATTGCGGGGCATGGGTCTTGTCGGCCGATCTGCCCAGCGGGCTCGATGCGGACTCGGGGGAGCCGGGGAAACCGTGTGTGCAGGCGGATGCGACAATGACAATAGGTTTTCCGAAGGCGGGATTGGTTGCGGATGCGGCTGTGGATTATGTCGGCCGCCTGGCCGTCGCCCGGCTCAATGGGCTCGCAGATCCGGGGACGGAAGGCCTGGAGGTGATCGGACCATCGATCCTTCGCGCCCACTTGCCGCCAAGGGTTTTCGATACCCACAAGGGGATGGCCGGAAGGCTCGCTGTGATTGCGGGCTCGGCGGGTTTTTCGGGGGCCGCGAGGTTGTGTTCCGCCGCAGCTGTCGCCGGCGGAGCCGGGCTCGTCACATTGTTTGTCAAAAAGGATGTCTATCCGCTGCTCGCGGGTTCGGTCATCCCCGAGGTTATGGTCCATGAGGTGGAATCCTATGCGGAAGTGCTGCGGGACCGCTGGGATGCCATCGCCATCGGACCCGGTCTTTCGACCCGCTGCGGAGACGAGGTTGTTTCGGTTGTCCGTGCAGCCCGCTGTCCCTGCGTCGTGGATGCGGATGCTTTGAACGTCATCTCAAAATCGCCGGATGTGCTGAACGACTGTGCGGGTCCGAGACTCCTGACTCCCCACCCGGGAGAGATGGAGCGGCTCGCTCCATGCGGCGGACGCGACCGGCTGCAATGGATGATGGACTTTGTCGCCCGGTATCCCGTGACTCTCCTGCTCAAGGGAGCCCGTACCGTCATCGGTCAGGCCGGGCGGCCATCGTCATTCAACACCACAGGGAATCCGGGGATGGCAAGCGGTGGAATGGGCGATGTGCTTACCGGAATTTCTTCTTCTCTTCTGGCTCAAGGAATCAACCCCTATGAAGCCGCGATGATTGGCGCATGGGTTTGTGGCCGGGCTGCGGAAATTGCTCTGGCCTCTGGAATGGAATCTCAAGAATCGCTGCGGGCGACCCACATCATCCGGCACGCCGGCAAGGCCTTTCAGGGGTTGCGAGGGGACGACTATTAGCGGCGATCAGTTCTGAGCCACCGCCTCGAGCAGGAGTTCCGATACGGTGAATGATTGGTAGCCCCGCTTCGAAAGTTCCTCAAGGATCTCCGGCATCTCCGCTACGGACTTGGGAAAACTGTCATGCGCCAGAATGATCGCGCCGGGAGTCACCCCATCGAGAATCGCTTTGCGCACGAGTCCTGGAGGCGGATTCCTCCAGTCACCCGAGTCGAATGTCGGCATCAGGATCAGGTAGCCCTCGTTTTTGATGGCTTCCGCAATTTCGGTTGGCAGATTTCCATCGGGAGGACGGAAATACCTGGCGCGTGCACCTGTTGTGGAAAAAATCACCTGCTCGGTCTGGCGCAGTTCCGAAAGGACTTGCTCAATGCTGATTTTGGAAAGGTCCGGATGGGACCAGAGTTGGTTGGCCAGTTCATGTCCCTCCGCGACGATCCGACGTGCAAGTTCCGGGTTGGCCGCAACGTTTTTCCCCACCACCGAAAAGGTCGCACGCATTCCATTCTTCTTCAGGGAGTCGAGAACAACGGACGTATTTCCGGCGATCGGTCCATCATCATAGATCATGGCGATTTTTCTTCCGGCAATCGGCAGGGGGGGAGGCAGATCCTCGCCGATCACTACCGAGGTGTCCTCTCCGGAACAACAGAAAAAAGGCATGAGAACCAGAAGGCTCCAGAGCGGGAAAATTTTTGGCTGAATCATCATCGGAATAAAACGAAAAATCGGGATTGACAAAAACGCACAGACTAAGCAACCTGTTGCGCAATCAATAGAATTTACTTAAAGGAAAATCGTGACCAAAGGCAAAACAAATTTCGACCGGGTTTCCGGTTTCTTGTTGAACCGTTTCATGGATGATCGCTGAAAAATCGGTCTTGTTCGCTGGCGGGAAAGCGATATTGTCCCATCCCCACGCCAGGGTAGCTCAGCGGTAGAGCAGGGGACTCATAAGCCCTTGGTCGGGAGTTCGATTCTCCCCTCTGGCACCAAAAACTATTTATGGCTAATACCAAATCTGCAGCAAAGAGCGCGCGTCAAAGCGTGCGCCGACGCGAAATCAACGCCGGTGTCATTACCGGGCTCAAAACCGAACAGAAGAAGTTCCGGGCGGCGCTGGCCGAAGGCAAGACCGAAGCTGCGCGCGCGGAGTTCGTCAAGTTGACCTCCGCCCTGGATAAAGCCGCCAAGCGCGGAATTATTCATAGTAACGTCGCCGACCGCCGGAAGGGCCGTTTGAACAAAGCGCTCGTCAAGGCCAAGGCCTGACGGAATCGGGCGGATTCGTCGCCCGATAAATTTTTCAGCATTCCGCTCCTTGGCCGGAGCGTGCCTTGGTGTCGTCCGCCGAGCCGGCGGCAAGTTCTCCGGCGACAGACCTTGCTTTTGAAAGCGGCGTGTCAAGGTTCAGTGGAAAAGCGACAGGCGGTTGGCACAACCGCCTCCACGACAGAACACCGGCCATCGGTCGGCCGGATAAACTAGACCGAGGCGAGAACTTTCCGCATGGAATCCACGCAGGATTTCAAGGCTGCATCCGGCTGTTCGACATCGGCTTCATATTCGATGACAGCCATGCCATTGAAGCCAACCTCCAGCAGGGCTTTGGAGAAGGCAGGCAGGTCCAATGTCCCGGTACCGACGACCACATCCTTCCACTGGGCATTTGGCTCGAAGACAAAATCTTTGAAGTGGACGCCGGAGATCTGATTTCCAAATTTTGAGACCCAGGCGACCGGGTTGCCGGCATGCGGACCGGTCTGCATGGCCCACGCGGTGTCGATGCAGACACCGATTTCGGGTCCGCCGAGCCCGACAAGATGGCCGAGGACATCCAGCGAGCCGCCGAACATGTAGCCACCGTGGCAGTGGATGCCCACGCGGATGCCGAATTCCCGTGACCAGGCGCGAACCTTGGGAATGGCGTTGAGGTAGGTTCCGATCTGGAAATGTGCGGAGATATGTTTGGCACCCGCAAGCGCGGCGCATTCGAACCAGGCCTTTTCGGTATCCGCACCCGTGAATGTCTGGACCCCGATGGACACGATCTTCACACCCGCATCGGAATAGATTCTGACGACATCACCGAACTGATCGGGTTTGCTGAAGTCCGCATGAATCCCGCAGAGTTCGATCTTGTTGAGCCCGATGCCGCGGACTTTCTTTGCAACGGTGGAGTTGTCGGTGAAATGGCGGAAGCAATAGCTCTGAACGCCGAGGTTTTCTTCGATGTAGTTCATGTTGGTGTGGGATTAAATATTCGCCGGGCCGGCGAGGGCGCGTGCCGCGTCAGGCGGCGGATATGATCGATGCCAGCCGCTTCACCGATGGATAGGCAAGCATCTCAGCCCAGGCGCACTTTACCGGTTCGATGCGTGCGGACGGGAGAAGCGCCATCCACGTATCTGCGGAATCCGGAGGGAAGTCGGACGGGAGGATGATGCGGGCCTGCAGGTCGCACGGGACGAACCGGTAGCGGTGGCATGCGGCCAGATGTGTGCGCCCCGGCTCTCCGCTGGCGGCGAAGGGCTCGACGCGATCATCCGGCGACCAGCGCTTGAAGGCATTCTTCATCGAAGAAAGCCAGCCCGAGGATTTCTCAAGCAGCGGGGGCTGGGTTCCAATGAGGATGAGTTCCGGAACGCGGCGCTTTGCGGCTGCGAACTGGCGGGCCATTTCGAGTGCGGCCAGTCCCCCATAGCCAAACCCGCACAAGTCGAATGACAGCGAGGGATCCTCCTCCACGAGCGCTTCGATCCATGCTGCGGCAGCATTTTCGATTGTCGTATGGCAGGCCTCCGCATCGCCGACTCCACGTGCGGTAAGAGCCAGGATGCGCCTGTCCTTTCCGATAGCGGAGACAAAGTCATGGTAGGTGTCGGGAACCCCCGAGGCAGTTGGCACAAGAACAAGGGCCGGTGAGGTTCCTTCTTTTTGGAGAATGCTAACCGGCTTCCAGGGAGCGGCCTTGCGCGGTGGTTCCTGTTGAGCCGGCCTGGCGACTTTCTGCGGAGTCGGGATTTCCGGTCTGGGCAGGGAAGTTTCGTCGATCCATCCCGCGCGTGTCAGCGGCCATTCGGAAACCGGGAGGGATCCCTCAACCGGGGCGGAGGAGAGCGTCCAGACGTGCTCGCCGATCAAGCAATCGATAACATCCGGGAGAGTTCTCAAGTGGATAGAGGCGGGGGACAGGGAAGGGAAGCGGTTTCCCCCTCCCTCGACCTGGAACAGGCCTTTCCCATTGCGCCAGGCACGGAAGCCTGTGTCGATGCCCCTCCGCCCGCGGGGTTGGGATATTTGCTTCCAGCCGGGAAATTTCATCCACAGCACGCCCGAAAATCCGGGCGGGACATCCTGTCCATCCTCATCACAGACCGCCATCTCGACATCGGGGGTGGGCTGCCCGGCCATGAGAATTTCATTCTCTGCGGTGGCTGTCCCGGCAAGTCCGAGGCCGCAGAGTCCGGCGGGGCTGAAGAAGCTGATGGTCCTCACCCCGTTCTCTGCGCATTGATTCCAAATCCCGAGAGCATGAGCTGATGCGGTGCCGCTTTCCACAGCGACGATTCCGGGGGCATTCGCCGGCCGTGTTTCTCCCCGTGACCAACGTGCGGTCTGGTTGTTCCATTCCGGCGCTGTGAGGCGGATGTGGGTGACAGTGGCCGCGACGGGATCCAGAACGTCATCGTCCGCAACGCGCACAGTTCCGCCAGCAAGAATCGGGAGCAGCCATTCATCAAAAAAGGCACCGCCCCCCGGAGCGGAATGGGCAAGAAAGGAATCCGTGGAGCCGAAGTCCAGGATTCTCGCGCCTTCTATCGCCGCCGTTACAAGCACCTCGTGGGTGAGCGCGCGGATCAGCGGCGGTGGAGTGTCAGAGTTCCCGGGCAGAACGGCCGCCGGTGAATCCGGGGTGAATGCCGGAGCCGGAAGCTCGCCGGTCTCCAGACCGTCCCATTCCTGATCCAGAACGATGCGTCTTCGCGTGGAAACATCCAGGAGTGGAGCGCTTGCGGCATCGCAGATCACGACGCCCGCATCATGCGAAGTGAGCATGGATTCAATCCATTCCGGCGGTGCAGCCGGGTCCAGGGCCAGACAGGAATTCCCCGCTTTCCAGGATCCGATGAGGGCGATGGCAATCCACGATGAGGGAGAAAGGAAAAGGGCCACATGCCATCCGCCTGCCAGCGATGCGTGCGCGAAGTGCGCGGCGAGACGGTCGGACAGGGTGTCGAGCTCGCTGTATGTCAGTTCGTAGTCCCCATCGCGAACCGCGATGTTATCCGGGTATTTTGCGACCGAACTGCGGAAGGCCGCCAGGATGTCCGCCGGACGCTCCAGACCTTCCGGCCCGCGCGACCATTCCTTCAGCGTGCGGGCCTCCTGGGGAAGCAGCAGTGGGATCTGTCCGATCTGTTTTGTGGCAAGCGAATCGAGCGACTGCATCAATCCGGACAGGCGGTCGAGAAGATCCCGTGCTAGCGCCCCGCTTCCGATCGGGCCATGAATTTGCAGGGTGAGTTGGACCCCGCTTCGAACCTCAAGCAACAAAAGTTCCGGCGAGTCTCTCTGGATCTTTGCGTCAAAATTTATCCATCTCGGCATGGCGGTTTGGATCAGGTCCCGGACTTCCGAGCCGCGCCATGCAAATCCGGCCTCCAAGCTGTCCATCGGGATGGGAACCGGGGATGCGGTCAGAGCAGAGGCAGGTGAAATCCAGGCGTTGGCCGACACAGCCTCATAAGCCAGCTGTGCGTCCCGCATCCAATCTTTCGAATCCCAGGAGTGCACCACCGGGAGCCAGTTTTCGAAATAGCCGGCTTCTGCCGGGCTTCGGCGCACTTCAAAAAGTCCCAGGGTCACGTTTCCCGTTGCTCCCAGACGGCGGAGAAGAAGCGCCCAGAGAAAGTGAAGCACGACCTGCGGATCCAACGACTTCGATTTGCAGGAATCCAGAAATGCGCGGGATTCCTCACGGCCGATTGCCATCGACTCGGTGATCGGATCAGGAGCCGGGGGTCTGGGCTGCAGGGCCATGGGAGCGATGGCTGGCTTGAGAATTTCCGTCCAAGCGGTCGCATTTGCGAGCGGCACAGCGGTCAGCGGGGCTGCGGCGGGAGGACGTTCGAGCGCAACCAGCCAGTCGAGAAGAACCCTCGCGATCGAGGCCTCATCAAGAAGAAAAGCCGGGACTGTCAGCAGATAATGCGAGCCCCCTCCCGGCAGCAGGATCGCTGTGATCCGGACCAGGGATTGAGGGTCGAACGCTTCCGATCCATCGGATTTCTGCAGCCCGGCCCATTTGTCCGGGATCTCCTCCGGATTCAGCTCCTGCCAGTCCAGCTCACGCCAGGTGGTGGCCGTGGAAGACGATTCCTGGAACGTGACGCCCCCGATCGATGTGTGGGCGAACTGGGATTTCAAGACAGGGTGGACATCGCAGACCATGTCCCATGCACTGCGCAGTGCGGCTGCATCCATCCGCTCACCGAAGCTGATTGACACCTGGGTGTGGTGCTTTTCCGGGGCATTCCGCTCCCGGAGAAACGCTGCTGCCTGCATGGGGTTCGCCGCGCCTTCGTTCATCGGGATTTTTTAGAAACCAAAATCGGTGACAGCCCCCTGCGAGGCCGTCGAGACGTGCGAGGCATATTTCGCGAGAACGCCCCGCCTGTAGCGTGGTTTCGGCTTTTTCCATCCCGCAAGCCGGGAAGCGATCTCCCTGGCAGGGATGTCCAGCGACAATTTCCGGGTGGTCGCGTCGATTGTGATGGTGTCGCCGTCACGAACGATGGCGATGGGGCCGCCTTCAAAAGCCTCCGGCGTGATGTGGCCGACAACGAACCCATGAGTGCCGCCTGAAAAGCGTCCATCGGTGATGAGGGCGACATCTTTGCCGAGACCCCGTCCCATCACGGCGCTGGTGGGTGACAGCATTTCGCGCATCCCCGGGCCGCCGCGAGGCCCCTCATAGCGGATGACAATCACGTCGCCGGTGTTTATTTTTCCATCCAGAATCGCGGTGAGCGCCTTCTCCTCGGACTCGAAGACGCGGGCCCTGCCGCTGAAGCGTTCGCCTTCCTTGCCCGAGATTTTTGCAACCGCGCCCTCCGGAGCGAGGTTCCCCCGCAGGATGACCAGGTGGCTTTCCTTTTTGAGCGGTTTGTTGACCGGGGCAATGATCTTCTGGTTCTTCGGATAGTGCTTGAAGGCGGAAAGGTTCTGCTTGAGCGTCTTTCCCGTGACGGTGAGACACCCTCCGTGCAGGAGACCCTCCTCCAACAGGCTTTTCATCATCGGAACAATTCCGCCGATTCCCACCAGCTCGGACATGAGATAGCGCCCGCTGGGTTTCAAGTCCGCAAGCACTGGAACACGCTTCCCGACGCGCGTGAAATCATCGATTGTCAGTTTCACTCCTGCAGAGTGGGCAATGGCGAGCAGGTGCAGCACGGAATTTGTCGAGCCACCGAGCGCGATGGTCACAGTGATCGCGTTTTCAAAAGCCTCCTTGGAGAAGATGTCGGACGGGCGGATACCCTTCTTCAGAAGGTTGATGACTGCGGCGCCTGCATCCCGGCAATCTTTTGTTTTGTGCTTGGATATGGCCGCCTGAGCGGAGCTGTTCGGGAGGCTGAAGCCGAGAGCCTCGATCGCGGAAGCCATCGTGTTCGCGGTATACATGCCTCCGCACGAGCCCGGGCCGGGGATCGCGCACGATTCGACATCGTGGAGTTCCTTGTTGGAGATTTTATCCGCAGCCCGCTGGCCGACGGCTTCGAAAACCGAGATCACATCGAGATTCTTTCCCGCAAGGCAGCCCGGGAGAATCGTGCCTCCATAGACGAAAACCGCCGCGCGGTTCATGCGCGCGATGGCGATCATGCACCCGGGCATATTCTTGTCGCATCCTCCGATTGCGACAAACCCGTCAAAGCCCTGGCAGCCAACGACCGTCTCAATCGAATCGGCAATCACCTCGCGGGATACGAGCGAGTATTTCATCCCTTCTGTGCCCATGGAGATTCCGTCCGAGATGGTGATCGTATTGAAAATCGTGGCCTTCCCTCCCGCCGAATCAATTCCCAGAGCTGATTCGCGGGCGAGTTGATCGATGTGCATGTTGCATGGTGTGACCATGCTCCAGGTTGAGGCGACCCCGATTTGCGGCTTTCCGAAATCGCTTTCCTTATACCCGACCGGATAAAGCATTGCCCGGCTCGGCGCCCTGCTCAGGCCATCCAGAACAATGGAGGAATACGGACGGAGCTTGGCGGAAGACTTGGAACTCATAAGCCAGCCAGTCTAGCAGACCACGCCCCGTGTCCATCAAGCAAAACCAAGCACCATTTGGTGCTCTCGTAAATTGGGATGACTCGAATGTTTGGTGCAGGGTGCACAACCGGAGCGAAGCGGAGAAAACCAAGCACCATTTGGTGCTCTCGTAAATTGGGATGACTCGAATGTTTGGTGCAGGGTGCACAACCGGAGCGAAGCGGAGAAAACCAAGCACCATTTGGTGCTCTCGTAAATTGGGAT
>CAZRIL010000021.1:0-23059 GCA_964600115.1 uncultured Chthoniobacter sp. | reverse complement strand
TTTGGTGCTCTCGTAAATTGGGATGACTCGAATGTTTGGTGCAGGGTGCACAACCAGGCAGCGTGGGACGCTGCTCGGTAGAACGGCCGAAGGCTGGCCCGCAGGGCGTCACGCCTGGGGACAGGCGGACGTCAACTGATACCGGAGCGAAGCGGAGAAAACCAAGCACCATTTGGTGCTCTCGTAAATTGGGATGCCCCATTCAGGATGCGCTGCCGCGCTGGTTTTTCCCGTTCCGCTACAGGAAAAGTCGTTTTGGGCTCAATGAGGCGCCACGTCGCAGCCCATTGGCTTCCTATGCGTTATTGCCGGCACTTCCCGACCATTTCCGGCGCAGGCTATTCCCTGCCGATGCTCGTGTAGGTGAACCCGAAGTTGCGGACGGTTTTGGGGTCGAGGAGATTGCGACCATCAAAGATGAGAGGGGTGTGCATGGCGCTCTTCAGCTCCTGCAGATCCACCGCTGCGAAGGACTTCCACTCGGTGGCGATTATCAGGGCCTCAGCGTCTTTTGCAGCCTCCAGAGGAGAGGAGGCTGCATGGGCTCCTTCGATGAGCTTGAACTCCCGCGCCTTTTCCATGCCTTTGGGATCGTAGACGGTGACCTCAGCTCCTTCGGAGACAAGATCGCTGACGACCTCGACCGCGACCGACGAACGCACGTCATCGGTGTCCGGTTTGAACGTGAGCCCCCAGACCGCGATCTTTTTGTCTTTAAGCACCCAGAGCGCCTCGCGGACCTTTGCGATGAAGCGGTCCCTCTGTGTCCGGTTGATCCGCTGCACTTCCTTGAGCAGGGTGAACGGGACCCCGAGATTTTCGCTGATGGCGATAAAGGCCGCGATGTCCTTCGGGAAACACGATCCGCCATACCCGATCCCGGCGTTCAGGAAATTCCGCCCGATCCTCCGGTCCATGCCGATTCCGTCCGCGACCTTTTCGACATCCGCCCCGCTTGACTCGCAGATCTGGGCCACGGCGTTGATGTAGGAAATTTTCAGGGCCAGGAAGGAATTCGCGGCGTGCTTGATCAGCTCCGCGGAGTTGATGTCTGTGACGAGCACGGGAGCGAGGAACGGCTCATAAATCTTCTGCATGAGCGCGATGGCGCGCTCGCTGTTTCCGCCGATCACGATCCGGTCCGGTTTCATGAGGTCGGAGACTGCGCACCCCTCGCGCAGAAATTCGGGGTTGCTGACCACGTCGAATTCGGCGCCTGTCTTGTTGTAGCGCCGGATGGTATCCGCGACCTTCTCGCCGGTTTTCACCGGCACCGTGCTCTTGTCCACGACCACGCGGTATTGACCGGGTTTGAGAACCGCCGCGATTTCGCGGGCGACCTTCTCAATATATGACAGATCGACGCTGCCATCGGCCTGGGGCGGGGTGGGGACAGCGATAAAGACCACCTCGGAATTGTCCACCCCCTCCGCGGTGCTGGTCGTAAATTGCAGCCGCTTTGCGGCAACGTTCTGATGGATGAGTTCCTCGAGTCCGGGCTCGTAGATGGGGACTTTGCCCGCGAGCAGCGCGTCGATCTTGCGCTGATCATTATCCACGCAGGTGACATGATGCCCGACTTCCGCGAAGCAAGCGCCAGAGACAAGACCGACATAGCCGGAGCCAATAATACAGATTTTCATATGGGATGAGGTTTGTTGAAATCAAACGACGCCGCTATTGCTCGCCCGACGGGGCGAGCGGGCTGGTCGATTGACTGAATGCGAGGGGAAGCGTTACGGCAGGCGCATCCTTCAGCGTCATAACCAGGAGCACGCCGAGTTCCTGGTCGCCGCCTTGGTTGTCGCGCACCTCGGCCCCGATCGATGCGATCCAGCTCGAGAGGTCCCTGTGGACCATATAACGCTGGTATTGGAATACCTTCGTCACAAATTCATATTGCTCGTAGAAACTGAATGCCCAATGGTCATTCATTCTCCAATACGTGGAGAAGTTGAGCTGGCTGTTGTCGGAGAAGAACGGATTCGCATCAATGTAGCGGTGTCCGAACCCGACAAGGAGGTCCCGCGTCGGCATAAAAGTGAGCGCAGTGTTGACCTCGGTGAATCCCTCTTCCGTGACCGGAAGCTGTGAGATGATGCTCAAATTAACCCAGGGAACCGGGCGGAATCCAATGACATTGAAGACGTTTGAAACCGGGCCGTCCGAATACGGGTTCTCCAGATTGACATCCATGAAAGTGTCGAGCGAAAACCAATCAAATGTCCGGTTGTCGCGGCGGGTCTGAAGCCGCTGCCGGGCTCCGAGCCTGACGATGTTCCAGGTATCGATCGAGTCGATCGCGGTGAATTGCGGGAAACTCAAAGGAAGAAGCTGAGTGGACTCGACGACACGGTCGAACTGATAAATATCGCTCGGGCTCGGGCCGAGGTTATAGACGCCGGAGTAGTTCAGGTAGGGCTGGACCACATGGCGAAGTCCATCGATGCCAAGCCAACGGTTCTGGATCTTCTCGAAGGCCTTTGAGAACTTCGTGGAAACCTCGACCCCGTAGTTGCCGGCCACGCGGAAGACAGCCCCTTTATTCTGAAGCGTCGGGGTGGGGTTGTTGAGCGGGGTGGAGTTATAGGAAGGGTCGATGACCGTTGTCTCGCCGGTGACCGGGTCAATGGTGGTGGCCCCGCCGATCGGGGTGACAAAGGATCCGCTCTCGCTGTAATAGGTTCCGCGGATTCCCAGTCTCGGGGTGACGGTGAGCCAGCCGAAATAGGTTTTCGGGAGCGACCACTGGTGGAAGGTGTCGAAGCGGACCGCGCTGTAGTCCGGGTATTCTGTCTCGCCCGAGGACGGGTTGTTCGAGAATGTCCTGCGCAGATTGGCCACGCCGGTTTCCCCGTCATAGTTGACCGGAAGCCCGAAAAACTGAACCTGTTTAAAGTCCGCGACAAGCTCCGGCAGCCGCTCGGTGACATCCTGGAAGTCATTCATCTGCCAACGGGCAATCAGGTTCAGAGTGTAAGCCTCGTCCCATTTTGTGAGGGCGATCACGTTGTCCGGCTGAGGATCAACTCTGAAATCCGCCGGGTAGAAATCCTCGAGGAAGTCGACATCGCTGAGGAGGTTGATATCCGCCGTGGCGTAAATGTCGTCGGTGAGAAAGAGGCGTTGCTGGAAGGAGACGCGGTAGCGGTTCGTCGTCTTGGTTTCGGCGGGTTCTCCAGGGGCGTTGACTGTGGTGACTTCCTTGTCCTCCAGAACATAATCGGTGCGCAGCATGCCGTAGCTCCGGTCGTTTTTCCCGTATCTCATCGTTGCGTCCAATCCGATCGCCGGCCCGAACTCCGAACGGAAGTCCGAGCGGACGGTGGCGTCAACGCCGGTCATGAGAGGAAAGCTGTAAGCCGTGAGCAGATAGGCCCCCCACCGGCTGTCGTATCCCGGCAGGAAGGCAAATCCGGTGTTGTTGATATTGGCGAAGAGGTAGGGAAACCAGAAGACGGGCGTCTGCCCGATGTAAAACGTCGAATTGGTGAATACCGCCCGGCTGTTTGTGTAGATCCTCATCGAGCGGGATTTCACATGGAAGTCGGGCTTGGAGTTGTCATCCGTGGTCACAATGCCGTCCCTGACCCGGAATTCCGTCTGGGACATCGCGCGGAAGTTGAAGGCATGGAAGAGCAGAGGGGAATGCGATCCCGAAAACTCCAGCGCCCTCATTTGCTTGCTCTCCAGATTGAACAGCGCCCGTTGTCCCGTAAGAACATCTGTGGGGGTGTAAACACGGATATTTCCGATAAGAAGGACATCTCGCGTCTCGGGATTATACTCCGCGTAGTCGCAGTAGATGCTATACTCCTTGTAGTGGATCTGGACGTTGTCCTCGGCCACGGCGACACCTTCCTCGAAGCGCGTATTGCCGTCGGCGGTGATCTCCACTGGAACATCTCCGAAGCTTCCGAAATTGGAGACGTTGCCGATCTGGGCACGCAGCCCGGCCAGGGAAACGGTGAAAATCAAACAGATGGCGGCAGCTTTCCTCATTAAAAAATCCAACCTAGAGGTCCATGCCGGTCGTTCAAGGAGAAAATAAACGATCCGGCGGCTGCGACGGACAGGCATCTGTGGAAAACTGCGGGATAACGTGCTTTTTGCCGGCAGCTGGGGGGACACGAAGGCGGGCTGTCCGCTTTAATCCCCGTAGCCTCCGGGGTTTTTCACGTGCCAGGTCCAGGCGCTTTCGACGATCGGGAGGATATTCTCGTATTTCGGTTTCCATCCGAGTTCCTTTTGGATTTTCTCGGAGGCGGCAATGAGGCGAGGGGGATCTCCGGCGCGACGGGGCTTTTCTACGGCTTTGATGTCCCGTCCGGTGACTTTCCGGCAGGTGTCGATGACTTCTCTCACCGATGTGCCGCCGCCGGTGCCGAGATTGTATTTCGCGCTTTTCTCCGAGCGGAGGGCGAGGATGTGGGCCTGGGCGAGGTCGAGGATATGGATGTAATCGCGGATGCAGGTGCCGTCGGGGGTGGGGTAATCGGTTCCGAAAATATCGACCGATTCCTTCTGGCCGAGGGCGACTTTCAAGACGTTCGGGATGAGGTGGGTTTCGATCCGGTGGTCCTCGCCGAAGCGTTCTGATGCGCCGGCCGCGTTGAAATAGCGCAGCGCCACATAAGAAAGCTGATGGATCTCCTCATACCAGCGGAGAACCTGCTCGAACATCAGCTTCGATTCGCCATAGGGGTTGATCGGTTTTTGCGGGAGAGATTCGTCGAGCGGCATGCGGTCCGGAATCCCGAAAGTCGCGCACGTCGAGGAAAAGACGAACTTTTTGACCCCCGCCTCCACGGCGGCATCAAGCAGGTTGATCCCGGAGCAAACATTGTTGCGGAAGTATTTGGAGGGATTCTCCATGGATTCCCCGACAAGCGCGTTCGCGGCAAAATGCATGACGGCATCCGGCTTGGCTTCCTCGAAGGCGCGGCGGATGACGGTCCGGTCGGCAAGGTCGCCCTGGAAGAAGCGGGCGCGCGGGTCGAGTGCTTTTTTGTGGCCCTCGCTCAGGTTGTCGAACACCGCAACCTCGAATCCCTCGTTCAGAAGTTGCTCGACACAGATACTTCCAATATAGCCGGCCCCGCCGGTGACAAAAATAGTCTTCATCGCGGCAAATCTACTTCATCAGGCCTGCGGGCCGCAATGAAATGCTTCAAACCGGATCTGGTAATGATCCCCGGAGTTCTCGGCGATGCGGGTCACTTCCACGCCGAGGACCTTAGAGATCATGGTTTCCTCCATTGCGATGGCCGCCGGGAAAGCCTCGAAAATGCCGGCCAGGGGGACGTGCGACTCCCAGAGGCATCCGGACTCGATACGCGCCATGTGCCCGTCCGCATCGCGCAGGGCGGCTGCCGCTGCGAGCCGTTCCTCCGGGGTTGCCTTGACGGGAATCTGTTTCAGGTATTCCGCAGTCCGGCTTTGAAAGTGCAGAAAGAGCAACTTCTCCGCGGCAGCCGCGCCGAAAAGCTTCCGGGCTTCGTTGAGGAGGGATATTGCAAGGCGCTGGTCGTCCTTCTCGAAGAGCCGCTGCCCTTTGGCTGTGAGCCGGTAGATCAGTTGGGGGCGGCCGGTTTCGCAGTGCTGATTCCGTGCGGTGATGTGTCCGTTTTTTTCAAGTGCCAGACACTGGGATTTGATACCCATGTAGCTCATTCCCAGGCGGGTTGCGATCTCGCCGACGGACAATCCGCGGCTGCGCTTGAGTTCGTTGGCGACCGCATAGGCCGCGCGGTTTGGAAGATCCCTTTTAATTTTTGGCACCGGGGCCAGATTGCAGCAGCTTCGCCCCGGCGGTCAAGAACGGGCCGGAGGCAACATCCCTCCTGACAAGCTGGGATTGCCAAACCGCCGCCTTCCGCTGCATATTCCGGGGATGGGCGAGATGGTGGGCAATGTGGTCGACGTTCTCGAGGGGAAAATATTTCCCGCCCGCATCCGGTGGAGCGGCGGCAAAATCGTCGCGCTCGAACCCGTGTGCGGTCCGGAAGCGGCTGGCAAGCCGTTCCTCATGCCCGGATTCGTGGATGCGCATGTCCATGTGGAAAGCTCGATGCTGCCTCCGCTGGAATTTGCCCGGATGGCCTCGGTGCATGGAACTTTGTCGTCGGTTTCCGATCCGCACGAGATTGCGAATGTGTGCGGGATGGAAGGCGTGGATTTCATGTTGGAGGAGGGCGGCCGCTCGCCCCTTCATTTTTGCTTTGGAGCCCCCTCGTGTGTTCCCGCGACTCCGCACGAGACATCGGGTGCCGTGTTGAATGCCGCGAATGTGGAGGAACTGCTGGCGCGGCCCGCAATCGGTTATCTCGCCGAGGTGATGAACTTCCCGGGCGTCCTGGCCGGCGAGCCGGACCTCATGAAAAAAATCCGGGCGGCGCAGCGGCTCGGCAAGCCGGTGGACGGCCACTCTCCGGGGCTCCGGGGCGCATCGCTGGCTGCCTATGCGGCGGCGGGGATTTCCACCGACCACGAGTGCAGTTCGCTCGAGGAGGCGCGCGACAAGTGCTCGGTCGGGATGAAGATCCTGATCCGCGAAGGCTCGGCCGCAAGGAATTTCACAGCACTCCTGCCGCTGATCGGTGAGCGCCCGATGGATTGCATGTTCTGCAGCGATGACAAACATCCGGACGCTTTGCTCGCGGGGCACATCAACCAGCTCGCCGCGCGCGCCGTGGATGCGGGCTTTCCATTGTTCGATGTCCTGCGCGCAGCCTGCGTGAATCCCGTGAGGCACTACCGGCTGCCCGAGGGGTTTCTTCGCCCGGGTGATCCCGCCGATTTTATCGCTGTCTCCGACCTGAAGAACTTTTATGTCCAGGGAGCATGGCTGGGCGGCCGCCGGATTGCCGGGGACGGCAGGAGCCTGGTCCCGGGTGCTGCGCCCGCCATCCTGAACCGCTTCCGTTCCCCGCAGGTTCATATCAAGGACTTTGAAGTGCCGGCCCGCGGAAACATTCTCCGGACCATCGACGTCGAGGACGGGGAGCTTTTCACCCGCGAAGGGTTGGTGGCTTTGGAGCACGGCCGCTCACTGGTCGAGGCCGACCCTGCGGGCGATATCCTGAAAATGGCCGTCGTGAACCGCTATCATCCCGCCCCGCCCGCGGTGGCATTCGTCCGGAATACCGGTCTCCGCCGGGGTGCCATGGCCTCGTCCGTCGCCCACGATTCGCACAACATCGTTGCCATCGGCACCAATGATGCCGACCTGTGCCGGGCAGTGAACCTGCTGATCGGCTCCCGCGGCGGCTGTGTCGCCGTCGACGGGGATCAGTCGCTGATGCTTCCGCTCCCTGTGGCCGGTTTGATGAGTGATTTGAATGGTGTCGAGGTCGCGGAAAAATATTCGGAGCTGACCAGGTTCGTGAGGGGAATGGGAGCCACGCTCGAGGCCCCTTTCATGACGCTCTCCTTTCTTGCCCTTCTTGTGATTCCCGAGCTCAAACTTAGCGACCGCGGGCTGTTCGACGGCCGCGCGTTTGAATTTGTCGGGCTCTTTCAGCGCTGATACTGGAGCGCCATCGCCCGTGCGGTGGCGGCGATTTGTTCGCGCAGGCCTTCAGGCTCGATCACGACCGCATGGCTTCCCCATCCGAGGATCCAGTTTTCGAGGTCAGGCGCGATGCCGACCTCGAGGGTGAGTTCCGCTCCCCCGCCCGGGATCGGCTTCAGCTTCTGGGATTTGTGCCAGCTCCGCTCGGAGGCCAGCCTTGCTGCAAAATCATCCAGGCGGAGCCGGACCTTCTGCGTCTGGCCTGTCTCGAAAGCCATGAAGCTGTCCTTCATCATTTCCGAGAGAGAAAAGTCCGCCGGTCTGCGGAAGGTCTGCTTGAGAACCTTCGGGCGGCTCAGCCGCGTGAGCGCAAACGTGCGCAGTTTTCCGCGCTGCAGATCGTTCCCGATGAGATACCACTGGTTGTTGATGCAGCCGAGGTGGTAGGGCTCGATCCGCCGGCGCTCGGATTTGTTTTTCTTCAGGGCGTGATAGTCGAACTCCAGCGTGCGGTTGCTCATCACGCACTCGGCGAGAACGTTGAAGATGGCGAGTTCCTGTCCGGCGGCTCCCATCGGGCGGAACGAGAACGCGCTGCCCAGATCCCCGAGCGATATCGAGATTTCGTCCTGAAGTGCAGTCGCCATTTTTCCGAAGGCCGCCCGCAGCGGTTTTTCAAAAGCGGTGCCCCGGTATTGCTCAAGAGCTTTCTGCGCCACCAGCAGGGCCACCACCTCGCCCTGTGTGATGTTCACGTTTGGAAACGACCCCACCGGCTTGGTGTAGTGGAACCCGTGCTGGCCCGAGTCGTAATCGATCGGGAGCAGCATCTGATCCCTCATGAAGTCGATGTCCCGCTGCACGGTCTTATACGAAACCTCGAAAACATCCGCGAGCGTTGTGCAGTTCGGAAATTTCCCGGCCGCGATCAGCTCGTGGATCTTGATCATCCGGGCATACGGCGGGCGCGTCGAGCGCGTTGCGGGAACCCGGCGGCGGGCATCGCCCCGGGGAAGGCGGACGGCGGAAGGGGAGAGGTTTCTACGCATGGGACAGATCGTGTCCTATATCCGGCCGGCGGTCAAGAAAAAGGTGGAGCCGAGGCGTTTTTTGGGTTAGTTGTTCCGGCATTCAAAACTATCCATGAGCAATCCCTATACTATTCCCGTCGCGGATCTTCCGGCTGATGCCCGCGGCTCGTTTATTGTCCGCACCTACTCGCATCTGACACTCGCGGTCCTCCTGTTCGTGGGGCTTGAGTTCTGGTTTTTCTCCACCGGCATCGCGAATGCGATCATGTCCGTGGTTGCGAGCGTGTCCTGGCTGCTCATCCTCGGAGGGTTCATGGTGCTGTCCTGGATGGCTACGTTCTTTGCAAGTCCGCAGCTTTCAAAACCGGTGCAGTATCTGGGGTTGGTCCTTTATGTCCTCGGGCAGGCGATCATCTTCGTTCCCCTGTTGTTCCTGGCAAATCAGGCGGCCCCCGGCACGATTGCCAGCGCGGCCCAGGCCACGCTCGGCGGATTTTTTCTGCTGACCGGCGTAGTCGTGACGACGCGGAAGGATTTCTCGTTCATGCGGACATTCCTTTTCTGGGGAGGAATCGTGGCGCTGGTGACGATCGTCTGCGCGGTTCTCTTCAATTTTGAGCTTGGGACCTGGTTCTCGGTGGCGATGGTGCTGCTTGCAGGCGGATCGATCCTTTACACGACGTCCTCGGTGATGCGGGATTATCCGGAGGACGCTTATGTGGCGGCATCCATCCAGCTTTTTGCCGGAGTGGCACTGCTGTTCTGGTATGTCCTGCGGCTGTTTATCGGTTCCCGCAGATAGCGGGCCCTACCGCGCCCGGAGGGCGCTGACGCTGGTAAGGATCCCCGCAATCATCGAGTAGGCCACGACGCCGACGAAGAGGGCGACAAGAAGGATGATCGCCGGCTGGATGAGCGTGGTGAGATGACCGATCCGGGAGGTGAGTTCCCGGTCGAACCGCTTTGCGGCGCGTTCGAGGGCTGACGCGATGTCGCCGGTCTGCTCGCCGACACCCAGAATATCCATCAGGACGGGAGGAAAGAATCCGACCCGCCTGAGAGCCGACGCGAGGCTCGTTCCTTCGCCCACGAGGTCGGCCACTTTGCGGAGCAGTCCCTGGAGGTAGACATTTGCGGTGGCCGCCAGCATGAGGTTGATCCCGTGCAGGAGCGTCACTCCGTTCGAGACGAGTGTCGAAAGAGTCTGCAGCATTTCCGCGTAGAATTTTGCGCGGAGGACAGGGCCGACGACCGGGATGTCCAGCATCGCCCGGTGCCACCAGGCACGGCCCGGAGGGGTCTGCACAGCCGCGCGGATGAGAAGCGCGGTCGCTCCGACGACCGCAATGATCGCCCACCACCATTTTCCGCAGAAGCCGCTCACAGCGATCAGAATCTGGGTGATCATGGGAAGCTTCTGGCCAGTCTTCCCGAGGAGCACGGACAGTTGCGGGACCAGGAATGTCAGGAAAATAAACATCAGCACAAGCGCCGAGGCGAAGACGATGCTCGGATACATGAGCGAATTGATGACCCGCTTGCGCAGATCCTCGATGAGCTCGAGGTAGGCGCACTGGCGCTTCAGGATCTGCGGCAGGGCTCCCCCGGCTTCACCGGCTGCCACGAGATTGCAGTAAAGCGCATCAAACGTTTTGCCGCATTCCCGCAGGGCTTGCGAAAAGCTGACGCCGTCACGGACCCTTTGCCGGAGTTTGGCGGCGACGGTTTTCACCTCCGACTTTTCCTGCCGCTGTTCGATGACCTTGAGCGCGCCCTCAAGCTGGAGCCCGGCTTCGAGGAGTTCCGCGAGTTCCTCGGTGAAGTAGAGCAGTTGGGCCGAAGAGAGGCGTGTCAGCCCCATCTCGGCGGCCCTTCCTTTCTTTGGCGCCGCCGCGGCGCCGCTTTCACCGACGCTGACTGGCTGCAGGCCCTTGCTGCGAAGGATCCGGTAAGCTTCCGCGCGGGTGGTGGCGACGATTACGCCGCTTGTAATCCCGCCGTCCGGCTCGCTCGCTCTGTAGGCAAAATCAGGCATGGCTCAAAACGGGACGCCCGCGCTCCGGTCTCTGCGCACACTCATTCATCGAGCGCCTCCAGTTCGCTGCTGGTGACACGGAGGACTTCTTCGAGCGAGGTCACGCCATCGGCCACCTTCTGCCATCCATCCTTGCGCAGCGGAATCATTCCCTCGCGCATGGCGAGTTCGCGGAGTTCCGGCCCGCTTCCACGGCGCTGGATAGCCTCCTGGAGGCGGGAAGACATGAGGACGATCTCGAACAGTGCCGTGCGTCCCGCATAGCCGCTCTGGCGGCAATGCTCGCAGCCCACCGGCCTGCGGACCTTGTCCGCCCATTCCTTCGGAAACCCGAATTCCGCGAGTTCCTCCGGTTTCCGGTGGGCGGGTTGGGAGCAATGCTTGCAGAGCCGGCGGACGAGGCGCTGGGCGATGAAGGCGCGGACCGAAGAGCCCACGAGAAACGGCTCGATGTTCATATCCAGCAGGCGGGTGATGCCGCCCACCGCATCGTTGGTGTGAAGGGTGCTGAAGACGAGGTGGCCGGTGAGAGCCGCCCGGATCGCGATCTCTGCGGTTTCGTGGTCGCGCATTTCGCCAACCATGATGACATTCGGATCGCCGCGCAGAATGCTTCGCAGCGCGTTGGCGAAGGTCAGGTTGATCTCCGGCTTCACAGCGATCTGTATGACCCCGTCCAGCTTGTGCTCGACAGGATCCTCAATCGTGACGATGCGCCGTTCCTTGACGTTCAAGCTGCTGAGAAATGTGTAGAGCGACGTGCTCTTGCCGCAGCCCGTCGGGCCGGTGACCAGGACGATTCCATTCGGGATCGAGATCAGGTTCCGGATGCGTTTTTCCGCCGTCGCATCGAGCCCGAGCCGCGCAAAATCAAAGCGTTCCTGCCCGAGGAGACGGAGGCTGACATTTTCCCCGTAGACGCATGGGATTGTGGCGACGCGCACGTCGATCGGCTGGCCGGTGTGCTCGAGGGCGATCCGGCCATCCTGCGGAAGCCGCCGCTCCGCAATGTCCAGGCCGGCCATGATTTTGAGCCTCGAGATCACGGAATCCTGAAGGACCTTGATCCGCGGGGGGACGGGAGTCTCATGCAGCACTCCGTCGATGCGATAGCGGATGCGGAGGTCCTGGCCGAGCGGTTCAAAGTGGATGTCCGTCGCCCCCTGCTGCAGGCCCTCCCGGAGGATCTGGTTCACGAATTTCATCACCGAAGCCTCGCTGTCCTCCTCATCGACAACATTCACCTCCTCCTGGATTCCGCCGGTCTCGGTTTCACGCCCTTCGATCAGTTCCTCGAACGTGTCCGCGCCGACGCCGTAGGTGGTCTTCAGGGTTTCAATCAGGCGCCGCCGGGTGGTGAGCACGAGCCGGACCGGGCCCGGCCAGTGCTGGACGACCGCCTGCCAGCCGCCATGGTCGAAGGGATCGAAGGTGAGAAGGCGCATCTCCCCGCCTTCGACG
The DNA here is from genome assembly GCA_964600115.1 of uncultured Chthoniobacter sp. Classification (GTDB taxonomy): domain Bacteria; phylum Verrucomicrobiota; class Verrucomicrobiia; order Chthoniobacterales; family Terrimicrobiaceae; genus QYQL01. Next base: position 11,019 of record CAZRIL010000021.1, on the reverse strand, counting down.
ATAGCTTCCGGAAGCACGGTCTGGCCGAGCGCGAGTCGGGCGGGAAATTTTTCGCGGACATTCTCGATGATCTGGACATCGCTCTCCTCTCGCCAAGGGAGATCCAGCGACTCCGAGAGGGACTTGAGAAAATCCGGTTCGCGCACGAGCTGGGAATCGAGAAGCGCGGCCACGAGCGAGCGCTGGGCGAATGCGGCGCGCTGGAGGGTCTCGCGGCATTTCTCCACCTCCACGCAGCCGGCGTCTTTGGCGAGCGCGGTGAGATCTTCGATCAAATTGACCATGGGCTAGTTCCGGAACCGGCTTTTAAACAGAACCAACAGAACGAACAGAATTGATGAGAAGAAATAGGCGGCAAAAATAACAGGTTTCCCTGGTCCAAGCGGTTTTCTGTAACTCATTAAGTTGTTTTTGTTGGTTCCCTCAAAATACTTCAGCCGTCGGGTGCGGGCTAATTTTTCCGTGGCTTGGGAGTCGCTTTTTGCCTGGGAGGCGGCGTCCAGGGAGCCGGCGGCCGGGCCTGCTCCGCGATTGGCGCCGCCATTTGCTGCGCATCCTGTCCAAGCCGGGACCGGTCGCCCTCGTAGGCGCTTGCCTTCATCATCTCCTCATTGGTGTCCACCACGACAGGCTGGATCATGACAACGAGTTCGTTCTTGTCCACCGCGTTGCTGGTCCTGCCGCCGAGCAGCGAACCGATGACGGGAATTTTCGAAATGTAGGGGATTCCGGCCTGATCCCGTTTTTTCGTCTCCGTGATGAGGCCGCCGAGCACGATCGTCGAGCCGTTTGGAACGCGGACGCTGGTGGTGATTTCCTGCGTGTTGATGATGTTCACGAGATTGCCCGAGATATTTTTCTCCGCGCCCAGGGTGTCGTTCTTCTGGGCGATGACGAGGTTGACTTCGCGGTCGGAATTGATGAGCGGGATGACTTCGAGTTTCAGCACGACATCCTGATATTCAACGCTCGATGCGACAGAGGTGCCGTTGTTGTTGATCCCACCGCCGGTGGCCGTGGTCAGCGAGCTCTGGGGGAACGGAACTCTCTGCCCGGAGAAGATCGTGGCCTTCCGGTTGTTGGTCGTGTAGATGACCGGGCGGGAAAGCGTGCGGAAGTTGCCGGTGGATTCGAGAAACCTCGCAAAAACATCCACCGAGTCGGCGATGGTCCCAAAAATCGTCAGCCCGGAAAGTGCCCCGAGCCCGTTGGTCAGCGCCGCCGGACCGGTAATGCCCGCAGGAACGGGAAGCGTTCCCGTCACATTCGGAAAAAGCAGGGGATTCAGGACGGCGGCTGCAAGGCCATTGCCGCTCGCCCCCTGGTATTTGATCAGATACTGGACGCCGTATTCGGTGGTATTCGTGATGTTGAGTTGCCCGATGACCACGGCGAGATAGACCTGCTTTGGACGCTGATCGAGCAGATCAAGGATCTGCTTGGCCCGCGCTTTGCTCTCCGGGGGACCGAACACGATGATGCTGTTCGAACTGTTATCCGCGATTAATTTAATCTCCCCGATTGTCACCGATTGGGGAGCTGATTCGGCCATTTCATTCGAGAGGCGATCCGGACTGTTCGAACCGGAGGCCCCGTTCGATCCGGACGAGGAGGAACTGCCCGTTGTATTGTTGCCGCTGGAGTTGTTGAACGGATTCGAGGGAGTGGGTTGGGCGTTGGCTGCTCCACCCGTCTTCTCGGTTTCCGCGTCGGCGAGCATATCCGAGAGGACCGGGAAGACGTCATTGACCGGCACGTAATTGCAGACCCGGACATACGGCTGCTCAAATGTTCCGGCGGCATCGAGCTGGGAGATCACATCCCTCACATACCGGTAATTTTCCTGCCGCGTGACGACCAGAACCCTGTTCGTCCGCTTATCGGCCAGGAACTTTGCCTTGCCGGTGATCAGGCGATTTTCGTATCGAGCCCCGGATGCGCCTGCACTGCCCGGCGCAGCGGGTTGTCCGTCGGGTGTGGGCGGGGCCTGGGCATTCGCCGTCGTGCCGGTTTTCGAGTTCGGGTCATCTTTACCGAACATCTCATCGAGAATTTCGACAATCCGCTCGGCATTCGCCCTCTGGAGCGGGACAAATTCCGTGACAACCTGCGCGGGGGGGACATCGATTAATGCGAGAACCCCCAAGGCCTTCCGGATGACCGGCGTCTTGTCTGTGATGATCACAGCGTTTGTGTTGGGGACAGGCGCGATCATGCCAAAGGCATTCCGCTGGACCACCTGATCCAAGACCTGAATCGCCTCCTCCGGCGAAACAAATGACAGGGGTTTGTAAAAGCTCACCACCCGATCCCCGTCCTTTGGAAGGGCTGCGGCATCGATATAAAGCGGGAGGCCTTCGGTGCGGGGAGCGCGGCTTGGGCCCAGTATTTTTATCGTCTGATCATCGACCGGCACGATGCTGTAGCCGTTCAGAAGAAGGGAGCTTTCGATCAGCTTGACCGCTTCCTGCCTCGAGACCGGCTGGTTGACCATGATGGAGATCTCCGGCCCCGCAAGGTTGGAGTCGCGGATCAGCTTCTTTCCGGTCAGCGTCTCGTAGAAGCTCAAAACCTCAAAAACCGAGGTTCGCGGAAACGTGATATTGACGCTGTCACCAGTCGGGTTGGCGGCTGCTGCCCCCGCCGGCTGCAACGGCTGGGTGGCGGGCACGGCAGGAAGCGGTCCGACCGGTGTTGTCGCGGGAACGGCTGCCGGTTGGACGGTGCCAGAATTTGACGGTTGGGTCACCGGGGCAGGCTGAGGCGATGCGGGCTGTGAGGGCGCCGGAGCGACAGCCGCGGGGACGGGGGCCGGTGCCTGCGCATGCAGGGAGGTCGCGACGGCCAAACAGGAAAGCGATAGAAGGAAACGGAACTTCATGGGCCTGCTCCAGGTTGTCCTGAAATAATCCTCCGGCGGATCACCCGCCTCTGGGGAGTCTGCCCAGGATTTGGCTGTTGCAGATTCTGAGGTTGAGCACCGGCAAAGACCTGTCCGGCCGGCGGATTGACCACCACCGAGGGGTTTTGATTCGGATGAGGCATGCCGGGGTTTTGGGGGGCGGCCATAAGCTGGCCCTGTGAAGCAACCGGTTCGGCGTAGGCGATTGTGGCCACCTGTCCGTTGATTTTGATGGTGGCCCGCATCTGTCTCGGATCAGGGGAAGGCAGATACTCGACCAGTCCCATGTCGAGCTTGTTGGCTGTTTTCGAGAGCATGTGGCGCTCCTGGGTTGTTTTGTCCAAAATAAAAATCATCGGCTCCCCGTTGAGAGAGGCTGCTCCCGTCAGGGTATATCTGTCGGCAACCGGTGAGGATTCCTCTGCGGTTGGCAGCGAGAATGGTGAACGGTCCAGCAGGAACTGAAACTTGGAAATATCCCGCGGCTGCGCCCAGGGTTCCTCGTTTTGAGCCATCACGGAACCCAGGGCCACGGAGAAGATGAACGCTTTTTGAAGGATGGTCATGGACCGGGTGGTGTCGCGGGAAGATAATACTGATGCACTTCCATGTCCACCAGCACATTTGGCGGCTCGGTGTCGCTTCGGACGACCAGCTTCGGGATGGATCGCCAGGCTGTCGGGGTCTGCATGGCGAAGAGAAATTTGGTGACCCCGGGGAACGGGCCCGAAAGTTTCGCCTGCAGGGATGCGGCATGTCCGGTCGTCGTGGCGGCTGCAGGCAGCAGGTTTTCCTCCGTGACTTTCAGCCCGGCTTCCTCCGCCGCAGAGCGGATCATTTGGAGAAGCCCCGTGCTGGCTTCATCCGCGGTTTTGGTCTCGGGAGGATGGGCCTTGATCCATTCCTGCGATGACGAGATTCCGGAGGCGCCATCGATCCACATCCGGCTTTCCGCGATCCGTGCGCGCGCGGCCTCCCCGTCGCGGATGAGCGCAGCCCGGGCCCCGGTCCAGGCCCGGATGGCAAATAGGTTGAGCGCCAGAAAAATGGCGGCGCAGAAGAATGCGAGCAGCCTTATTTCATTCTGTGCGAGCTTGCGCATCGGGGCGGACTCCTTCCATTTCAAACCGCACTTTGTTTTTTCCGGCGAGCTGCGGCTGGCGTGCGGTCCAGTCGTAATTCTGAAGCACGGCGGATTTTTTAACCTTCTCCAGAAAGGCATAGGCCTGGGAAATATCCGAAGCTTCTCCTGCGAGGAGGAGGCGGCCGTTTTCCAGGCTGAACTGTGTCAGGCGGATCTGATCGCCGGGGAGTTCGGCCGCCACTGCCGCCAACTGGTCGAGCGCGAAGCTCTCCGGGTGGATGGCCGACTGGAACTCCTTCCATTCCGTCACCAGGATCCTGGCCTGATCTGCCTCCGGCGCCATCGAATCGGCTTTGCCGGTTTCCTGATCGAGCTGGATTTTTTTCAGAAGAAGATCTCCTGCAAGGGCCGCGACGACCAGGAGGTAAACGGCCAGGACGCCGAGGCCGATAACCGCTAGCTTCTTTGCGCCCATGCTCCTCGCGCGGGCCCGGAGAGCCGCCGGGGGAGTCACTTCCACCGGGACCGCAGGCAGCAGAGGCGGCGGCTCGGGGGAAATGGATTCGACGGTGAGCCGTAGCGCATTTCCGATGGCCTGGCAGTCTTCCTCCGAAAAGTCGCCGATCAGGCGGATTGCGGAGGGCAGGCCGGGGATGACCTGCTCGGCCCGGAGCCGGAGAGCCGTCCGGAGGACCAGCCCGCAGAAGGCCGGACCGGGCGAAGCCTCACCACTTGCGGAAAAATACACGCAGCGCCTGTCCCTGAAAAAACCGAAGACGAGATCGCCGGATTCCCGCCAGACCGCCACATCGGCCGGGCCCGGATCAAACAGCCGTGCCGGAATGTCGAAGAACCGCGCCTTGCCGAAATATTCTGTCGCCGGAGAATCATCGCCCACGGCAATCGCCAGGATCAGCGATCTTCCATCCGTCGAATCGATCGGAATGATCCTCACTTCGCTATCGCGCTTGATGAGGTGCCGTCCGGAAAGTTCCAGTTCCGCCAGCTCGCGGGCATCGCCCTGACCGGCGACCCAAAGCGGGATGGCCATCAAACTCCGCGAGGGGAGGGCGAGCAGCAGCCTGGGTGCCGCTGCCACGGACTTCATGTCCGGGTTCAATTCGACATTCGGGCGATCCTTGGGAGGGAATTTCCAGAGTTCCCAGCCTGCAGCGCCCGGCCGAAGCACGGATTCCGGTCCAGGAGCGCTCACTCCTCCTCCCAGCTCATGATCTGACCCCCGCCATTCTCCGGCGTGATAACGATGATCCTGTGTTTGATTCCGCTGCAGAATCCGGTGCTCTCAATCCGCCGGACCGACCCCGACACGTCGAAGAATGCCTCGAGCGCCTCGAGCTGGCGGCCGCCGGCACCGACAAGCCCTGCAACCTCCTCGATGGATCCGAATTTGACGTCATCCTCATTACCCTCAATGGCATCCGGCCCTGCACGCAACTCGAAAAGTGACTGGCATTGGGCCGGAGTCATTTCCGCGAGGCTCTCCAGCAGCGGCTGCGTGACATGGTGGATGTTTATTTTGCCGTTATACCAGACTGTGAACATCTTTCTCCAGTCCTCCTTCGCTGCGAGAATATCATTCATGCCCAGCACCGCTTCCATCTCCCGGACGTGGAGCAGCGGGCGGTTAGCCGGGAATCCCTGCCGGCCCACATTCTCATACTCGCCCTGTTCGGCCCCGTGAAGCGACCGGAAATCATCGCCATCCACCCAGTCCACCAGACCGTCGATGGCCGCATCGCGGAGTTCATCCTCCACATTCCAGGCCCCAAAAAGCCGGGCAAAAAGTTCCCTGTTGTTCTGGGTGATCCAGAAGTTCGGATTGATCTTGCCGGATTCGTCCGAGAGCTTCACTTCAAAACCTTCGGTTTCCATCTTACCGCTTTTCAGCAGGGGATCGCCGGGCTTGATTTCCGGGCTCTGGCCGATGGCAATTCCGCTGAGCGCGAGTTGGCGGGCCCGGAAAGTTTTTTCAGCCCGGATTTCGGCTCCGATCCAATCGCCCACGACGCCGGCCACCAGGACGACGAGTCCCGCAAGGAAAGCGATGCTCCACAAGACCAAGGGCAGGGCAAGCCCGTTCCGGCTGCCCGTTGACGACCGCAGATCATGTACCGGAGCGGTTCTCATGAGGAAGGGGAGGAGGCCGGGGCCGGAGGTTTGGGCGCCGCCTGCGGCACGGCGGTGACCGGCGGGATCCAGAATTGGCAGTCAATTTTCGAGCCTGCCATGTCTAGGTATTCCAGCTGGAGTCGCGCGGCCAGGGGGCGGCCGTTTTCAGGCAACCATTCTTCTTTCCACTCTCCATCTGCGAAAAACGACCATTTCACTTTCTCGACCCGCGGAAGGAGCGGGATCCAGGAGTTTCCGGACTTCAGATTTTCCAGCTGCTCGCCGTGCAGATCTTTTGGAATCCGGAGCAAAGACATCGTGCGGCTGCCATCCGCGCGGGGCTTTGCGGCGAGGATCAACGACCCTCCGCCAAGGCTCGGAATCCCAAACAGTCCGGCCGCTTCTTCAAAGATGATCTCCGGCACCGGAGCGCCGGTGGATGACTTGGAAAACCGCAATTGCACTTTTCCATCGCGAGGGAGATTGAGAAATGCATCGCGCGTCACTTTGAGAAAGGCCTCAATGCGGCGGACCGAGACCTGCTCATCGAGTGTCGCCATGCTGGTTTCTGTTGCGGCCGAGGTGATCGAGTAGACGGCGCCGGTGAGCAGCGCGAGGATCATGAGTGAAAGAATCACCTCGAAGAGCGTGAAGGCGGAGCATGTTTTCAGTGTTCGTTTTTCCGTGTTCAGCCCCGGGGCAGCGGCGCTTTGCTGAATACGGAACCACGGAAAACCGAAAGCTTTCCCTGGGCCGCTCATGGCTTGAAGAACAGGATTTCCGCGGTTTCCTTGCTCTTGTCACGGCGGCCCCAGTCCGCCGAAACCTTGAGCTTCCAGAGCCCGGTTACAGGGGTTCCGTTTGTCGTCTGGGCTTCGAATTTGACCATCGTTTCCTCGACCCGGATTCCATTGTTGTCGCGGGCTTCGATGATCCGGGTTCCCTTCAATGGCGGGTCGCTCATCACCGCGGAGAGGCGGGATTCCAGAACGATTCTGGCGAGTGCCCGTTCCCTCGCTTCAAAAGCGGCCATGACCGCGCTGTCCAGCGCGATGGCCAGCCCGGTTACGGAGATCGCAAAGACGCCCAGCGCGATCAGCACCTCGAACAAGGTGAAAGCAGAAACCGGAATCCGGGAGACCGGAAAGATCCGCGATCCGACGATCGCTTTTCGTTTCCCGGTTTTTGTATTCACCCGCCACAGGCGGGCACCCGGACGCAATGCGGCCCATTTCCGCATTCCGCATTCCGCATTCCGACTTTTCCTATTCATCGATCACGAGCCCGGTGAGGGGATCAAAGAGGAGCTCGATCGTCTCTTTCGGTCCCCGGAGCTTCAGGGTCAACGGCTCACAGATGCCCGCCCCGTTGAACAACCAGATTTCCGACTTGGCAGGTTTTCGGAATTTGGACTCCGTCATTCTCCGGATCTCCAGCTTCCAGCCCTTCGGCAGCCGGACCGGTTTTGCCGAATCGAGTTGCGGTTGCACAGCGGTTTCGAGAAGGGCGATCTGCCTGGCTTCGCCTTTTTCCAGCGCGCTGTTTCTGACGCTCTGGACGGCTTTGGCAATCTCATCGGCGGCTTCTTCCCCGGCCGATTTCCCGAAAGATTCGGAGACATAAGGAACCGTGATTCCGAGCAGCACGGCGATCACTCCAAGAGCGAGGAGGACTTCCAGCAGCGAGTAGGCTCCTCTAGTTTGAGGAAGTCCCATTCGTCTCTTTCCCGAGGTCGTCATCGCTTTCCTTGCCGTCGGGTCCAAGGGAAAACAGATCATACCCGCCGGGGTTGAGCTTGCCGGGATTGCGGTAGACATACTCCGCGCCCCATGGATCAAGGGGAACGCTCTTCATGAGTTGCTTCCACTTCCGGGGTTTGGGGTCCGAAGCCGGCTGCTGAACGAGCGCCTGAAGGCCCTGCGCGGTCGTCGGCTTGCGGTAGTTCAACATCTCGTAGGTGCGGAGCTGCATCGAAATCGCCTGGATATCGCTTTCGACCCGCTGGTCTTTTGCCACATCAATATTGCCGACAAGCATGTAAATGGCCGAGCCCACAAGCACCGCGATGATGCCCAGAACGAGCATGATCTCGAACAGCGTGTAGCCACCCGAAAATCGGAAAGCGGGATTGGGTCGTTTCACAGGACTCTATCCTTGCCCAGAAGCCGGCCGGCTTCAAGCCCGCTTTCCATGAGACTGCGTCTTTTACAGCCGCGCGGGGCGCATGCCCGAGAGTTCCGGCCGGAGCTCAGACCCCAGGGGCCCGCCCGTGTGGGCGTTGGTTGGGTAGCGAAAGCCAGTCTCCAAACAGGCGGGGCTCCGGTTCCCCCCTTTTTTTGTAACTTTCAGGCATGTGCCCGGCCGTGTCTACAGAGTGAATTCGGAGTCGCCAGCCGCCAGATGTTTGTGCTAAGAGCGTCGTTTCCCTTTGAACTCGACCCCTATCGCAGCTACCTATTTGTAATGGCACGACGCAAGAAATCCTCCATCAGTCCACTCTGGCTGTTTTTAGCCGCCGGCTTGATCCTCGTCGCATTTGTCGGTTCCCGGTTCTTTCTGTCGTCCGGGTCCGATCCTTACAGGAGCATCGCGCCTCTCGATGTGCCATCCTACATGGAGAATGCGAACAGCCTGCGCGGCAATGTCTACAAGGTCGAAGGGGAGGTCTCGAATTCCCTTGCATGGTCGCCCGGATCCGGCCGGCTGATCGCGGTCGATGTCGAAAGCGAGACCATTCCGGTGCTTGTGACGCAGGAGTTCAACGCGATTAATATTCAGAAGGGTCAGAAGTTCCGCTTTGTCCTCGAGGTCGATCCGAGAGGTGTCCTGAAAACAAAAAAACTCACCCAACAATGAGAACAAAAATCCTTGTCCTTCTCCTCATTTCCTTTGGTGCGGCGACCGGTTACGCGCAGGCTCAGATCCCTGCGGGGAGCGGCGATTCGAAGGCGGCCACCGGAGGCGCCCGGCCCGGGCAGATGAACGAGGGTTTCATCGGCAGGGATATCCCCCATTTCGACCCCGGCAACGATACGATGTCCTATGATGGAAAACTCTGGAACATCAACGACAACCGGCTTTTCCGGGCCCGCTTCGAGAAGTATCTGAATGCGGCACCCGCGACAGACGCCGCCGATGTCGCCTACCGGGAAACCATCAATAAAATGATGGAGCTCCTCGCGCCGGGAAATGCGACGAAGGCCAACCAGGATGCCGCGTTTGCTCTTTTGAAAAAGGCATCCCAATACAAGGACGATGCCAACCTCTGCAGCACCCTCGCGGATGCCCTCTACGCCTCAAGAAACAATATCGCCCAGGTGGAGAGATTGAAGCAGGAGAACCAGATTCTCGAGAAACAGCGCACGACGGCCGAGTGGAACAACGAGGTGGCATCGACCACCACCACGCTTCTTGCCCCGAAGGTCGCAAAAGACGACGTGCTGGGACAGGAGAACCAGAAGCTTGCGCGTGATGCCCGCCTGGCCAGAACAAAGCGCCAGCTTTCGGAGGTCGGCCAGACGATCGAGAACAACAAAGTGCGGATGGCCATGCTGGAGATGACAGCCAAGGGGCACTTGCAGGCGCTCATCATGCAGTTCTTTGCAACACGCCGGTTCGAACATGTCATCATCGCCAACCGGTTCTACAGGGCGCTCTACACTGACGGAGACAACTCCATCGAGGTTTTCAAAAAGATGGTGGACACGCTCCCTGTTAACAAGGATGCCGGGCAGGCGAAACTCGAGGCGGAATTTGACCCCAAGGTATCCGGTGAGGCGAAGGGAGGCGGATATGTTGGAGGCGGCACTGGAACAAACGGGACCGGAGCGGGGGGAGGCACTTATGTCCCGTCAGGACAATCGTTCTCCGCGCAGGGCATGAAGCTCGGAGTGCAGAACCTCGGGGTTGAGAGCCTTGTCGGAGGGGCCGCGACGGCCGCCCAGGCGGTCAGCAAACTCATCAGCTCACTGAGCCAGCTTGACGGACTCGCCAACGAGGCGATCCGGGATGTCAACGAGGGGGTCGATGCCTACAAATTTCTCCTGTCAAAGAATGAGATGAAAAGCGCGACCGAACGGCTTGCGGAGACATTTGCCCTCGGGGAATTCATGCCGAGCGTCCGCCTTCTGAGCCGGGAGGACAAACGCCGCGCGCTCGATTTTTCACAGAAGGGCAACGAACTCCTCGCCGCTCTGGAAGTCAACGACCTGACTCGCGGCGCCAAGCTTGTCGACGAACTGCAGAAGATTGCCGTCGATTTCGACGTGAGCAAGCCGCTTGCAAAAATCGAGACGGCCAAGACGGTCAGTTCAATGCATCTCGCAAAAGCCAGGAATGCGGCCGCGAGCGGCGACAAAGCCGCCATGGAGGCGGAACTGCGTGCAGCGGCCGAGATCTGGCCGCGAAACCCGGCGCTGACGGAGGTCGGGGGGATGATCTTCAGCCAGTCGGATGTGCAGCAGCGGGCGATCACGGACTTCGACCAGCTTTTGAGCCAGAAGAATTACCGGCAGATCTTCGACGATAAGATGAGGTTCATCGCGGCGACGGCGATGTTTCCCGAGAAGCAGGAGCAGCTGAGGAAGGTCCTCGACGACATGGCGCTGGTGGAGGCGGCGATCATCCGGGCGCAGGAGGTCGAAAAGCGTGGGGATTATGCCGGTGCGTGGGAGAGTGCGGAGACCGCCTACCGGCAGTTCCCGGACGACAACAGGCTCAACCAGGTGAGGGCGAACCTGACGACACGGGCTCCGGATTTCGTGCGTGCGCTCAAGCAGGCGGAGGAGCAGGAGAAGAAGGACCAGCTGGGCTCCTCGCTCGCATGGTATCTGAAGGCGCAGAAGGACTATCCGGCGAGCGATTTCGCCCGCCAGGGGATCGAGCGGCTCAACACCCAGCTGCT
>CAZRIL010000020.1:0-55294 GCA_964600115.1 uncultured Chthoniobacter sp. | reverse complement strand
CCGGTGGATCCTGGGGCTTCTGCTGGTTTTCTCGCGTTTCCGTCTGCTGCGCGGGCCCAACCTGCCGGGGGGGGGGTTCAGTGGCGGATTGGTGGCGGCTTCGGCGTTTTCGCTGATGGCCCTGGCCTACGGCGTGGAGGCCGCCCGGCGTCCGCTCGGGGTCGATCCCGGCCCAGGGCGTCCCCCCGGCCCACCGGGCGGGCTGCCCACCCCGCTTCTGGCTCCGTTGAAAGCCCTTCCGTTCATGACCGGCGTGTGGGACAAGACTCCCCTCCCCGTGGTTGGGAAACTGGGGACGCCTATCCTTTTCGACGTGGGCGTTTACATCGTGGTCCTCGGTGTGGTGCTTCAGCTCGTTTTCTCGTTTGCCGAAGAAGAGCCCGGAGACAAGAAACAGGAGGGGAAAAAATGGAACTGATCGTCGCCATCACCATCGGCGTTCTTTTCGCCGTCGCTGCATTCCTCCTTCTCCGCCGCAGTGTGGTGAAAACGATTCTTGGCATCGTCGTGCTCAGCCAGGCGGTGAATTTGCTCATCCTCACCGCCTCCGGCCTGAAAACGGGAGCAATTCCGTTCGTGGAAGGCGATGCGACAGCCCTTGCCCCGACAGCGGCCGACCCCATGCCCCAGGCCCTCATTCTTACGGCGATCGTCATCAGTTTTGGCGTTCTTGCCTTCACCCTCGCGATGGTCCAGCGCGTGGATGAATCCGTGGGAACGGATGATCTGGATGAAATGAACGGCACCGACCAATGACAAATCCGCTCGTCGCCTGCCTCCTCACTCCGTTTGTCACGGCCATCATCTGCGTCTTTTTCCGCCGCCAGACCAAGGCGCAGGGCTGGATCAGCCTGGCCGGAAGCACTCTCTACCTCCTCCTCGCGTTGCGGCTTTTTGCCACGGTGGCCTCCGACGGCATTATCGCGCTCGACGTCGGCAACTGGCCGGCTCCGTTTGGCATCAGTCTCGTGGCCGACCTGACCTCGGCCATCATGGTTCTGGTCACGGCCATCACGGCGGTGGCAGTGGTCATCTACTCGTTAGCCGACATCGACGAACGCAGGGTCCGCTTCGGGTTTCACGTTTTCCTCCAACTCATGCTCATGGGTGTCACCGGGTCGTTTCTCACCGGCGACATTTTCAACATGTTTGTCTGGTTCGAGGTGATGCTCCTCTCGTCGTTCGTGCTTATGACGCTTGGGGGTGAGCGCCCCCAGATGGAGGGAGCGATCAAATACGTCGTCCTGAACCTGATCTCGTCCGCGATCTTTCTTTCCGCTTGCGGCATCCTTTACGGAAAAACCGGAACGTTGAATCTTGCCGATCTTGCCGTGCGCGCGAAAGAAATGATGCAGCCCGAGTTACTTACCGTGACGGCCGTTTTGTTTCTCGTGGCCTTCGGTCTCAAAGCCGGCATTTTCCCGCTTTTTTTCTGGCTGCCGGCTTCCTATCACACCCCGCCAGTGGCGGTCTCGGCGATCTTTGCCGGGCTGCTGACGAAGGTGGGGGTCTATGCCATGGTCCGTGTGTTCACGCTCATCTTCACCGGCGACATGCTCTTCACCCACGGGCTCCTTCTGGCGCTGGCCGGTCTCACGATGGCGAGCGGTGTCCTCGGTGCCATGGCGCAGTTTGATTTCCGCCGCCTGCTCTCCTTCCACATCATCAGCCAGATTGGCTACATGATCCTCGGGCTCGCGCTCTTTACCCCACTCGCTCTCGCGGCCACGGTCTTTTATATTTTTCACCACATCTTGGTGAAATCGAACCTCTACCTCATCAGCGGAATCGCGCATCGCTACACCGGGAGCTTCGATTTGAAAAAGATGGGCGGTCTTTATGCAGCGACTCCTTGGCTGGCGGTTCTCTTTTTCATTCCAGCCATGTCGCTGGGAGGCATTCCACCGCTTTCGGGATTTTTTGCCAAGTTTGCCATGATCAAGGCTGGTCTCATCGGTGACACCATGCACGGTATCATGGTTCCCATCGTGGTCGCCGTGGCTCTCGTGGTCGGTCTTTTCACGCTGTATTCGATGACGAAGATCTGGAACGAGGCTTTCTGGAAAAAAGCCTCCCACTCGGTCAACGCCTCGTCGCTTCGTCCCGCGGAAAAATGGGCGCTCTTCGTCCCGGTCGTCGGACTCGCCCTTTTCACGGTCGCCCTCGGACTTGCCCCTGGCTACTTTTTCACCTTCGCCGAACAGGCCGCCGCCCAGCTTCTCAACCCGGCCGAATACATCGAGGCCGTCACCGGAAGGAGTCCCTGATGCTCATCGGAATCAACATCGCCCTCACGCTCGTCTGGGCTGCACTCCTCGGCTCGATTGATTTCGCGACCCTCGCGTCCGGATTCGTCGTCAGCTACGCCATCCTCTTCTTGATCTACCGCGGACAGCCCGAGGCTAGGAACTACTTCTCCAAACCACCGAAGGTCATCGCCTTCGTCCTCTACTACCTCAAGGAACTCGTCAAATCGAACCTCATCATCGCGGCCGATATTCTGACCCCGAAGCATCACATGAAACCGGGCGTCATCGCCATTCCGATTCGCGCCGAAACCGACATTGAGATCACGCTTCTCGCGAATCTGATCACCATGACCCCCGGCACGCTGAGCCTCGATGTTTCGGAAGACCGCAAGACCCTCTACGTCCACGCGATGTATATTCACGATCTGGAAGCCTTGCGCGACGACATCACCAAAAACATGGAACGCCACGTGCTCGATATCCTCCGCTGATCCATGACCCCGCTCCTTTCGATCTCCTGTCTCGTTGCGATTGGCATTCTGGTGGCCGGGATGGTCTTTGCTTTGGTTCGGCTGATTCTCGGTCCGAGCCTGCCGGATCGCGTGGTGGCGCTGGACGCCATCGCCACGATGGCCGTCGGCGCGCTGGCTCTGACGTCGATCATCACGGGCCAGTCGATCCTTCTCGACGTGGCCCTGGCCATGGCGCTTATCACCTTCCTCGGCACCGTGGCCTTGGCAATCAGCTTGGAGAAAGGCGTTTTCAAATGATTCTCGAAATGGTCATTGCGGTTCTGGTCATCCTCGGTTCGGCCTTCATGTGCCTTGCCGGTCTCGGGATTTTGCGGATGCCGGATTTGTTCACCCGCATGCATGCATCCACGAAGGGCGCTTCGCTCGGTGTGGCGCTCCTCCTCGTTGCGGCGGTTTTTGTTTTTCAAGATCTCACGGTCGCGGCCAAGGCGTTCGTCACAACCGCCTTCATCTTTCTCACGGCTCCTGTGGCCGCCCACATGCTCGGCCGCGCGGCCTACGCAAAAAACATTCCGCTCTGGAAGGAATCGGTGATCGACGAGGGGCGTGGAAAGATTGCACCCGAGCGCCCGCCGGGGCAGGATTCCTGATCCATGTTTACCGGACTTGTCGAAGAACTCGGCGACTGCCAATGGCTCCGTCGCACAGCCGAAGCCACACAACTCACCATCCGTGCGCCCATGATCGAGAAGCGGGTGCGCACCGGAGACAGCGTGGCGGTCAATGGCTGCTGCCTCACCGTCACGTCCCACCGAAAGGAAATGCTCTCCTTCGACCTGCTGGAGGAGACACTCGCCAAAACCAACCTCCAAGGCCTGCGGCCGGGGGATGGCGTCAATCTCGAGCGGGCACTCGCCGCCGATGGCCGGTTGGGTGGACATTTTGTGCAGGGTCATGTGGACACGACCACCCGCGTCAAATCGGTGGAGGAACGCAGCCCCGACCTTCGCTTGGAATTTGAACTTCCGCCGGACTTCGCCCGCTACGTCGCCTACAAGGGGTCGGTCGCCATCAATGGCGTCAGCCTCACCGTAGCCGAGGCTCATGACGATTCCTTTGTCGTCTGGATTATTCCGCACACCCGTCAGGTCACCAATCTTGGCAAGCTCAGCGCCGGGTCGGAGGTGAACCTCGAGTGCGACATCCTCGCCAAGTATGCCGAGCGGATCCTCTCGGGCCGACGCGATGCGGCGAATTGATCTCGCCCCGCGCGTTGCGATCTCCTAGTTTTCGGGCTTGGAAGCAAATCTCCTGATTGAACGCGTAGCCTTTGGCGGAGCCGGCATCGGCCGACTGCCCGATGGCCGCATTTGTTTTGTGCCGGGAACACTCCCGGGCGAGCGCGTCGACATCCGCGTCGTTAAACAGAAAAAATCCTACGCCGAGGCGGAAATCGTCCGTTTGGTGGAGGCGTCGGTCCAGCGGGTCAAACCACCCTGCCCGGTTTTCGGCACGTGCGGCGGGTGCGCTTACCAGCACGCCTCCTACCCGCTCCAACTCGAAATCAAAACCACCCAGGTCCGGGAAACCCTCGTTCGCATTGGCGGCCTGACCTCTCCGGACGTTCGCCCAACGCTCCCCTCCCCGCTGGAGTTCGGTTACCGCAATCGCATTTCGGTCCACATCGATGAGACGGGCCGTGTGGGATTTCACCGCATCAAATCCCGCGACATCATTGCGATCACCCAATGTCCGATTTCTTCGCCGGGCGTGAATGAACAATTGGCTGCCCTTGCCAGTCGGCCGCCCCAACGGGCGGGACGGATCACCCTCCGCGACAAGACGACGTACCGGGGATTTTCCCAGGTCAACGAGGCCGCCGCGCAGGTTCTTTCGGATGTGGTGGACGGCTTTGTTCCCGAAACGACCACCCACCTGGTGGATGCCTATTGCGGCGCGGGATTTTTCCTCAAGCGCCTGCGTTCCCGCATCCCGCGCACGACCGGCATCGAGTGGAGTCATGGGGCCGTCGCGGCCGCCCTCGCCGATCTCGCCCCGGGCGAAGCCTACCTCGAAGGTCCGGTGGAGTCCCACCTCCGGTCCGTGCTGACATCAACGACGCCGACCGAAACCGTTCTTCTTCTCGACCCACCCGCGGAGGGGCTTTCCGACGACGTGCTCGGACTCATCGAGGAAAATCCCGTCGGCCGCCTCATTTACGTTTCGTGCGACCCTTCGACACTCGCCCGCGACATCCGGCGGCTCTCCTCCTGCTACGTGGCATCGGTGTTTCAGCCGGTCGACATGTTTCCCCAAACGGCGGAAATCGAAGTGGCCGCCGTGCTTGTCCGTCGCTAATACTCTCCACGCCATGAAGCCACCCACCCGTCGGTTCGGCCGCACTGAACTCGCCATGCCCGTCTTCACCTGCGGCGGCATGCGCTACCAGAACTCTTGGAAGGATGAGGACCTCTCGACGATTCCGGAGGACAACCAAAAAAATCTCGAGGCCACCATCGAACGCGCTCTGGAGCTAGGCATCACCCACATCGAAACCGCCCGGGGCTACGGCACGTCGGAACTCCAACTCGGTCGCATTCTTCCCCGCCTCCCGCGCGAGTCTTTCCTTCTCCAGACCAAAGTCTCGCCGGAATGTGACGGGAAAACGTTTCTGGAAAACTTCGATCGCTCGATGAGTCTTCTCGGCGTCGAATCGGTGGACCTGCTTTCCCTGCATGGTATCAATAACGCCGAGGTCCTCGCCAACTCACTCGTCCCCGGCGGCCCGTTGGACATGGCCCGCCAAATTCAACGGGAAGGACGCGCCCGCTTTATCGGATTTTCCACCCACGCCCACTGCGAGGACATCGTCGCCGCGATCAACACCGGGGAATTCGACTACGTCAACCTCCACTGGTACTGGGTTAATCGCTCGAACGAACCGGCGATTGAGGCCGCCGTGAACCACGACATGGGCGTTTTTATCATCAGTCCCAACGACAAAGGCGGTAAACTTTACGAACCACCACCGATTCTCTCCGAGCTCTGCGCGCCGCTCAGCCCGATGATCTTCAACAATCTCTTCTGCCTGCGTCACCCCGCGGTGCATACCCTCTCGATCGGAGCCGCGCGGCCGTCGGATTTCGACGAGCACATTCGCTCGCTGGATGATTTGTATCAGACCGATTCCCACCTGCCCGCCATCGAAGCGCGCCTGGCCAACCGGCTTTCGGACGTTCTCGGAGCCGATTGGATCACCCATTGGGAAACCGGGATCCCGCGCTGGGAAGCCTGTCCGGGCGGCATGAATATTTGGGAAATTCTCCGTCTGTGGAATTATGCAAAGGCCCTCGACATGGTCGCCTTCGGCAAAATGCGTTACAACCTTCTCGGCCAAGCCGGGCACTGGTTTCCAGGTCAAAATGCCGCATCGTTCTCCGACGACGATGTCCGCGCTGTTCTCTCGAAAAGTCCGTTCCGCGATCAAATCCCCGGGATCCTCCGCGAGGCCCATGCGCTCCTCTACGAGAAGCCGACGCAACGCCTGAGCGAATCGTGAGCCCTCCCCTTCTCGAAAGCCTCCGCCTCCAGGACTTTCGATGTTTCGCCTCGCTGGAGTTCACCCCCGGCCCGTCGCGCACGTTTCTTGTCGGCCGGAACGCCCAGGGCAAGACCTCGATCCTCGAGGCCGTCTGTTTGCTCCTGCGCCTGCAATCCCCGCGCACGAGCACACTCGCGGAGCTCGTCCGCTTCGGGACTCCCGGATTCGCCGTGGACGGCCGCTGCGCCGGCTCCCACCTCCAGTGCCGCTGGCAGGACGGTCAACGGTCGCTCGTGCTCGACGGCAAAGCTCAAAGTCGCAGCACCGATTACCTCGATGTCTGCCGCGTGGCGTGGTTTGCAAATACCGATCTCGAGCTCGTCCGCGGCAGTGGATCGACCCGCCGCCGGTTTCTCGACTTCCTCGGCTCGCAGGCCATTCCCGGCTACCGCGCCCATCTCCGTGCCTACGAAAAAGCGCTCCGTTCCCGCAACGCCCTCCTCAAGGACAATCGCCCGCGCCGCGAGGTGGCGGCGTTTGATGAGCCGCTCTGCGAAAATGGTGATGCACTACTCGCGGCACGCGACGCCCTGTGTTCCGCCCTGGCACCCGTTGCCGCCCATGCCTGCGAAGAAATCAGCGGTTCGGCCGACCGGCTTCGCATCACCTACCGCCCGGGATCAACAAGCCCGATGGCCGAAGGCCTCGCCGCCGCCCGATCGAACGAAGACCGTCTCCGTCAGACCACCGTCGGCCCGCACCGCGACGACCTTGTGCTTCATTTGAACGACTTGGATGCCTCCGCGTTTGCATCGGAAGGCCAACAACGAAGCATCGCCCTCGCTCTCAAGATGGCCCAGGCCCGCCACTTGCAAAACCGGCAGGGCACACCTCCGCTTTTTCTCATCGACGACGTCTTTGGCGAACTCGATACCGCCCGCCGCAACCGCCTCCTCCAAGCCATACCCGTCGAAGCCCAAGCTCTCATCACCACCACCTTCCTCGAATGGGCCGAGGAACTCAGTTCCGCCACCATCTTCGAACTCGCCGACACCCGCCTCAACCGCCCGATACCCCCGGTGAAACACGAAAGCCGGAACCAATAATCTGCACTAATAACGCCGGGCCAACGAGCCCCGGCGGATAGCCCTCCGGGCCAGATGTTTTTTGAGGGAGCAAAAGGGTGGCGGCCAGCTTTCGCTGTCCGGGAACGGCAGAACGGGAGTCTCCACAAACACGTTTGCGAGGACTCGCCTTCGCCCGTTCCTCCGGTCGAGGACATTCCGTCATCGACCACCCACCCCTTGCCCACTTGGGCTTCTGCAACCTTCCAGTACTGGAGGAACGGGCTTGTTGGTCGTTCCAGATGAGTGTCCATGAGTGGTTCACCTTCTTGCCGATCAATTCCTGCTGCAGGCCGCTGGACTGTTGCCTTTCCCCTTTGCAGCATCCCTCCTCTGCGTCACGTTGCCTTGGCGGGGCAACGGGGTCTCCTGTTTGGCCGCGTCGCGGCGTTCGGACGCGTGAAACAAGGAGGCGAATCTGCTATTCGCCATCTTCCACTATCACGTGGTTGTTGCTGATCCGAAAAAGGCCTTGATGTAAGAAAAGTTACAGCCAACAGTCTTACCTATGAAGACGACGAGCAAATGTCAGGTGACCCTCCCGCGGATCCTGCGGACCAAGGTCGGGATTACGCCCAGACAGGAGGTCGACGCGTTTGTGCTTCAGCACGAGGGCAGGCCGGTGATCGCGATTGCTCCGGCTGTGAAGCCGGGCAAAGGCGCTCCTCTTGCTGCACGCTGGGTGGGCTGCTTGAAAGAGAGTGGCTCAACGGACGAAATCCTGCGTGGCATTAGGGGACACGGGTGATTCTGGTCGATACCTGCGTATTGCTGGATCTCTCCACCCGCGATCCCGATTGGTTCGACTGGTCGCTCCGGCAAATCACCCATTTCGGATCCGTGGACACGCTGGTTTACAATCCGGTTGTTTATGCGGAAATCGGAGTGGGACAGACGAGGCAGAGTGATCTGGCGGAGCGGTTTACCGACTGGCATTTCGATTCGTTCGATACGGACGTGGCATGGCATGCGGCAAGAGCCCATGCCGCCTACCGGAAGCAGGGAGGAAAACGGGAGCGGGGGCTTGGCGATTTTTGGATTGGAGCGCATGCGGAAGTGCGAGGATGGCGTCTATTGACCCGCAATCCCGCTGATTTCAAGAATTTTACCTTGGGGAAAAATCTCATCCACCCCGGTCATTACGATGCCCCAGTCTGACGATCTCTACAATTTTCGCAGGCGGCTGGACAATTGCCTTTCCCTCGCGGACTGCGCCACGGAGCCCTCGCGGGGGAACGGGGTCCCCTGTGGCCAGAAGATTCGGCCGCGTCAGGGCGCTTGGGATAAAGTTGTTTTACCATCGATTCTCAAAGATTTGCACAGATAACGACTGGTCGGCCGAGCCCGCGTTTTATGGGCAATGAAGAATGGCCGCTGCGCGGCCTTGGGGACGAGGTTTTCCAACCACTAATCTGCACTAACAACGCCGGGCCAACGAGCCCCGGTGGACGGCCCTCCGGGCCGGGTGTTTTTTGAGGGAGCGAATGGGCGGGCGGGCAGCTTTCGATTTCCGGGAACGGCAGAATGGGAGTCTCCGCAAACGCGTTTGCGAGGACTCGCCTTCGCCCGTTCCGCCGGCCGAGGACGCTCCGTCATCGTCCACCCCGTCCCTTGCCCACTTGGGCTCCTGCAATCTTCCAATACTGGCGGAAAGCTCATTGCGCTTTCCCGATGAGTGTCCATGAGAGGTTGAATTCTTCTTTTCTCAGCTGCTCCGCGTGAGCCACCTTCGGCATTTCGCATTTCCACCAAACCTCCGTGCGCTTTCTGTCCTCCGTTGTAATGACCCACCGCAAACATTTCTGTTCATGTCCGGAGGCTTTCCGTAAAGTCCTCGGTAAGCTACTTCCACCTTGATCCGCCTTCTCCACCTCCCCCGTTGGCCCGCTCCGGTTTGGGCATTGATTGGGTTTGTGGTGCTGTGCTTTTCGATCAGTTCGGACAGCATCGACTTGGACGAAGCGCAGACGTGGAGCTACGCGCGGTTGGCCACGGTAGGGGACTTTATCACGGCCTTGGGTTCGGATGCCAATGCAGAAACGCAGACCCCGCTGTGGATCACAGCGTCGTGGTTGTGGACCAAGGCTTTTGGGGATGGCGAAGTCGTCATGCGGTTGATCAACCTCTTTTGGGCCGCCATTGCTCTGGCAGCGCTGGCGGGGGTGGGACGACGGCTATCCGTGGCCTGGCTTCCGCTCTTTTTTGCGATCCAGCCGTTTGTCTGGTATGCGATGGACTCGGCCAGACCGCCTCTCATGCAAATGGCCGGTGGATCATTGCTTCTGTTGGCAACCGTCACGGCCCTGAAAGAACGGACTGAGTCGATCACGGCCGTTTGGCAGCTTTCCCTCGGCACATTGCTGCTGTGTGGATCGAATTTGTTCGGCTTGATCCCGCTGGCCAGCATTGTCACCGGCTTGGGGATCCACGGAATCTGGAAAAAGGTTCCCAAGCGCGGTGTTGGACGCCCCCTGCTTGTGGCGACCGGCCTGATTGCGCTGGGGCTGGTGGTTTTCTACACCCTGCGCCTCTCGGGGGGAGCTTTCGGTTATGCGCTCTGGAGATTGACCCCCGCCAACCTCTTGTTCACCACTTACGAATTTCTCGGCTTTCAGGGTCTTGGCCCCGGACGCCAGCTCATCAGAGCCATTCTAAAGGGTTACGCCGACGTCACCCAGGCCTTGCCGTTTCTGCCCGTTTTGCTGTGTTTTGCGACGGCTTACGGGATTCTGTTGGCCACGGCCTTCAAGTCGTGGCTTACGCGCGAAGCCCGCAGCCCGCGACCGTGCAATTTTCAATTGCGGGTGTGGCTCATGGCAGTCGGAGTGACACTCCAAAGCGCGCTTCTTCTGTTTCTTTTTGCAGCGCTGGTTGGCATGCCATTTTGGGGAAGGCATCTCTCCGGTGTGTTCCCTTTTGCGTTACTGGCGGTTGCCCTGTTGTTGCCTTGGTCGCACCAAGGACTGTGGCGCCGGGCGGGGCGGATGGCCACGCTCTCGGTCATTTTTTTCCTGCTCTGCTCAACCCTCCTCCTCCGCTTCCTGCCCATCCACCGGCACGATGACTACCGCGGCGCGGTCTCCGAGGCCACGCGTCTGGTCGGGACGTCGCATTCCGTCTGGTGGGTCGCCGATCCGGTCACGGCGCTTTACTACGGCACGGACGTCTCCCGTTCCCCCGCCCCGCTCGATGGAGCGATCTCCCTCGCCACGAATCTCGAAACTCTGCCCGGCGAACGTCCCGACGCTATTATCCTGTCCCGACCGGATAACTTTGACCGCAAAGGGATCATCCGGAACCTCCTCCACGAGGAAGATTACGCCCTGCTCCGGCGACTTCAGTCCTTTGAGGTCTGGATCCGCCGCCACGACCACCCGCCCGGGACATCGCCGTGATCTCCGGCGATTTGGGGAAAGATCCGACATGATCTACTTTGGGAGCTGCAAAATGCCGATACCCATAACCGCCAAACCGTCAGGATGCTGGGTGTATTCCCAGGTGTTCTCCGGTGAAAACTCGCTTTGCAATTGTTGCCACTTCCGTCGAACCGCTCCGGCTCCGGCAAGAGAATCATTGATATCGTGGAACATGCAAAAGCGGGCATGTCGGCCGACGTGATCAAAATCGCGGGCAACCCATTCGTCGGAGTGATCGCCATCGATGAAGCACAGATCGAAGACCTGACCTCTGAAGTCCAGGCTCGTCGCTTGGCGGAACGTGATCGGTAGAAGTTCCTCAACCCTCTTCCTCGCGAAAAACTGGTCGAGTGGGTCAATCGAAACCGCTCGAAAAGCCGGATCAAAGCGTCCGAGGTAGGCAGCCATGACACTGAAAGTCCAGCCATCGCAGGTCCCGATTTCGAGCAGACTGGCGGGTCGGAGCTGTCCCAACCTTACGAGGGCCTGCGAGAACTGGTCCGGGATCTGCCAGAGACCCGGGCCAAGAAAATTCATGAACCGGGCGTCCGAACCATAGATTCCGCGGCGATCGTAGCGGAGCCCCACGTCCCGGATCAGGGTCGCCACCCATTCGGAATTCGTGAGTTCCTCCTCCGAGGCGGCTTGGATTCGGCGAAGTCCCGCCATCAACTTGCGCGTGTAGGCGATTTGCGCAAATCTTCTCAGTTTCGCCTTCCAGTTCATGGATCGGAGTGGGAATTGCCATTGAGAGCAAGATCCTCACGATTCACCAGCATGGGGATGAGGCGCGGCAGTTGATTCTGAAACCCGGCATGCCCGGCGAGCACCCGATGAGCGACAAGCATGGCCCGCGAGTGCTCGACACACCAAGCGCAGAGGTCGCTCTCGTCCGCCCCGAGGATCCCCGGCGCTCCGGCATTGAATCCTTGCATCGCGTCCCAGACCTCCCGTCGAAACAAGATCGCGCCGATGCTGAACCGATGATGGCAGACACTTGTCGTGTGGTGGTTCCTGAAAAAACGGCCCGCGACCTCGTCGAAGGGAAACGTGCAGTTCCACAAAAATGCAGCCGCCTCCGGGTCCTGCCAAACCGGCGAATCGGTGCAGGAAAAGGGAAGCCGGCCGAACCGCTCTTCAAACTCACCCAGTTTCCCCTCGGCCTCGAGGAAATACCTTGATGTGAAGCCGTTCACATTCAAGACCGGAGCCACAAAGCCAGGCCGGTGCAGGCCTTCCTCTTCGCTCGTCTGAAGCGTATCAACCAAGCCTTCCAAGAATCCGGATGAAATGAAGATGTCTTCATCCAGTTTGCAGATCATTTCGGCGCGCGGATGGAGCCGGATCGCATGGTTCTGAGCGAGCCCGAGTTTGTTGGAGGAAGTCGAGAGCGTTGACCATCCATAGCGTGCGGCCATTTCCAGAAGGGTTTTCTCCTGTTTGCCGGGAATCACGAGACAGACATCCCAGTGAGCAGGCAGAAATTGCTTGAACCTTGGGAAGACCATCGGCCACAGCGCGGGTTTGTACCCCGCCAGAATTAGAACCAATCCCGGCGTGCCACGGGATCGGTTTACGAAGCGACAGCGGCCAAAAAAATTCCACCTCTTTCGGAGAAGCCGACGCAATCCACCGTCATTGTAAAGTGCCGTCATTGCACCGATCTGACGTTGAA
The DNA here is from genome assembly GCA_964600115.1 of uncultured Chthoniobacter sp. Classification (GTDB taxonomy): domain Bacteria; phylum Verrucomicrobiota; class Verrucomicrobiia; order Chthoniobacterales; family Terrimicrobiaceae; genus QYQL01. The sequence continues at coordinate 42,816 of CAZRIL010000020.1, read as the reverse complement.
CGCTCATGCCATCCGGTCCCTTCGTTTGGAATGATGGCAAAGGATCATTCAGCGATCCATAGCGGCTCACCCGCCTGCCTGCAATCTCTCCTCGCAGACAGAAAACGATAAAAAGCCGATGACACGACCTGGCTCATCCGGCCCTCGGGGATGCTCGAAACGGCAGCAGATTGATTCCACTTTTGCAGGTCGGCAGCCTGCTTCCCACGGGGCGGGCCGACCTTCCACCAATCGCGGACTTCTTTAAGAGCCTTGTAGGATTTCAGTGGAGAAAATCTGGTGAAAATAGAAAGCGAGAGCGACAATCTGCGTTGCCTTATGACCCTCGGAAACGCGCTACGCTCCCTGGCCAACGGCTGGGATTCCAACTCAGCCGCCGGCCGTCTGCGTGCCAAACGCTTCGCCCTCCTCGTGGAACTGGCGCGCTTCTTCGAACCGCCGGTAAGGATTCTGGATGTCGGCGGCCAGGAACAATTCTGGCTAGCCATGGACCCCGGTCTGCTCCCGGAGATGGAACTCACCCTGCTCAATCTTCATGAGGGCACCTCGCGAGTTCCCAACTCCCGCTGTGTCCAAGGCGACGCCCGCTCCATGCGCGAGTTCGGCGACGGAGCGTTCGACATTGTCTTTTCGAATTCCGTGATCGAGCATGTCGGCGGCTTGCGGGATCAAAAGCGTATGGCTGACGAGTGCCAACGGATCGGGAAAGCCTATCTTGTTCAAACACCGAATCGACACTTTCCCCTCGAGCCCCACTTTCTGCTCCCATTCTTTCAATACCTTCCCCTGCCCGTGAGAGCATGGCTTCATGCATCCGCGGACATCGGCTGGTGGAAGAAGGCTCCCGGTTTTTTCCAAGCATTCGAGGAGGTAGAATCGATCCGCCTGCTTACCAAGGCGGAAATGACCTACCTGTTTCCCCGCGCCCGAATCATCGAGGAAAAAGTTGCCGGCCTGACGAAGTCGTTCACGGCGATGGGCGTGTCAGGATCCGGAACCCCTCCCAAAGTTCGGCCATAGCCTGCCGTGGCGCTGGTGAGTCCGGATTAAATCGCCCCCCCTTGGGGATTTGCCCCTTTCCACTTATGCCTGAGCCCCGCCCTCAACGCCTGCCGCGATTCTCTGATAACTCCGCAAAAAGTTTTTTGGTGTTGGAAGGTGTCTCCGGGGCGAGTAGGGGTCATTGGACCTCACAAAACCTGACTGCATCCAATATCTCCTTTATGGCCACCGCCTCATTTTCCACTCAGGAGGTCGTTCCGCAGTGAAGATCCTTGTTGTTGGGTCGGGGTTCTCTGGGGCCGTCGTGGCGCGAGAACTGGCTGAGACGCTATCCTGTTCCATTGAAGTTTGGGAGGAACGCCCGCACATCGGCGGCAACTGCCATACCGAACGAGACGCAGAGACCGGCGTGATGATTCGCACCTACGGGCCCCATATATTCAATGCGGATAACGAGGTGGTTTGGAACTACATCCGTCAATTCGGCGAGTTCCGCACCTTCGTCAACCGTGTCAAGGCGGTTACCAATCGGGGAGTTTTCTCGCTCCCAATAAACCTCCTCACGATCAATCAGTTTTTCGGCCGCACAATGTCTCCGACCGAGGCAAAGCAATTCGTTGCTTCTCTCGGTAACCAAGCCATTCGCGAGCCGAGGAATTTCGAAGAGCAGGCTCTCTCCATGGTAGGGCGAGAGCTCTATGAAACGTTTTTCCGAGGTTATACGCGGAAGCAGTGGGGGTGCGATCCGACCGAACTTTCGCCCTCCATGTTGAAGCGTCTCCCGATTCGCTTCAACTACGACGACAACTACTATGAAAAAAAATTTCAGGGAATTCCGGTTGAAGGCTATTCGTCTGTAATCGCAGCCATACTTGATCATCCCCGAGTTACCGTCCGCCTCAACCAAGCATTCTCCCCAGCAGTGGATTTTTCGCACGGCGAAAAACCCGAGCACGTTATCTACACCGGACCGATCGATGCGTTTTTCCGCTATGGGCGCGGTCGTCTCGGCTATCGGACTGTAGCTTTCGAACGGATCAGGACAGAAGCTGAGGATTACCAAGGGAACGCGGTAATAAACTACACGGAAGAATCCGTGCCTTGGACCCGTGTTCACGAGCACAAGCACTTCACGCCTTGGGAGAGACACAACCGGACGGTTGCTTTCAGAGAATTCAGCAAAGAAACCTCTCCCTCGGACGCGCCTTTTTACCCGAGACGGCTTGAAGCCGACAAAAAGATTTTGGCTGCATACCGCGAGGACGCGTTGCGGGGAGATGGCTGCGCCCTGCCCTGCTCGTTCCTCGGGCGGCTCGCGACCTATCGTTACATGGACATGGAAACCGTGATCGGAGAAGCCCTCGATTTTGTCAGGATCTTCTCGAACGCCGTTCGCTCCGGCAGTTCCCCCCCCGTCTTTCCCAACATCGAGCCTTAAGAATCTGCCGTCTCAACAACCGTAAGAATCCGTTTTACGGCACCACCGGGACAGGGCAACATGTGTCTCGATGAATCAGGGCGCATTAATTGGTCATACCGGTTTCGTTGGCTCAAATCTTAAGGGCCAACTCTCTTTCGACGGGTTGTTCTCTTCGATCAATGTCAACGAATTGAAAAACACCTCGTGGGATCTCATTGTTTGCGCCGGGATTCAGGCCAAGAAATGGTGGGCGAATGCGAATCCGGAAGCCGACCGGGCTGGTATTGCATCTCTGCTGGAGGTTCTGACGACCGTTCGCGCGCAACGCTTTGTGTTGATCTCGACCGTTGATGTTTACCCACACCCAAGTGGCGTTGACGAGACTTCTCCGATCGATTCGGAATCCAATCACGCGTACGGAAAGCATCGTTTTATGGCGGAAAACTTTGTCCGGGATCACTTCGCGGATCATCTCGTTCTGCGCCTTCCGGGTCTTTTTGGAACAGGAATCAAAAAGAACGTCATCCACGACCTTATACATCGTCATGAGCTGGAGAAGATCAATCCCTCCGGAGTTTATCAATACTACCCTCTCGATCGGCTGGGTGCCGACATGACAAGGTGTCAGGAGCTCGGTCTTCGACTCCTGAATGTATCGGCTGAGCCGATCTCGACGGGCGAGATCGTCGAGCGTTTTTTCCCTGATGTCCGGGTGGGAAAAGAAAACCCCTTTCAAACGGTCTACGATGTGAAAAGCTGTCACTGGAGAGATTGGGGGTCGGCACTGCCCGGGTATCTCTATGACAAAGCCTCGGTCTTGGATCACCTTGAGGCTTTTTTATCCCGAACCCCCGGAACCTGACTTCCATGCCTCCGGTATCGAGTTTAGAGCGTGACCGCCGGCGACTGGCATTTTCGAACATCGCTTGGACGCCCGAGGAGGACGAGCCAGCCTACGCTCTTCTTTCGGAATTGGGATTTTCTGCGATTGAGGTGGCTCCCGCTCGTCTTTGGAGCGATCCCGCTTCCGCGACCAGCGGTATCACCCCCGAGGGCTTGCGCTCGCGAGGGCTCTCGATCAGCGGATTCCAAGCCATTCTTTTCGGAAAAGCCGACCTCCGCTTGTTTGATGTCGAAACGCGGCCTCGACTTTTCGACTACCTTGCCGCGTTGGCGCAGACGTGTTCTCGGGCCGGTGGATCATACCTTGTTTTCGGTGCTCCCAAAAACCGCTGGATCCCGCCACACATGTCGGAAAAAGAAGCACTCGAAGTTGCGGTTTCATTTTTCAAGTCTCTCTCGGCAATCCTACAAGATCTCGGTGTTGTCCTTGGACTTGAGGCCAATCCCGCCATCTATGGATGCAATTTCTGCACAGACGCAAGTGCTGTTATCCGATTGGTGCATGCGGTGGACTCACCCGGGATCAAGTGGCACCTTGACACGGGTGAGCTCGCCATGAACAACGAACAAATCCCGGCCATCGTTCACGACCATGCTCGAGTTATTAGCTCGGTCCACATTAGCGAGCCTCATCTGGGGGATTTTTCAAACCCTTGGAGCGGACACTCCATCATCGCCCGGGCCCTGAGGGATGTCGGATTCGAGGGGTTTGTGTCGCTTGAAATGAAGCGTCCCTCCGATGGGTTGGAAGGCGTCCGACGCGCCGCAGGCTTCCTGCGGACACATTACGCATGAGATTCCCGCAGAACACGGATGCCATCATCATCGGTGGAGGCTTTTTTGGAGCCTATCTAGCGCTCCTCCTCCGCGAGCGTGGACTGTGTCCCGTTATTCTGGAGCGCGAGCAGGCATTGATGCTTCGCGCTTCCTACAACAATCAAGCGCGAGTCCACAATGGATATCACTACCCGCGAAGTCTCATGACGGCGGTCCGATCCAGGGTCAACTTTCCTCGATTTCTGGAGGATTTTCCGGGGTGTCTGTATCAGGACTTTGAAAAGTTCTACGCCGTCGGCCGCGTCTCGGGAAAGGTTACTGCAAGTCAGTTTGAGGTCTTTATGGAGCGCGTGGGAGCCCCTCTCAAAGAGGCCCCAGCCCGGGTTCAGCGACTCTTCAATCCCGAATTGATCGAAAAAGTCTGGTCCGCCCGGGAAGTTGCGTTTGATGCGGGCAAACTCCGTGAGATCATGAGAAGTCGGCTTCGCGATACCCGAATTCCGATCTCCTTCGGCACCGACGCCACAGGGATCGAGCAAGAAGGTCGGGGGCAACTCGTCGTCTCCACCGTTTCATCCCAAGGCAGGGAAAGCTGGCGGTCCCGCTTTGTCTTCAACTGCACCTACAGCGGCCTGAACCGGATCCGGCGAGGCTCCGGACTGCCACTTATTCCTCTTAAGCAGGAGTTCACCGAGATGGCTCTCGTCAAACCTCCCGCCTCGCTTCGCGGGGTCTCTGTCACGGTGATGTGCGGTCCGTTCTTTTCGCTCATGCCTTTTCCCGACCTGGGACTCTGGACACTCAGCCATGTGAGCTACACTCCGCATCACTCGTGGAGAGACGACGAGATCAACCTTGACCCCTACGAGCATCTGGCAAACACACCCAGGAAGTCCAATGGCGCGCTGATGATCCGCGACGCCGCCCGGTTCCTGCCCGACATCGCCCGTTGTGTTCAGGAAGGCTCGCTGTGGGAAATCAAAACCGTTCTGCCCCAAAGCGAGCTCGACGACGGACGGCCAATTCTTTTTCAGCAAGATCCCTCCCTGCCCGGACTCGTGAGCATCATGGGAGGGAAACTCGACAACATCTACGACATCCCGCAGGAACTCGATGCCATGGGGCTGGCGTAGGAGATCGGAGATAGGAGTTAGCAGATATCTTCCATCTTCAATATCCCATCTTCCATCTTACACCCAAGAATCTTCCATCTTCCATCTTGTGACGAAAACGGGCAGGTTGACGCGTATGCCGGATCGCAGTCTCGTTGTCTCTTTGGTGGTTCCCCTGCGGAACGATCTCGACATCCTCCCAGGATTTCTCGATCGCGCCTCGCAGGCGCTCGGCGAAGCATACGCCTTTTACGAGATCATTCTCGTTGACGATGGCTCGACCGATGGAACGAGCCGGGCGATCGGTTCGATTCTTGAACGTTTTGAAAAGGTTCGCTACCTGGCACTTACCCGAAGATTCGGACGTGAAATCGCCATTTCGGCCGGGTTGGAGACATCCATCGGTGACTTTGTCATCGTAGCCATCCCCGGTGTCGATCCCATCGAGCAATTTCCGGCCCTGGTCAACCGCTGTCGTCGCGGGAGCGGAATTCTTTGCGGCCTTTCGACACAGCCTGTCGCCGACGGCTGGTTGACGTCGCGGCTCTCCGCTGTCTTCCACGCTTACTGCAAAAACTCGCTCGGTTTCGACTACCGGGAGAATGCTACCGACTTTAGAATTCTCAGCCGCCAGGCGGTAAATGCCATCACTCGCATCCGCGACAGGCACCGGTATCTCAAAGTTTTCACGGCCACAACCGGGTTTGAAATCGACTACTTCGAGTATGAACCCGGGGTTCGGGCCGTTCGGCCCGGTTTTGGAGAACGGCTGAATCACGCCATTGAGATTACCATCGCAAACTCCCGGCATCCGCTGCGCGTGGTCAGCCGGATCGGACTGCTCCTGAGCGCGCTCAATTTTCTTTACGCGCTTTACATCGTGGCCGTTTACTTTTTCAAGCAAAACGTGGCCGAGGGCTGGACCACCATGTCGCTGCAAATGACCGGCATGTTCTTCTTCCTGTTTTTGATCCTCGCCGTCCTGTGCGAATACGTCGGACGCATTTTGGAGGAAACCCAAAATCGCCCCCTCTACTTTGTCGCCACGGAGAAAAACAGCTCCGTCTTGTTGGAGGATTCCATTGAAAAGAACATCCTCAATGAGGCTTCGCCTCATTGAGGATGTGGGAGATGGTATGCCTGCGGCTGGAGATGGAAGATGAGGATGAAATTTGAAGATCTTGAAGCTTGGCAGGTTGCGCGCGTTTTGGTGCGCGATATTTACTCGCTAACCCGGGAAGCGCCTCTGTCGAGTGATCTTCGGCTATCAGCCCAGATTCAAGCCGCGGCTGTGTCCGCCATGTCCAACATTGCTGAGGGTTTTGAGCGAACCGGGAAAGCCGAGAAACTTCATTTTTACAACATCGCCCGCTCGTCGTGCGGAGAAGTTCGATCTCTGCTTTATGTCATTCAGGACGTTCATCCCCAGTTCAACCCGGCAGTCTCGACACTTCAGGATTCCTGCGTTTCCGTGGGCAGACTCATCAGCGGCCTGATCCACTCCACTCAACAGCGATGAAGTCTCCCTCTGCCACCTCCCATCTCCCATCTTCTGCGGAGCATTCCGCCATCCCATCTCCCATCTCCAGTCTGCCAACCGGCACTGCGGTGCCGTCTTTCGACGTGGTTTACCGGGTTGAAAAACGGCACCGCTACGCCATGTGCGTCTTTGTTATCAACGAGGGGGAGAAGGTCCGCAAACAATTGTTGCAGATGCGCGAGTATGCGAAATACGTGGACATCGTCCTTGCCGACGGAGGGAGTACTGACGGATCTTTCGACGGGGGGATCCTGGAAATGGCCAATGTCACCGCCCTGCTCGTCAAGTCGGGGCCCGGCAAGCTGAGCGCCCAGATGAGAATGGGCCTCTTCTGGTGTCTCGAACAAGGCTACGACGGCGTTTTGACGATTGACGGCAATGGCAAAGACGGAATCGAAGCCATTCCCGAGTTTTTGCGACTGTTGGAGCAGGGTTATGATCACATCCAAGGTTCACGATTTATTAAAGGCGGTCACCATCGGAACACACCCCTCGCCCGGCTTTGGGGCGTGCGTCTCGTTCATGCTCCGCTGCTGAGCATTGCCGCCGGATTTCGCTACACCGACACCACCAACGGGTTTCGAGCCTACAGCCGAAAACTGCTTCTCGACAGCCGTGTGCTTCCGTTTCGCGACTGTTTTTCTGCTTATGAGCTGCATTACTATCTCGCTATCCGCGCCGCGCGTCTCGGATTTCGCTGCATTGAGACCCCCGTCTCCCGTGTGTATCCGGATGGCGGCCCCGTCCCCACGAAGATCAAGGGCTTGCGGGGCAACCTTTTTGTTCTGAAAACACTTTTCCAAGCGATCTCTGGTCGCTTTGATCCATAACTTCAGTTGCTCAACAGCGAGCGCTATTATGACAGTCTTTTCTCGAAATGCTCCCACGCTCGCGATGCGACAATCCTATCTCTTTGGCCTAGCTGGAGTTATTCTTCTGCTTGTTGTCTCGATAAGCATTCGCTTCAAGCACTTTAATAACTATACTGGCGCTCCAAATCTTGAAGCAACCTACCACGTGTTGTTGACCATGCACGCACTCTCGCAGCAACCTGTAAAGGCCCATTATTATCTCCCAACAGTAACACTAGGCGAATTTCGTGACACAGAAACTCCGTGGGGAGCTACGCGTCCAAGTCGTATGGGTAACTATATATACACTTCGTTTTCACCAGCTGGATTTATAGTCCCTTTTGCTTTTGCTCAGATGATAGGAAAACCTCCGTCGTTAGAGCTCTTGATTTGGTTCAATTTAATTTTGCAATTTATTTCAGCATTTTTGCTTTTTCACATCTTGTTTAAGTTAACAACTTGCAATCATATGAATAATGCCTGGCTTTTCCTAGTTCCCGTAGTCGGAACATCCGTGATCATACTCTCGAAGGAAGCACTCCTGTCATTCGGACTTGTCTATTGGTGTCACCAGCTTTGGATGCCGGTGTTTTTATTGCAACTTTGCCTTTTGTTGTCTATCTTAGAAAAATATACAAATTTTAAGCTCATATTGTTTGCCGTAGCTTCATTTTTTACAGCCTATGTCGAATGGTCAGGATTCGTCCTTAACGGGCTTCTTTGGATTGCGTGCTGCTTCGTTTCGCCTCTCAAAAGATTGGGTTTGCGTCCTTCCTTTGGCTGGACGGCGTTTTTTTCCTCTGTCCTAGCTGCCATGTTCATTGTTGTCCATTTCGCTTTGGTCATAGGACTTAAGGAATCGCTCTCTTCATTCTTAACGCGATCGAGCGCACGCTCCTTGAAAGGCAACGCTACAGACATAGCCGCCAGTTGGATAAACTCCTACGGCTTACTTCCAATTGTTCCACTACTGGTATTTTCATTTTACTTCCTCGCAAAAAAATATTTAACTGAGCAACCGCATACAAGTTCAATTCGAATTGCAAATCAACCTTCGGGAGACCCAAACAAAAGCTGGCTGAGACCAAATAAGCTTTTCTTTGCTATTTTGTTTTCTTCAGTCCTTCCGTCGTTTGAAAACTTGATAATGACTCAGCACGCCATTCAATTCTCATTCGACAGACTTAAACTCGGCGTTCCTGTGGCAATTCTCGTGGTTGGTGCATTGCTATTCTGCAAACCAAGCCACAGAGTTGTCATCAGCACCCTGATCGCAGTGTCTTTACTATTGAATGTTTTCTCCTATTTATCCTCTCTTACACCCTATAACGCATGGAAAGAAATTCACCTTAACAATACGAGTATAAAAAACAACCTTGCCCCGTCGATTAGTTCCGATAACTCCGCTATTTTTTCTAGCTTTCCTATACGTGGATACACCAATTTACTTTTCATGAGGAACATACAAGAGAACACATCGCTCTTAGATGCTACTGAGTACTCGCGAAACCATCCAGAAACTAAAGTCATTTACCTTAAAGGCTCACAAGCTTTTGTAGACATGCCGAAAATCTCTGACGCTTTTGTAATTAGGGACGGCAAACAAATCTCTGCATTCAAAGCTCCAAATTCTCCAGACACATTTCTAGTAAGATAAACAACCTTGTTCAACAAAACTTTGCGATGCTGTGTATCTTTCACCGTTATTGAACATCTTCCGATCAAAACAACACCTACCAATATATCGGCGCGGAAGTCAGCGAGCAGCTCGACTACACGCCTGGCGCGTTCCGCAAAGTGCACACGGTGCGGCGCAAGTATGTCGCCAAGGATGTGGTGGACGCCCAGCCTGTGATCGCGCCCTTGCCGCCCAAGCTTCAGGACGGCTGGACTTGAAACTCCCTCATGCTTTACCCACTTGAAACAGCGAAGAGACGTATTTTGGTGTTGGAAGGTGTCTCCGGGGCGAGTAGGGGTCATTGGACCTCACAAAACCTGACTGCATCCAATATCTCCTTTATGGCCACCGCCTCATTTTCCACTCAGGAGGTCGTTCCGCAGTGAAGATCCTTGTTGTTGGGTCGGGGTTCTCTGGGGCCGTCGTGGCGCGAGAACTGGCTGAGACGCTATCCTGTTCCATTGAAGTTTGGGAGGAACGCCCGCACATCGGCGGCAACTGCCATACCGAACGAGACGCAGAGACCGGCGTGATGATTCGCACCTACGGGCCCCATATATTCAATGCGGATAACGAGGTGGTTTGGAACTACATCCGTCAATTCGGCGAGTTCCGCACCTTCGTCAACCGTGTCAAGGCGGTTACCAATCGGGGAGTTTTCTCGCTCCCAATAAACCTCCTCACGATCAATCAGTTTTTCGGCCGCACAATGTCTCCGACCGAGGCAAAGCAATTCGTTGCTTCTCTCGGTAACCAAGCCATTCGCGAGCCGAGGAATTTCGAAGAGCAGGCTCTCTCCATGGTAGGGCGAGAGCTCTATGAAACGTTTTTCCGAGGTTATACGCGGAAGCAGTGGGGGTGCGATCCGACCGAACTTTCGCCCTCCATGTTGAAGCGTCTCCCGATTCGCTTCAACTACGACGACAACTACCATGAAAAAAAAACTCAGGGAATTCCGGTTGAAGGCTATTCGTCTGTAATCCACAAAGATCAAGGGCTTGCGGGGCAACCTATTTGTGCTCGAAACTCTCTGGCGTGCCGTGCGAGGAAAGTTTAATCCAAAAGGCCCACCGAGCGAATTTATATGGATCCATCCAACATCCAAAACCCGCTATTCGAGTTAGCAGTTACTAGGCCGGGGGATGGAGCAGACTCCATCGGCACCACAGACATTTCAACCCATTTGCCACCATCACCAATGACACCGGCTCCGGCTCCACCTAAAAAAACTCCCCATGACGTTACACTAACGAGCAACTTCCCACTCGCTCCAGAGGAGATTTATTTTCCGGGGTTTCAGGAGGCCTGTCAGCACTATCCGGCAACAGATTTTTTGATTTTCGCTACAGGCTATGCTGAGCTGTGTTCCGTTGACCTGAACGGGGAGGTCGTTGTCGAACTGGCCTGTGGACGCGGCGACCTTGCCGTTGCGCTTGCCAGGCGATTTCCCTCCGCACGCATTGTTGCCTTGGACCGGTATCCCGATGCAGGCGGAGCTATCGTCGAAGCTCATCAACGTGGAGAGGTCCCAAATCTTGAATACCGATGTGGCGATGCCCAAGACTTGTCGCACTTCGAGAATGCCTCGGTGAAGTTGGTTTTTGGCCAAGCAACGCTACATCACCTAGCGAATGATACAGCCAAGCTTCGTTCCGAAACCTCCAGAATACTCATGCCGGGAGGACGCTTGGTGTTTCTTTTTGAACCTCTCGGGCATAACTGGATGGTTGCATGCGTCCGAGCGATTCAAGTTGCCCGCAAAGAAATGGGTGATGAGAGTAACCTGTTTTTCTCAACTTTTCGCGAAATTGGCCGCTCGTTCGAACGTGTTCACATCGACAGCTTCAATCTCACAGGCTACCTACTGAAGTTGTTTGCGTCGAAACACGCTGTCCCACTCGCGCGCTTAACCAATCGGATGGACCGCCTGATCTCTCGAGTCTATCCGGATGCTACCAAATTCGGCGCCAATGCAAATATTTTCTTTTTCAAATAAGCCGGGAAAAGAATAGAATACGAATGAGAGTTCTTGTCGCAGCGATTGCTTGCAATCCAGAGCACGGCTCGGAGGCGTATGTGGGTTGGTCCTCAGTCAAAGCCATCGCGAAGAATTATGCCGTCCATGTTATTACTGACGTTACGAACCGAGACGCAATTGTCAGGGAACTTGGGAAACATCCACAAGAGAACCTATCCTTCTCGTTTGTTGGCATTCCGACTCAATGGCATTCTAACCGCCTCATTGCGCGATTCCAAAGCTGGTACATTTATCGACAATGGATCGCCGAGGCCTCGAAAGAAGCCGACCGTCTCTGCCGAGAGAGGCATTTCGATATTCTCCATCATGTAACCTATGCCACATGGCGAATGGGCACGCCTTTCGCAAGCTGTTCTGTTCCACTTGTCTGGGGACCCCTTGGCGGCGGAGAGACTTTCCCCCTTCGTTTTCTGAGAATTCTCAGCCTACGATCGGCACTTTTTGAGCTGACTCGAATGATTACTGGTTGGATCTCGGCGCGCCTTCCGTTGGTGAGAAAGTCTGTCCGTTCTGCCAGAATATTGCTCGCTAATAATCGAGAAACCCTGGCTTATCTTCGGTCTTTGGGCGCGCTTGATCGTCAGCTTTTTTATATGTCCCAATCGTTTCTTTCCCGTGAACGCTTCGATTATTTTCATCTTGGCCATTCCAAACCGCTGGTGGCGGATCGACTCAACATTTTTGCTGGTGGAACCCTCGACGGACGAAAGGGCATTTTTATTGTTCTCACCGCACTTGCGCTCCTCAAAAATGCCCGGGTTCCATTCCGATTTGTTTATGGCGGCGGCGGTACCGAACTGGCCCATCTTTTGCGCAGGGCACGACGCCTCGGCCTGACCAGCCAAGAATGCCGCCTCGGAGTTCAGCTTTCAAGCTCAGACTACGCCAACGTGCTGAAGCAAAGTCACATCTATTTGTTACCAAGTCTTCGCGAGGGCGCTCCGATTACAATGCTTGAGGCGATGGCGGCTTCATGCGTGCCTGTCATCGCCGATTGCGCCGGTGCAGCAATGCTTGTCGACGACCAGTGCGGATGCCCGATTCCAGTCACGACACCAGCTACGATGTCCAAGACCATCGCGCGTAGAATTATCGAAATGTGGCACAATCCCGAAATCATTGAGAATCTTGGTGAAAACGCCCGCCTTAAAGTCACAAACTCCTGCTCGGAGGAATACTATATAGCCAGAATTGCAGACATCTACAAGCAAGCAGCAACTGAAAGAACTTCAACAGGGCCATTCTCAGCAGCTTAAATTTCCTGACTTTTTTGCTTTTGTTTTCAATGATTAGCAACGATTCAAAGATCCGAATAAAGCGCTGGCTTTTTTCCAAGCCGATACTAGCCGCGGCCATTTACAGACTTCTTTATCGCGCACGGTCTGCCCGTTTTAGCTTGCCTCGGCACTCATATAGTCAGGACGGAGAGGATGTTTTTCTCCTCAACTACTTTCAGCGGAATCATCATCTAAATCACTGTTACATTGATATCGGCGCAAACGACCCTCGAATGCTGAGTAATACCTATTCTCTCTACAGAAACGACTGGCGAGGCGTAACAGTTGAGCCAATTCCGGAACTCGCTCTGAAACACAGACGGGTGAGACCACGTGACGAGTGCCTTAACGCAGGAATCGGCGCGAGCAGGGGAACAGTTTCGTTCTGGGAGACCGTCCCTCATGTTTACTCATCGTTCGATCAAGGGGCAGTGCGTTGTTTCGTTGACGATGATCTTGCAATTGTCAAAAAGCAGATTCAATTGGAAATCCTCCATTTTTCCGACCTTCTTGGACAGTATCCTCTTGCCAGTAAAGCTTCCCTTTTGTGCTTGGATACCGAGGGCTACGATAGCGTTATTCTCAGTCAAGTCCCGTGGGAGACTTTTTCTCCAGCGCTTGTTCTTTCCGAGCAAGGTCCCGAAACATCAGCGGGAATGATACTGTCGGCGAAAGGTTACCGCCTCATCAAGACGTTCCGAACGAACTCTCTCTACGAACGGGTCCCTGCGATTAACTGCTCCCTATGAAGATTGCACGACTTTATGGCATTTTACGGGAACTTATCGCGAATCGAGGAAATGCGCGCTCCGTGCTAGCGTGGAAGCTCTTGAGGCCGGGTGAGCGGAGGTTCAATTATCGCCTCGATGCCTCCAGCATCGTCTATGATGTGGGCGGATTCGAGGGAAGCTTTGCTGATGTCATACGAAAGAGGTTTGACTGTACGGTCTATGTTTTTGAGCCAGACCCCACCTCTTTTTCAAATCTGAAGCGTCGCTTCAGCGCAGATAGGAAAGTCATTCTGATTGAAGGAGGGCTTGCTGGCAGTGAGGGTGAAGCTGTTCTCGCCCAAGCTGGAGAAGCCAGTCGCGTTTTCGAGGCGGGCATAGCAGGTGGCGTAAGCATTAGGCTTATTAGTGCTCCGGACTTTTTGCATGCGCACAATCACGAGAGAATTGAGCTGATGAAGATCAATATTGAGGGCGCCGAATATGAGTTGATGGATTCGCTTGTGCGCTCGGGTCTTCACCTCAACGTCGTAAATTTCCTGGTTCAGTTTCACGCTTTTGGTAACCGCTACCGTTCGGACTACATTGCGTTGGTCAAGGAATTGAATAAGTCTCATGTCTGCGAATGGCGATTCCCATTCCTTTGGGAAAGCTGGACTCTCCGGTCCAATCCGGACTCCTCTTTTCTTGTGAACAAGCGTCAAGGAGAGACTTAAACATGGCGTTGCATGGTTATCAGCAGAATTACTTCAGGTTTGGGGAATCAGCTTTTTCAATATGCCGCTGGCTTGACCGTCGCGATGCGCGAGGCACGTCCGCTTTTTGTCGATACTTCCTGGTTCGACTATTTTCAAACTCACACACCGCGCAGGCGATATCGCCTCATCGACATCGGCCTTAGCCGTGCTGGTTTTGAATCGGCTCATGGTGCGCATCGTTTGCTTCAAGGACTGGCAAGCATCAACCAACCGGACATTCAGCGAACGGTTCAATGGGTTTTTGCTCGGGTGGGAACGAGGTTTATCAATGAACACGTCGCATCACAAGACTCAGGTGAATTGAATTCCATTCTCCCCGGCCGTAAGGTAATACTGAACGGCTACTGGCAAATTTACTCACATGTCGAACAGGCCTTGCCAGTTATCCGCGACCAGATATTTGGGTCATGGAGAATGTCGGATGAAGCTACTTCTTTGCAACAAAGGGTCGCGGAGAAGCACTCGGTTGCAATCCATGTTCGGCGCGGCGACTATTCGCAGTTTGGTGTGCCCCTGCTGGAACCAACCTACTATGAAAATGCCGCACAGCTGGTTTGCGAAAAGTTTCGAAATGCGCGTTTCTATATTTTTTCAGAAGATCCGTCGTGGGTCCGAGAGAATATTCGACTTCCCGGCCCTTCAGAAGTCGTCGAGTATAACTCCGACAATCGCGACATTGAGGATCTCCTCCTCATGGCACACTGCTCTGCGATCATTATTGCAAACAGCTCGTTTTCTTGGTGGGGGGCAGTATTGGGTGAGCCTCGTCGCACCGTCATTGCGCCCTCCACTTGGACTATACCGGGGAAGAACCGACCAAAAGATCTCTACCCTGCAAATTGGATTGAGTTATAAGTGGAGAGAATGGACTACATCCGCTGGTCTCATCACGCTTTTCCGAATAACCCAGATATTTCTCGATAAACAGCGAGATGCTGACGAGCAATTTCGAGCGGATGAAAAACATCCTTCGCCTTCCGACGTCCATTTGCGACGAGGTGGAAAACAAGCTGGGCGTCGGTGAGTAGAGTTTCCATAGCCCGAGCCATACTTGAACCATCGTTCGGATCGACCATCAACCCCGTGACTTCATTTTCCACGAGATCCGGTATGCCTCCCACATTCGAGGCAATCACAGGAACCCCGGCCGCCTGGGCCTCCAGAACCACCATCGGGCAGTTGTCCTCCTGCGTGGGCAAGATCAAGGCAAAGGCATTTTCAAATTGAGCCCTCAACGCCTCGCGGCCGATCATGCCGCCGTATTCACACCAAGAACGCGCGGACACAAGCCGCTGAAACTCTCGACCATACTCGTCCTCTCCGCACCGTCCAAAGAACCGCAGGCAAAACGGCCGCCGCTGGGCCAGTGAGTCCAAGGCGAGGATCAGGGCATTCTGGTTTTTTCGGGTATCGACATTGGCGACAACGAGCACGAGCGGTGCTCGTGCGGGAGATAGGATTCGGAAGTTTGAAGATGGGGCACTTCCATCTTCGATCTTCCATCCTTCATCTACGAGCATTGAGGCCTCCTCCCCCGTCCTCAATGCTCCATCTGCCATCTTCAATCTATCATCTTCCATCCCGCGTTTATCGCCCAGGGCGAGAAACGCGGGATCGACAGCATTGGGGATGACCCACGTGCGTTTGGCCTCTTTTTCCACAGCCCGTTTGGTGTAATTCGTAATGCAAACGACACCGTCGAATCGCGGGACCACAAACCCCTCGAGGAAACTTTGGATCCAAAGAGCGGAAAAGGGCGGGAAACCAACCGATTTCCGGATCAGGCGAAGATTCCCGTGAATCGTGAGAATTTTTGGATAGGGAGTGAATACAGCGCTGATCGCGCAATCTCGCTCGGTTCCCTGCGCATGAACCAGATCGGGCTGGACCTCGCGGAGTTTCTTTCGCACAGCGAGGATACAGCCCAAATACCCCGTTTTAAGCCACCCCCATTTTGGCACATGGAGGGAGTGAAACCAGACATTGTCGGACAGCTTCTCCGGAGACGTCATCGGTTGCTGCGTGCAAGAAATCACGTGGATTTCGAACGGAGGTAGAACCTGTTTCAAATGGGTTGTTCGAGCCAAATCCGCAAATCCTGCCAACAGACCTTGAGGCGCTGTGCCAAAAGACGGCCGTTTACTGGAATAATCGCAGAAATGCTCCCGCGAATCGGTCGTAAGGACGGCCACTTTCATGAGCCTCTTTGAAAAACGCGATTGTGACCGACCTGAAGGATCTCAACAAAATCTCCAGAAATCTCAGCAGCGAGACGCGATGGACCGGGATGCCCCCCGGTTGCAAACGCAGGAGGGCGGTAACTTGTCGAAAGGCCGGCGTCATCCAAAACGACGATTCCACCCCGCGGAACGCGGGCACTGCAAACCTGCCAATCAGAAAGTGCAATCTCATAGTCGTGGTTGCCATCAATGTAAATGGCATCCCACGATCCACTCTGAATCACTGACTTTGCTTCTTGATCTGTGGAATAGGCCCGGACCAAGTTCGGCACCGGTAAAGAGAAGTGACGGAAGTTCGATAAAGTGTCCGCCCAGTAATCGACGGTGGAGGAGTATTGGCTGACGGAATCACCGGCAGGCAGGAATGGAGAGATGCCCGTTACCGAAGAGTCTGAAATCGCAAAAACTTGATGGAGCAAAGACGCATAGCTGAGTGTCTGCCCACGATACACGCCAATCTCCAAGAACCTCTGTGGTCGCAGTTCTCGAAACAGCATCCACCACATTACGTGAAACGCATCTTCCCCAAATCCCCGGTTATTCTCAGAAAAATAAGCCCGGTGGTCCTTCAGAACCTGCGGCAGGTGGCGACGAAACGAGATGACGCAATCACGATAAAACTCCGTCGGATTCACGAGACTTTCCTTCCACCGCTCACGATCGAATCGGTCCAATGGTATATCGACGGGACACTCGATGATTTTGCGCAACGCCCGTCTGGCCAGTGTCGTGTGAATCAATGCGCCCAAGGTATGGCGAATTCTGGAGATCATGGTCTCAACGTAGGTTTTAAGTCGAACTTTTGAAAAGCATCGGCAAATCGATGAGCCCACGTGTGCTCGTGACGGCACTTTTCGAATCCGCGTTGCGCGATTTCTCGGCACGCCTCGGGCCTTCTGGAATAATAGAGATAAATCTCCAAAAAATCGTCCAGAGAACGGTAGCAGAGAATGTCTTTCCCAATGTCAAAAAACTTAGCCAGCTCCCAATCATAGGTTGTCAGGTAACATCCTCCGGAACCG
Organism: uncultured Chthoniobacter sp.; assembly: GCA_964600115.1. Classification (GTDB taxonomy): domain Bacteria; phylum Verrucomicrobiota; class Verrucomicrobiia; order Chthoniobacterales; family Terrimicrobiaceae; genus QYQL01. Next base: position 25,470 of record CAZRIL010000020.1, on the reverse strand, counting down.
GGACATTCAAAATCCCGATTTTTCAGATTGGTGAACTGAGTTCCCGGAAGGTTGTATCCGATTCCGAGATTGATCTGGGTGCTTCGATAGATCTCATGCCCTTCATTCGTGAATTTGCCGCCCTTCCATCCTCCGCCAAAAACGACAACCGGAATTCCAGCTGATCTTAACTGATCTACAAACCACTCCCGTTCCGGTTTGCAACTTCCAACAAAGGAGAGAGTCTGTCGAAAAACCGACGCCGAATCGAATCGGTGAATCTGTGGGTTGTAATGATAGCCGGTTGGCAGATACAGGCAGGGGAAGCCGTCATCCCGATAGATTTCGACGTGGACGCGGCTGTTTGTTAGATTGCAATCAAACGCCCCCGCCCAATCATGATACCCTTGCTTGGAGCCGTCGAAGACGGAATATCGAGTGTAGCTGGTTTTGTCGTCGAGGTTGAGTCCAAAAACAGGACCATCCGTGACCGAACGCACACGGGCCAGAATCTGCGGATTCAGCCGTGAGGCGTCCAGATAGACAATTGCCGTTTCGAACCGTCCCGATACCTGTTTTCTCCAAAGTTCTTCGAAATGACCTTCGTCGAACACCTCTCTGCCATCTTTCTCCGGCAAAGCAGGCAAAACATCCAGAAAGCAGAGATCGCCCAAACGCTGGAGTTCGGGAACCAGCTCGCGGCGTTCCCACATGTTGGCGCAGACAAAAAGCAATCGGCGCACGCTTTGGCCCGAGTATGGGCGGGCCGGCGGAGGCGAACCAGAAGGCTTCTTCAAGTGAGCGCTAAGAAGAGATCGGTACTCTGTCGCCAAGATAGCGGTAATCCGCCGCAACCACCATTTGAGAATCCTCCCTCGCAACAGGAGGCGCTTGAAAAGGGTTCTCATTGCAGTCATCCGCGCTCGACAAGACTCAAAAAAAGGTGCTCCCAACGCGACATGATTTTGGGCGTCGAATACGTATCCTGTGCAGCCTGCCGGCCCGCTTGCGCAAGCCGGTCGTAAAGATCCCTATCTGAGAGCACCCTTCGGATCTCACAGGCGATTTCCTTTGCACCTCTTGCAACAAGTCCCCCCTCCATTAGGGGAATACAGCCTCTCGGGGTCGAAATCCATGGCTTTCCAGCTGCCATAGCTTCGATCAGAACAATCGGCTGTGTCTCCGCGTTTGACGTGAGTAGAAACAAATCACTTCCCGCAAAAGCGCCCAGGGTCTCTTGCCGCGAAAGGCGCTCGAGGAAAACTACTTTGCAATTTGGAAACTGTTTGGCAAGAACAGCGTCACGAGCCTGAACCCCTTTTGCATAATCATTTATCTCTGAGCCAATCAAGACCAAAGTGGAATTGGTTACATGAGCTCGCCGGAACGCCTCCACAGTCAGTGCCTGATTTTTTCCGTCACTATAGTTGGCCACACAGAGAACTAGGGGTCCAGTAGCGAGACGATGGCGGGATCGAAAGTCGCAGTCGCAATGGAGAAACTTCTCAGGATCGGTGTGATTTGGAATAACATGCACGCCTTTGTGTTTCAGCAGCCGCACCAGTGCATGGTCGAAAAAGCGCTTCACGTCCTTTTGTTTACTCAGCAACACGACAGCATCATACCAGCGTATCATTTGAGGCATGCTGCACGCTGTCCAGTCAATGCCGCGAATCCACTCTCCCAGACCCCAAGGAAACCGGGAATACCGTGTCCAAAGATGTCGAGTCAATCCATGGCTGACCTGCACCCGTTTGGCGGGAACTCCAGACGCGTATTTGAAAATCAACTGAGATGGCCATGTGTCCCAGCAATGATTCACCAACAAGTCTGCCCCAAAGTTTTGCACGAAAGCTACAAAACGCTGCTTCTCCATAACAGGTTGAAGCTCCGGAGGTAGATTGTACTTTAGGCTGAATCGAACAACGCGAACCCCAGAGAGAACCTCCTCCTCTGGCTCATCTGCATACCGACCGGTGACCGCACAGACCTCGTGCCCCCTCTGAGCCATTTCCGTGGCAAGCGAACTTGCAGCTTCTGAGACTCCGTCTCGACGAGGCCAATAGGAGAACGAGGTCATGAGAATCTTCATATTTGATCCCATTCAAAAGGGTGTGGTGATTTAAAGGATTTGGCAGGAGCTAAGCCTCTTGGCTGAGGCCAAATCCAAAGATCGAGAGCACTGATTAGGACTTTTTTAGAATTGTTGTCACTACGACTGGCGAGTTGAAAGCAAAGTCATCCCAGCATTTTATAAGGCACTTTGGTCCCAAGGCGCTTGAAAGAAGAAGACTTTTTCTTCCGTCATTTATCTCAAGATCTTGTCCCTTTCTGCAAAAGTTCCATTGGTGCAGCCCCTGATATCGTTCCCCCAAGCCGCAGTTTGCAAAGTGCCAAAGATAAACAGATCTACCAGGCTTCAACACAGAAAGCATTTGCTTTATAACTTCTAGCGGTGAGTAAGCGTGATCTAAACTGTTGCTGGCATAAGCAAGATCAAAAGACGAAGAGGGGAAAAGATCTGCAAGTTTTTCACCCTCGCACTTTATAGTACGAACCAAAGGCTGGATTCTACATTCATTCATAATACGATCATAAAGATCAGCCAAAGGATCGGTTGCCACGATCTCGATCTTTTTTGGGTCCCATTTCTTTCCGATTCTGGTCAAAGGTCCTGCCCCCACGTCCAGTATTCGAACAGTTTCCCCCTGAAAATCGGCGAGCAGTTCGACCAAGTCATCTTGAAGTGGAAGTTTTGGGTCTGTTCGTTCAGCAAACTCCTTTTCATTCCATTGGTTTTTGGGGTCGCGCAATGCATTTTCCCAAAAAGATGCCTCCTCCGGCAAAGAGGAATTCCAATCAGGGCGGATTAAATTGAGTCTTCTGAAAAGTCGAGTTTTCTCTCGGCCTAGAAGGCTTCGGATCTTATGAATAACTGGAGACATTTTATGACTTTTTAACATAGAAGGCAATTGCAGTTCCGGCAACAAGCTGTGGTTTCGCAGGCAAAGATTGAAGATACCTGACGACATCTCGATGAGTTGGAGTGCAATCATGCCAGGCGACAATTCCACCGGGTTTCAACATTTCCAAAGCCTTCTCCGTATCATTTTTTACATAATCGAAACTGTGGGCTCCATCCACAAACACCAGGTCTATGCTGCTGCGATAGGGAGTCGTGTCAAACGTGGCCGAATCGGACTTCAGAAACGTGACCTTTTGTAGCAGATCATCGGGGATAAGAATTCCCTTCCCCTTCTCGCCCGCAATCTCGCGTTCCTCCGGTTTTGAGATTTCCAAGCAATACGCCGGATGATCTTCGGGAAGATCAAGGGTAAACACCATACCACCGGGGGGTAGGTTGAGAGCGAGCTGTGTCGTCGAGACGCCTTTATACGTCCCGAACTCAAACACCCGCTTGGCATTGGATTTTCTTACCAAAACCGCCAGCGCAGCAGCCTCGGCGAGGGAAATCGAGGCTCCAACTCCGGGAAAACTTTGGAAACTCCAGCGATGACTTGCCGGATCGAGTTGATCAAGAGTCACCCGCTCGAAGCAGCGAGTATCTGCCAGCGGATCCAAGATTTCGCTCAAGGCCCAATTGGCAACTCCCAAGACGTGTCGGAGATCCCTTGGTCGCTCGAGTGTCAGCCTGAGTATACCCGCGGTAAAATAAACAGCCTTGTTCACAGTAAAAGAATCTTTGCAGGGAAAGGGTATGTGGCAAGTTCCAAGTTTCCAACGCAGTTCCGAAAACCGATCATCTACTTGGAACGATGGTTTGAACTCGAACGATCCTGCACAACCAGCTACCCCCTTCGACCGAGCACACCAACACTAAACAACTCATGTATTACCCGTGAAATGCTTATGTAGGTCAAAATTCCGAACGGAATCAAATATACGATGAAGTTCAAATGAGCATGATCTCGCATATGGCCGCGTGCGAGCAGCTGCCACGAAAATCCGCAAAGCAGTGAAAAAGCCAAAGCCAGCCCGAGCTTGACCGATGTCGTTCTTCCAAATGTTCGACTTGAAAGAACCAGCGCAAAAAGTGCGATCCCAATCGTCAGAAAGAATTCGTTCTGAAAAAACGAAACGCTCAATGCTATCAAGTCGCCTTTTAGTGTCACAGGTCGAGAAAAATAGTCCCCACCCGTTCGGTACAACACGACATCAAAGAAAGCATGAAAGGTTGCACTCCAAGAATTTAAAGCTGAATGCATTGCGAGTAAATGAATCAAGATGGCAAAAACGAAAGCGGCCAATCCGGCTACCACTGCCATCACAGCCTGAGGAATGACCTGCTTGATACTCAAATCACCGAACGCATATCGAACAAATAAGGCTGCAACAGGAGACAGAATCAGGGTCGTTGCGTATTCGTATCCTCCAAGGAATCGGATAAGAAGAATCAAAAAAACTAATGCAACTGAAAAAAGAGGATATCCAACACACCCAATGTAGAAAACGAGGGTAGGAAGCATAAGGAGAGGCAATTGCCAGTAAAAGCTTCCAGAGAAGAGGAGAAATGTTGGCGTGAAACTGCACAAAGTTAAAAAAGTGATGGATGCATCGAAAGAATACAGTTTCAAAAGATAAACGGAAAATGATCCCAGAACCAACGCGGTGCAAACTGCATTGACGATCGATAATACGCTTGAGAGCAGTCGGTAATTGTTTACATAACGTGAAAAAGGCTGGAGAACTCGGTAAGTCAATCCGAACTGTGAATAATAAGGCGCATAGTCTTGCGTCAATCTAAGATCTTTTCGCTGCATAAACGGCTCATCGCGTCCGGCTTCTTGGGAACGTTTCAATGAGTCAACAATCAAGCTGTCGGATGCATTTTCGAAATAGACAACCGAGGAAAAAAAGAAGTTTGCACCAGAAAAAATGATGATTGGAGCCAGAATCAATATGAAAACGTTCCTCATGCGTTTGAGATTTTCAATTAATCGATTTACTCTGATTCTCGTCATAACGCTCATTCATCGTTTATATCTCTGTAGATTTCACAAATTTCAGTTTTCAACACGTATTCTACCGCGCAAGCGGAGGGAGATGTCTTTTCTTAGGACTGGCGAAAAGACGAGATAGAATGCAGCGAGTGAGGAGACGATCAAGACGCTACCAGCCACGGCCAGCATTTGCGGCCATGTTTTGGTTGGCGGGGCGAGTTCGACAAACCCCAGCCAGAGAACGATGCAAATGGCAGCCGGAATCAGGTAAGCTTTGACGGCGGGTTGGATTGTCCTCAGAACCGGGCGGGCCGCCACAAGAGCCAAAGGAGTGGTTATCAACAACTGAGCCAGCAGTGAGGCGACGAGGATCCCAGCAATCCCCCACATTGTTCCCAAAACAAAGGCGAGTGCCACAAAGATCAGCCCCTCGACCAAATAGACATGTCTCACCGGCCGAAGATTCTTGGTGATCCCAAAGAGCCCGACGACGGCACGGCTGAGAGCCGTGCAGATCAGCCCCAAACCCAGCAGCAAATCGCCGGAAGCTGGCCAATGGATGGCACCGCGGGTCCAGATCTCGACGATGCCCCGATTGCAGACCGCCAGTCCGGCTCCGCCGATTGCAGCAACCGCGGCCGTGGCGCTGAGGATGTCCCAGAAACGGCGGGCAAATCGCGCATGCTCCCCGCGAACAAACATCTCAGTGAGACCCGGCGCAGAGCTCTCGAGAATTTTCCCCACGAACTGCTGCCCCATGGTGGCGAATTTCGTGGCAATCGAATACGTAGCCGCTGCGTCGAGCCCCAAAAGACGGCTGATGATCATCACTTGGCTGGCATTCACGAGCTGAGATCCGATACTCATGAGCAAAATATCTTTCCCGAATACGAACACGCCGCAAAAGACCTGCCACCGAGGCCTTCCCCAGGCTCCCGCGCTTGGATAGTAGCCTTTAGAATAGCACAAGATAGCCACCGAGGCTGTTGCTAGAATCAAACCGGGGATTGGAGCCAAGACCACACTATAGATGCCCAAACCCAGCTGAAATCCCGCCCACAGCATGACCAAGCCCAGAAGCAGGCCGCCGGCGGAGACGAGGTTGACGAGATCCAGCCTTTGAAAGGCCCAAAGAGGCGAACCGATCGAGCGAAGCGCCACGGTCAGGCCGGCTAACAAGGAGAGCAGGCCGAGCAAGCGAGTGAAATCCTCGGCCAGCGTTGGGGGAACGGAAAACAACGGCGGAGCCAAAACGGAAAATCCAACGCCGACGATGGCGATGAGCAGTCCCTGCAAGAGAAACACCATCCCTCCAGTGAGCAACAAACTGCCATATTCTCCCCCGTTGACATTGTCTTTGTGGTCCGCCAAAAAACGGCTAACGGCCGAGGAAATTCCAAGGTCGAGGAGCAACAGATACCCGGCGACTTGCTGGGCCAGAGCCCAAAGGCCGAACTCCTCCTTGCCCAGATAATGCAGGGCGAGCGGAACACTGGCGAGGGTATAGGCGATATTGGCCCCAATGGTCCCATAACCGAAGACCAGCCCGGAAAAAAAATTTTTTGAGCGGCTCATGCCGAAGGCACCGGATCAAACGCCGGAGCCGGCGCGGGGGACGCCTGTTCCAGCCTCCATTTCTGCAAGGACCGGTAAGTCAAATTGAGAAGAGCCAATGCCATAATGGCTTGCGGGTAGTCACTGTCCAGTCCGCCAAAAACAAACCAGTACTCGAAGGGTTTATAGATCACGGGAATTCCCACGAACAAAGCCAGGGGAAAAAACGGGGTATTCTTTGCCAATCGGATGATTTTCCACGCGTAGCGCGCGGAGGCGACGAGAAGAACCGTGAAGAGAAACAAACCGACGACCCCCACATACCGAATGGCCGAAATGGGGCCGCTGTGGTAGGATCCGGTGATCATAAAATACTCCTGAACATCCTCGGGTGTTACGCCACCTTGCCCCGGCATGGTTTTCGCCACAAAAGCTGCCAAAACCTTGAGATCGTAGCCAAAGCCATCCCCAAAAATTTTGTCTTTGATATAGCGGTCGGAGGAAAGCACGGATTTCCACATCTCAAACCGCCACTCACTCGAGGCGCTGGCGTCTTCAACCGCGATGTAGTCCCACTGCCCGGGAAGGAAAGAGAGAGCTCGCTGGGCCTGGACAGGTAACCAAACGCCCGCGTTGCTTAACGTAAACAGGACGACAACGGCCAGGAGAACTCCAAAAATCGCCCGGACTAAGCCCTGCGTCCCCTCCCGGAAGTAGGCCGCCAACAGGACGAAGACGCCCAAATAAGCAATTCCGCTTCGAAAACCGGAGTAGAGCATTCCAATCGTCGCCGTGTAGAAGATGAGCGATCGAAGCGGCACCAGAAAAAGCACCAACTTGACGGGGGCGACGTAGGACAGGAGCACAGGGACGACCGTTTTTGCGTAAACCAACCACTCTATTTTTCTTTGATCACCGCTTGGAGCACTGGAACCGACGACGGATTGGTTCATGTAGCTCTCAATCGAAACCCCGGAGTAGATCGGGTAAATAATCGGGACCAGGAAAGGAAACGTAGAGGTCAAGAAGGCTACGAGGGACGCCAACACGGCCCCGATCGACTGCATGGCAGGAAGCCAAAAGGCCAATCGGGGGGTGAGAAACGCTCGCTGGAGCACCCAGAAGCCCAACAGGGTAATGACGATGGAAAAATAGGGACGGGCGCCCACGATATCCGTCTGAAAGAACAGGACCCCTGCCGGATTCCGGAAATAGACCGTAATGAGGTAAACGATATTGATGATCAGGATTCCGTCCACGACGCCGAGGGGCGCGGGCCTCGAAACCTTCTTCATCAGTGAATAGACCACAAACGATCCGAATGCCGCGAGGATCCCCAACTCACGGACACTGAAGGGGAGCGGGAGGACTCCGACCGTGCCGGTGAGGAGCCAGGTCACCGGAATGAGCACCCAAACCTTGTCCCGCATGATGAGGGGAATCAAAATCGCCAAAGAACCACCCACGATGAGCACCAAAAGGCGGTAATTCTCGGCGGCCACGGCCTGACCCGCGAAAAGGGCACCGATGAGACCGACAAGAATAACGGCCCCGATCATGAGCGGGCGCAAATCAATGGGCGGAGAAGGAGAGTTGCGCATGGGAGATCGGACGATGGCGGCGAGATACGGTGGCTACGAGGGGATCGGTCTATCCTCAGTAAAAGCGGAAATCAAGACGCGACGATGGAACCAGCCAGCACCCGGCGATAAAAAGACTCCAACCGCGACGCCACATCGCTCCACCTCATCGGCACTGGCGGAGGACGCCGGACGGACGAGTCCTCGGAGAACCTTCGAAGAACGCGGGCGGTGGCATCAAGGCCTCCGATCGCACAATATGAGGCATGCGATTCGAAGGAACACCGGGCCCATGGGAGGTCCGAGAGAAGCAACGGACAGCCTGAGGCCGCGGCTTCCAGAGCGGAAAGGCTCAGCGTTTCCATCGTGCTCAACAAAACAAAGCCCCGCGCCTCCCGGTAAATCTCCGCCAACCTCTGGCGATCCCGAACTCCTCCCTCGTAACGCACCAAGCCGTTTGACCCGGCGACCACCTCACGAAATCTCACAAAGTAGGGGTCAACTTGGGAATAGGGCTCGCCAACGATCCATACCGGCACGCCGGCCGCGACGGCCGCCTCGGCGAGTTCCAAAACACGCTTTCGCTCGGTAATGGTGGCCGTGCAAACCAGCCACTTACCGGCATCCGGCTCGCGGGGAGCGTTCGAGCACGGGAAAAAAACCTCCTCGACTCCGTTTGGCACAACATCGACCCGGCAAGGATCCGCTGAAAACATTTCGACCATCAGGCGCTTTTCCCACTCCGTTAGCGCCATAATGCCATCGGCGAGACGGTAAGATTCCCATGCGAGCTTCCCGGTAAACTCCGCCGGAAGAAGCCGTTTTGCAGAAGTCATAAGCATTCGTTGCAAAAAACGCGCCCAGGAGGGACGGGATCCCGGCCCGGTGAGGAGCTCCATCATGACCACCTTCATCCCTTTCTGTTGCGCAAAGTGGATGTATCCTCCCAAGGGCCGTCCAAAATAGTGGATGAGGTCACCCCGCTGACTGCCGTCCCACCAACGAAGCCACTCAACGTCGAGTCCCCTGTCTTCCAACGCCTTTTTCGTTTGCTCGATCTGGATCTGAAATCCTCCGTGGGCCAATGAAAACGGGGACGGATGGTCAAAAAGAATATTCATGCAGCCTGCCGACGGAGGAGAACAATGGAAGCGGCGGGGGCAGAACGAAAGCACGAAATCGAGGGGCAACGGCGCTTTCAGGAGGTGGACGATTTTTCAACCACTCCTCTGCACTAACGACGTCGGGCCAATGTGCCCCGGCGGATGGCCCTTTGGGCCGGGGGGGGTGAGGGAGGAAAGGGGGGCGGATGGCTGCGCCTTCCGGGACCGGCCGATGGGGAGTGCTGGCAAACCTGTTTGCCGAGACTCCCGCGCGGCGGGTCCTTCGGGCGATGACGGGTGTCATCTCCCCCACCCTTTTTCTCCCTGTGATTTTCCAATACTGGCGGAACGGAATTGTTGGCCGTTCCAGATGAGTGTCCATCAGTGGTTCCTCCCACCGGGAATGATTCAACGGGGTGAATGGGAGTTACAAAAGCCTCTTGAGTCGCTCGACGTCCGCCCGATCCTGCTCGCGGTAGGTTTGCTTGCTCGCGATAAGGTCCTGAACAGAAAGGTAGGGGATGCTCACTCCGTCGATCTCGGCTTCCAGCGCGCGGGGCCGGGCGTTGTCGTAAGTAACCGTCCAAGCGCGGGTGCTGACATCGACTTCCACTTCGTCAGCGATCTTGATGACAACATTCTCCTCGAAGTCGCGGGGGGAGAGCTGAGCGGCGGCGTGGTCCTCGAGTCCGCTCAAAGCCGTGATCACCCGCTCGTAATTCTCCCACCGGCTCGCAATGAGGAGATCAACATCTTCCGTTGCGCGCACAATATTGTTCAAAATCATGGCCCACGCACCGATGACCAGATACTCGGCACCGGCTGCGTTCAAGAGCGAACAAACGCGAACCAATGGATTCGCAGGAACCGGGTCACTCACCAAAGCCTGGGGTTGGATTGCGATGCTTTCCAAATCTCGTAGGCCGCATAGGTTCGAGCTTTGAAAACAAATCCCCTGGGACGGGGGGAGGAGGTCAACTCGCTCGCGGCTTGGATGAGCCGCAACGCACGTGCTGCGCAAACGGTCGGGCTGTCTTTCGCCGACAGTCGTTTTCCGATGACCTTCATGATGACTGTTCTATACCGCGATCTCGACAAAGGTCAACGAACCGGTCCGCTGGTTGGGAGCGACGCGAAAGCGAGCAGAAGAGATTAACCACTAATCTGCACTATCAACGCCGGGCCAATGTGCCCGGGCGGATGGCCCTTTGGGCTGGGGGTTTTGAGGGAGGAACGGGGGGGGATGGCTGCGCCTTCCGGGACCGGCCGATGGGGAGTGCTGGCAAACCTGTTTGCCGAGACTCCCGCGCGGCGGGTCCTTCGGGCGATGACGGGTGTCATCTCCCCCACCCTTTTTCTCCCTGTGATTTTCCAATACTGGCGGAACGGAATTGTTGGCCGTTCCAGATTAATTTCCATGAGTGGTTAAATCTCTCCTCCTCACGACGTTTCCCGCGGCCGTTGGCCTCACTGTTCAGCGGGCGGAAGGTTTCGGCCCCAAGCTGTCGGCCAGTCCTTCCTTGTCAGGCTTGAGCGGGCCAATATTTTGAAGGGCATGACGTTCTCGATCGTGACGCCCAGCTTCGGACAGCTCGACTGGCTGCGGCTTTGTGTCGCGAGTGTGAGGGACCAAGCGGCCGAGTGGCGGGCGTCGGGTTCGTGGGAAGGTACGACCGCCGGTCTCCGCGAGCTTTCTGTCGAGCACCTTGTTCAAGACGCTGGCACGCCCGCGATTGAGGAGTTTGCCCGCGAGTCGGGCGCGGATTTCTTTCGCGAGGGCGAATTGATTTCTGCGGCGGCCGCGGCACCGGGAGCGTCTGCACACAGACTGCAAATTCACTGTGAAAAGGACCTCGGCATGTATGATGCCATCAACCGGGGGTTCTCCAAATCGACCGGCGAAATTGTTGCCTATCTCAATTGCGACGAACAGTATCTGCAGGGAGCTCTTGCGCGGGTAGCTGAGATTTTCTCGAAAATGCCTGATCTTGACGTTCTGTTCGGCGATGCACTTCTGGTCGATCAGGATGGGGAAGCGATGACTTATCGGCGGATCATTCGTCCAAACCGGGTTCACACCCGCCTGGTCCATCTCTGCACATTGAGCTGCGCGATGTTTATGCGACGACGTGTTGTTTGCGGCGGGAACTCGTTCCCCACGGATTTTCGCACGATCGGGGATGCGGTCTTTGTGGAGCATCTTCTCCGTGCGCGTGTCAGGATGATGACACTCCCCCACCCGCTCGCCGTTTACACGGTGACAGGCTCGAATTTGAGTGCCAGTGGGTCAGCCGAGTCCGAGTCATCTGCTTGGAGGGCGAGCGCACCTTTCCCGAGGTGGTTGCGGCGACCAAGCATCTTGCATCACCGTCTGCGTCGCCTGTTCGCTGGTGGTTACCGGCGAAGGAGCGGGGAATACGGGCTGTTTACCCGCTCCGACCCTTCAAAGCGAAAAGATTTTCGTTATTCTTCTCTGGGGTTTCATTGGCCGGGAGCCATCTCCTGATCAGACCGCCGGTCTTGCACCAAAGTGGTCATTACGCATGGGCAACCGAGGAGCACGATGCCTGACTGCATACAACGATAAACCTGCTTGCCCGTATACCCCAGAAGTAACACGGATTCATGCTGCCTTCCCGGATGATCACACAATTCAAGGTAGGACTGGATCCGATCGCCTTTCTTCTGAGTCTCCGATCCGAGACTGAAAATCGACTGTCCGCGGATCCCCTCTGCATCGACCTTGAGAGCATCGCGGGCCGAGCCATTGGCAAAAAGAATGAGCCCGGATGCATCGGAGATGACGACCGCAACCGGCATTTTCTCAAAGACCCGCCGAAGGGCATCAAATTGTCCCCGGGCTTTACTTCGAGTGCCACACAAGACAACCGTTACGATCGCGCCGATCAAAAAAGAGCCGGTTCGCACGTAAACCGTGGTTTCGGCGGTCGGATCAGAGTTTGACCCAAAGTAGGCCACCCAGAAAACGACGCAAACGACGACGCAGTAAATCCCCGCCCAAAAGGTCATCTGAAGCGGCGGAAGAAAGAACGCCAAAGCCGCCAAAGTCGTCAGCGAAAGCAGTGGGGTGAGAATAACGCCGGTGGATGCCAAATCCAGAAACAGAATACCCGCAAGGGCCGTCAATGGTACAACCCAAAAAACCCACGGCGCAACACGTCGGCGATCCCCAAACAGTTCCTCGGCCTGTGTTCGAAAAAAAATCATTTGTTCTCAAGCTCCCGACAAAGCCGAGGTATACGAGCTTGCAAGCTTCTTCAACCATTTGTCTTTGTTGTAAACCTCTCGGAGCTTTTCATGGCCGCGTCGCCCCATCTCTCGCGCCGTCTCCGGATTTTCCAGCAGCGTTTGCACGGCTCTTGCCAGTCCATCGACATCGCGGGTTCGGACGAGGAGACCATCCACACCATGCGAGATCAGCTCGGGCAATGCTCCCGATCCATAGGCGACCACTGCACGCTTTTTCGCCCAAGCTTCCAGAACAACCATGCCAAATGGTTCCTGCCAAATAGAGGGAACCACAATGAAGGAGGCATTTGTCCAATGAAGCCGAGCCGCCTCCGGTCGACAAAAGCCGTGGAAACGGACTCCATCCACGTTCTCTTCCTCTACCTGTCGACGCAGACCGGCACTCTCCGGACCGTCGCCGATGATATCCAGACGAAAGCGACGTGGGGACACTTTGCCCCATGCCCGGATCAATTCCGAAACGCCCTTTTCTTCGGAAAGTCGCCCGAGGAAAAGGGCATGCCCTCGTGAAGGAAAGTCGGGAGCAGGATCTTGGGGCTCCAAAAAATGCGGAACGACATCAATCCTCGTCGCCGGAATCCCCATTCTCACGTGAAGATCTTTCTGAGCTTGGCTGATGGCGATCCACCGGTTGATTTTCTGCAAGATCCCCAATCGACGTACTTCCGCCAAAATCGCTGCCATCACGCCGCTTTGGAGTCGACTTTGATGCCAGCAAGCCGTTCGCGGCGCATTCCAAAAATTGCCATCAATGCAGGTAGTGCAGGCATTTCCGTGGTTGAGGAAGAACCCATTCACGCATGAGAGACGGTAATTGTGGAGGTAGTGGAGCACCGGTACTTTCTGCTCAAAGGCCTCGAGATAAACGGCTGGCGAAAGGGCAGGGAAAACATTGTGAATCTGCCAAAGTCCAAAACGACCCACCGCCTGCAAACGCCGGAGCTTTCTGGCCACAACAAAATTTCTCCAGGCCCGGAGGGGAAGCGCCATACGACTCAGTATCGATTCGCCGACAAATGTCTGCGACGACTCGAAAAAATACTCTACGTCAACGAATTCTTGGAGAGCGTCGCCAATCCAATAAACGCTTCCCTCCTCTCCCCCATACTGGAGGTATCTGTTAAAGATCTGAAGAATGCGAAGCCCGCTAAGCGCCTCGTGAGCGAAGGGGTTGAACACGGCTTTCATCAACGATCAGTTTAGTAAAGATACGCGGTGAGACGAGCGCGAATGACAGACACTCCGCGAAAATCCGACGGAATCTTACAACCAACCGCCCCGGGGATGCAGGGAAAGCAGACAGAACCGGAGCGCAGCGCAGGAAGACTGTCGCGATCATCCGTGACAGCCCTGAACGGGTGAGGCTTTGCCGAATCAATTGACGGCATTAACGGAACTGGAGCGGAGGAAGAATTGAACCACTGATGTTCTCTCATAACGCCGGGCCAATTGCCCCGGCGGATGGCCCGGCGGGCCGGTGGGAGTTTGAGGGAGAAAAGGCGGGGGGATGGGGTCGCCATTCCGGCGCTGGCGGCCTTGGCTCTCGGCAAACGGGTTTGCGAGTAGCCATTGCCTACACCGCCCACGGTCGAAGACATTCGTCATCGACCGGCCCGCCTTTTACTCCCTGCCTGCTCTGGTTTTTCCAATACTGGTGGAATGCTCCATTGAGCATTCCCGATCAGTGTCCATGAGTGGTTCCAACTCTCTGCGCCTTGGCGTCTCGGCGGGGGATACCAAAGACCCGGCGTGCCGCTTTCCTCGATCCAGGCGGTTACGTGATTCTCTGCACGAGTCCGTACTTGAGGATGCACCGAATGGCGCTGACGCCGTCGCGCCAGCCGACTTTTTTGCCTTCGGCATACGTGCGTCCGTGATAGGAAATCGAGACTTCGTAGATACGGACACCGAGACGGGCGACTTTGGCGGTGATTTCCGGCTCGAAGCCGAAACGGTTTTCCTCAATCGCAATTGACTGGATGATCTCGCGGCGGAACGCTTTGTAGCAGGTCTCCATGTCCGTGAGATTCAGGTTCGTGAACATGTTCGAAAGCAGCGTGAGGAAGGTGTTGCCGACCGAGTGCCAAAAGTAGAGTACGCGGTGGGCTTCGGAGCCCAAGAAGCGCGAACCGAACACGACATCGGCGCGGTTTCCCAAGATCGGACCGAGAACCTTCGGATACTCATGCGGGTCGTATTCGAGGTCGGCATCCTGAATGATCACATACGCCGACCGGGCGTGGGAGATCCCCGTCCGCAACGCCGCGCCTTTGCCCATGTTGACCATATGCGAGAAGACGCGCATGCGAGGCTCGGAGGCGGCCAGCTTTTCAAGAACGGCACGGGTGCCGTCCGAGGAAAAATCATCCACACAGATCAATTCCTCAACCAGCGGTTGGGCGAGAACCACCCGGATGACCTCCTCCACTGTTGCCGCTTCGTTGAAGACAGGCATGACCACGCACAGGCATGGAACGATTGGGCGCATCTGCATGGCAGGAAAATCTACGGGCTCGCACGCATTACGTGAAAGATGCCGACATGAAAAGCGGGAAAACCGGTTTCAGCACGAAGCACAGGTGTTCCTGATTTCCGAAAAGCGGCCTCAGGGCGGGGTGATGATGAGGGCTGGGTGAAGACTCTGGAAATGAGCGAGATTGTAGGTGTAGAGCGTTCGACAGTCGGCCTTCTCGGCGGCGGTCAGAAGAAGAGCGTCGTAAACCTGTCCGCTGATACGGCCGAGGTCGGATGTCCGGCGAAGGGCCTTGACCGTATCGGAAACCGAGAGGGTGATGATTCTCAAGCGTTTGGCGAAGTTGGTTTCGATGAGGTTGAGAGCCTCCGGCCCGGAGATGCGGCGGCGCAGCGGCAGAGCCGTGAGCGTGGCATAGCATTCGGCCAGGACATGGGAACTGGTATGGACCGGAACATTTTTCGAACGCAGCGCCGCGACCAATCGAGCGAACGAGGCGGGGTGGTGGGCGAGTTGATCGCAGACGGCCGGGACCAAAACCGACGTATCAAAGAAGACTCCCGCGCTCATGAGGTGGCACTGATTGCACGGGACTGGCGCTGGTGGTTGATGAAGGCGGTACTGTCGAGATCCGATAGATGACCGCCGCCGTGATGGACCAGCAGGCCGTCTTTTTCGACAAACGTTGGTTCGCTGGTGCGGACCCGCAGGCGAAGTCCGTCGGCCAGAGGCTCGATCTCAATCTCGGCTCCGGGACTCAGACCAAACCGCTCCCGCAAGGCCTTGGGCACCACCAAGCGCCCTGCCTGATCAATGGTAATGCTCATGGGGAAATGGTAATAGTGCTGCCAATCTCTCGCAATCGGTAAGTTGGATCATACCACAGAGCGCACCGGGGATGCGGAGAAAGCAGAGAGAATGAACGGAACTGGAGCGGAGGAAGAATTGAACCACTCATTGACACTCATGACGCCGGGCCGATTGCCCCGGCGGATGGCCCTGCGGGCCGGTATTTATTGAGAGAGGAAAAGGCGGGGGAATGGCGTCGCCATTCCCGGCGCTGGCGGCCTTGGCTCTCGGCAAACGGGTTTGCGAGGAGCCATTGCCTCCACCTCCCACGGTCGAAGACGATCGTCATCGACCGGCCCGCCTTTTGCTCCCTGCCTGCTCTGGTTTTTCCAATACTGGCAGAATGCGCCATTGAGCATTCCCGATCAGTGTCCATGAGTGGTTCTTCCTCCTGGAGACCGATCCGCAAGCGAACGGCAACCCTACTGGGTGTTCGAGGTCGAACCAACCTAGCGATCTCGCCTGACTTCTTGAATCGCAAGAGCAGCGGTAAAAACATCATACACAAGCGCTCGGTGCTCCGCAAAAATGCAGTCAATCTCCGGGTGACCTTGCCGGACTCGCCTCGCAAAAATCACCCGATGCGCCCCTGACCGGAGTCTCAGGTATCCAGCGAGTTTGCCTTCCAATGCTTTGATGTCACCGTGTTCGCGCTCAAGCTGATGCAAAGCAAGTCGAAGCTTTTTGCGGGGCTCCGGTGCCAGTTGACCGATATATTCAATGACTTGCGAAGCAAGGTTGACGCGCGTCATTCCTTGAGTGACGAAAGCGCGTGAAATTCTGTGCGGCCTTTTTCGTATTGCCGGATTGCATTCATCGCCTTGGGGTTCGCAAGAATCTCCATGGATTCCAGGATTGCGTCCATGCGATCCGGGGAAACAAGATAGCCGACAACCTCATCCCGGCGGGTAATCGTCACAATTTCGTCCTCTGCCGCCCGAACGATGGAAGGAAAATTTGCCTGAGCTTCGGTAATAGAATACGTAGAAGCCATACGCAATCTATGTAGCCAACTGCCATGATTCGTCAATAAAACATTCGTACCCACACAGCCATGCGCGCGATGTGCCGGGGATTTTCAGGGATTCCGTTGAATGGGTGGTATCCCGCATGCGGGATTACTGCCCATTGCATGTGATCGCTACCCTTTGTTCAAGTTTCCCGGGAATTTTTGAGGCATGTGCGCGTGGACAGACGAGCTGATTCTTGGGGATGGGATTTCACGACGACGACCTCGTGATCCACAGGGTTTAAAGAAATTGCGAATTCCAGATTCCAAATTTCCCGGAGCCCCTCTCCTTCTCTTCAATCCTCCTTGGCTAAACAATCATGCCCGCGGCAATCGTTTCGTTTGTAAGCGGGTCGATGAGGATGAGGGAACCGGTGATGCGGTTGCGGGAGTAGGAGTCACACAAAAGTGGCTGGGCCAGCCGAAGGGAGATGCGGCCGATGTCGTTCATGGCAAAAGCGCTCTTTTCCTCGGTTTTGTGAAGCGTGTTCATATCCACGATGTAGCGGACATCCTGAACGATCGCCTTTGACTCGCGGGTCGTGTGCCGGACGATGCATTTCGCGCCGGCCGGGAGAGGGCGTTGGCTGAAGGAACAAATCATCGCCTCAATGTCTTGGGCGACCTGGGGCGGGGTGTTGGTTTTGACCAGCATGTCGCCCCGCGAGATGTCGATGTCATCGGCCAGGGTGATAACGACGGACTGGGGCGGGAAGGCCTCGGGGATGGGCGTCTGGTCTTTGTAAATCGTCTCGATGCGAGAGCGGAATCCCGAGGGCAGGACCTGAACTTCGTCACCGGGCTTGAAGACGCCACCGGCCACGCGTCCGGCGTAGCCACGGAAATCGTGCCATTCCTCGCCGTGTGGCCGGATCACATACTGCACCGGAAAACGGGCTTCGACGTGGTTCTCTTCGCCGCCGACATAGACGTTCTCCAGATGGTAAAGCAGCGACGGCCCGGCATACCATGGCATGTTCTTTGATTTCTCGGCGACATGGTCGCCGTTGAGAGCCGAGAGTGGGATCGCGGTGATATCCACGATGGCGTCGAGCCGCGAGGCAAACGCTTGAAAGTCCGCCACGATCTCATTGAACACATCTTCGCTGTAGCCAACGAGGTCCATTTTGTTGACCGCTAAAACGACATGCTGGATCCGGAGGAGATTCGAGATGAAGGCATGACGCCGCGTTTGCTCCAGCACGCCCTGCCGGGCATCGACGAGGACAATGGAGAGATTCGCCGTCGAGGCTCCGGTAACCATGTTCCGCGTGTATTGGATATGCCCAGGCGTGTCGGCGATGATGAACTTGCGGCGGGGTGTGGAGAAATACCGGTAGGCGACGTCGATAGTGATCCCCTGCTCGCGTTCGGCGCGCAGTCCATCCGTCAGAAGCGCGAGATTCAGCACGGCATCACCGCGTCGGGTGGAACTTTCGCGCACGGCTTCAAGTTGGTCCTCGAAGATGCTCTTGGTGTCGTGGAGGAGTCGGCCGATGAGGGTGGATTTTCCGTCATCGACGGAGCCGGCAGTTGCAAAACGAAGAAGGTCCATTTGGTCGAAAATCAAAGGCGGACGGGCTTAGAAGTAGCCCTCTTTTTTGCGGTCTTCCATCGCAGTCTCGGAGCGCCGGTCATCGGCGCGGGTACCGCGTTCGGTCTGGCGGGCGGCTGCGACCTCGGCAATAATGTCATCCAACGTGGCCGCGTCCGAAAGCACGGCACCCGTGCAGGTCGCGTCACCGATGGTGCGGAACCGGACCCGACGCACCTCCGGCCGGTCCTCGGGGAGCAGCGTGATAAAGTCGGTCACCGCCAGCAACGTGCCACCGCGTGAGATGACCTCCCGCTCGTGGGCGAAATACAGCGACGGGAGCGGGATTTTTTCCCTCTGAAGATACATCCAGATGTCCATCTCGGTGAAATTCGAGAGCGGGAAGACGCGGAAATGTTCACCGTGTTGTTTGCGCCCATTGAAGAGATTCCAGAGTTCGGGGCGCTGGTTTTTCGGATCCCACTGCCCGAATCCGTCGCGATGAGAGAAAAATCGTTCTTTGGCCCGGGCCTTTTCTTCGTCCCGACGTCCGCCACCGAGACATGCGTCGAAGCCGTGTTTCTCAATTGTGTCGAGAAGAGTCACCGTTTGGAGGGCATTGCGCGAAGCTTGGGGGCCCGTCTCCTCCCGCACCCGGCCGGCGCGGATACTTTCCTCGACCGATCCGACCACCAAGCGGGCGGACAGCGACGCTTGAAAGTCGTCGCGGAAGGTCATGGTCTCGGGGAAATTGTGCCCGGTATCGATGTGAACCAACGGAAGCGGCAGTTTTCCCGGCCAGACGGCCTTCGCCGCGAGGTGGGCGAGCACGATCGAGTCTTTCCCCCCCGAAAAAAGGATCGCCGGTTTCTCAAACTGCGCCAGTGCTTCGCGGATGATGAAAATCGCCTCGGACTCCAAGTGGTCGAGGTGGTCAAGGTGGTAATCAGGCATGGCAAAGGGGAACAAAGAGAACGGAAATCTCTCGGGGGATGCGAGCGAATTCGCACGCTGTTCCCGGGAGAAATGCGGATTCCGTCCACCTTGATGGAGAGAAAACACGGCCCCTGCCACGCGAGCTCCGCCAACGCCTGATCAAAGGGCCCGGCGTTTTTGAGTCGTCCCGGGCACAGGGAATGCTTCATCCTCCGGCATGTCCGTTTCCCGCTTTCGTCTTCCGGCCCTGCACTGGCAAATTCTCATCGCGATTGTTCTGGCTGCGCTGACGGGGCTTTTTGCACCGAACCAGATCGGGCCGCTGGATGTCTTTGCGACCCTCGATTTTATCGGGAAACTCTTCCTCCGCGCGCTTCAAATGCTGGTCGTTCCACTCATCGCGACCGCTGTGATTTCGTCGGTCGCCAAGCTCAGCGGCGAGCAGGCTTTCGGACGGCTCGGGGCGAAAACCGTTTCGTTTTATCTGGGAACGACGCTCCTCGCCGTCATCGTCGGATTGCTCGTCATGAATATCGCCCGGCCCGGCCAGGTGTCTCCGGAGGTCTCGGCGGCCATGATTGCCTCCGCCGGGGAAGACGCGTCAAAGGTTGCCTCGAAAATCGAGGGCCGGAGCGGGGCGGACATCATAGCGATCTTTCAACGCATGATTCCCTCAAACATTTTTGAGGCGCTTACCAAGAATGGCGAGATGCTCGCCGTGATCACATTCAGCCTTCTTTTTGGTTACTTTGTGACACGCCTTCCGGCCGAGCGGAGCGCCCGCGTGGCCCAGTGGTGGGACGATGTCTATGAGGTGATGATTTTGATCACGGATTCCATTATCCGGTTCACGCCGATCGGCGTCTTCGCGCTTGTGGCGGCGACGGTCGCCGGCACGGGATTTGCCGCGATTCTGCCGCTCGGTGGCTTCTTCCTGTGTGTCATCGCGGGATTGGCCATTCACATGTTCCTGATGTTGCCACTGATTATGCGGTTCGCGGGGATCACTCAAAAGCAACACCTGCGCGCCGTTTCCCCGGCGCTGCTCACGGCTTTTTCTACCGCCTCCTCCGCCGCGACCGTGCCCCTCACGCTCGAATGCCTTCAGAAAAATTCCGGTGTGTCACGCCGCGTCGCCGGTTTCACGATTCCGCTCGGTGCGACCGTGAACATGAACGGGACAGCGCTCTATGAATGCGCCGTTGTCCTATTTATCGCCCAGATCTACGGAATCGAACTTTCCCTCTCGACGCAGGTTACGGTCGTCGTGCTCTCGCTGCTGACTTCCATCGGCGTCGCCGGGATTCCGGCCGCGAGCCTTGTCGCCATCGTCGTCATCCTCGGAGCGGTGGGTCTCCCCCTGGAAGCCATCGGCATTGTTCTCGCAGTCGACCGATTGCTCGATATGGCCCGGACGACTGTGAATGTTTACGGCGACACAGTGGCCGCGGTGGTGATCGCCCGATCCGAAGGCGAAAACCCCTACACCAATTGATGACTCTCCGGCTGCATCACGATTTCGCTGAGCACGAGATGCGATGGAGCGTCAAACGCCTGCAAAACCAAGTCGGCCGCCGTTGAGACCGGGATCATTTTGTCCCGCTGCACCGCCATCGAGATATCGTCCCAAAACGGCGTATCCACACCGCCGAGATGCAGGAGGGAAAACCGGATGCCACTTCGTTGATATTCTTGGGCGAGGCATTTGATGAAGCCGGTGACGGCATACTTGCTCGCGACATAAGCCGAGGCATTGCGCATCGGAGCCTTTCCGAGGATTCCCGGAATCGTCACAAACAAGCCCTTCTTGGAAGCCGCCATCACGGCGCAGGCTTCCTTCGCCAACAGAAAGGTCGCCCGCGTATTCACGTTCAGAATGCGGGTGAAATCCTGATCGGTCGTCTCAGTGAGCGGCTTGATGAATCCAACCCCTGCACAGTGAATGACCGCATCCAGGCCGCCCATC
Organism: uncultured Chthoniobacter sp.; assembly: GCA_964600115.1. Taxonomy (GTDB): domain Bacteria; phylum Verrucomicrobiota; class Verrucomicrobiia; order Chthoniobacterales; family Terrimicrobiaceae; genus QYQL01. The sequence goes on along the minus strand of CAZRIL010000020.1, from coordinate 4,256 downwards.
GCCGCGACGGATTTTTCGACGACCGCTGCCGCCGAGCCGGGTGCGGTGAGATCGGCCGGGATCAAATCCGCCTCCAAACCGAGCGCCTCGAGTTTTCCCAAGCTCCGGCCCGTCAGGGCCAATGTCAGACCCCGCCCGGCAAGACGAGAAGCCACTTCGCGACCAATTCCGCTCGACGCGCCCGTGATGAGAACTTTGTTCATATCTTCTCACTACGACAGAAAAGAAAGAAGGGATGGCTTACAAGTTCGCCCAGAGGGTGATCGCGCCCTCGACGATGTCCACCTGCGCGGGGCCGGGCTCCAGGCGGATTCCCTCTGGAAGAACACGTCGACAGAGTCCCAGAAGGTCCCCTGCCGACCACTCGCGGAAGTTTGTTGAGATGAGAAGCGACCCGCCGGGCAACACCAGTGCCGCCGCCAAGCCCACCATATCGGGCAAGTCCCGCTCGATTCGAAAGGTTTTCCGCCCGCCAGACCGCCCGAACGTCGGCGGATCCAAAACAACCGCCTCAAACTGCTCGCCGCGCCGGAGCAGACGTTCGAGATAGACCGGCACATCCTCGGGAACAAAGCGGTGGCCGGTGGCGTCGAGGTGATTAAGCGCGAAATTCCGTCGCCCGCGCGCCAAGGCCGCCTTGGACACATCCACACTCGTGGTTTTCGCTCCCGCCATCGCGCCGGCCACCGAAAACGCGCAAGTGTAGGAAAAGGTATTCAGCAATGTCTTCGGAGCCAGTGCCCGAAGACGCTTTCGATTCTCGCGCTGATCGACAAAAAGTCCCGGCGAGTAGCTTGCCGAAAAGTCAATTTCATAGGCGAGTCCGTTTTCGCTCACCACCTCGTCCAGCGGCAACGCGGCTTCACCCCGGACCAGGAACGGCACATCCGCCGCGCCGGGCCCCCGAACAAGCAGACGCCCGAAGAGACGCCGAACGTCCCAGCCAGTCTCCCCGGCCCATTGTTCCGAGGCCGCGCAAAGTTCATCAATTTCCGCCCGTTCGGGCGCTGAAATGAGCGCGCTGTCACCAAAGCGCTCGACCCGCACCCGTCCGGTATCAAAAACCCGGAACGCATCGGTCCCCTCCTCCGCCAATCGAGCGGCCGTCGCGGAATCCAACCAGCCCGTTTTCACGCGAGGGACACAAATGGCGGCAGCGGACAATCCAAGGCATCGGCAATCGCACGGAGCAACTCGACCTGCATGTCGGACACAGAGCCGTCGTTCATCACGACCGCACCGGCCGCCGTAAGGATCGTGCGCTTCACATCCGGGGCCGCTTGGGCGAATGCATCAAGCGCTTTGTCAAACGCATTCAAATCGACCTCCTCGGTGCGCACCATCGGAAACGTCGACGCCTTCACCAAAAGCTCCCGCACTCCGGCGGCAAAGGCGGCATCCCGCTCTTCCGCCGTGCCGGTGTCACCCGTGGCCAGCGCCGAAAGAACAACCCCGGCTTCGGGAAGAAGCGGAACCAGGGAACGGAACTTCACCGTCGGCCCGGTCGAGTTGGTGAAATAAAGATCGAGGTGGCGAACGAGGATCTTTTGCAGCGTGTATTCAAAGAGATGGATCTGCCCGTCCGCCTCGACCAACTGGCGCACCGACTTCCGAAACGCGTCGTATTGCTCGTGGGACAGATGACGAAGCGTCGGCACCGCGAGGTCGACCAAAGCCAGTCGCTGTGCGGAAGAAAGCCCGCCCTTGCCTGCCGCGCGCGCCTCGACCTCCGGACGAATCGACGGATCCAACATGGCCAATTGTGCTTCCCGAACCCCGGGATCCTGGGCGAGCAGCAGCGCGTAAACCATCGCCGCCGCACCGTGCAACTCATGCGCCGCCCGAAGACTCTCCGCCGGCAATCCCTCCAGCAACGCCGCTGCCGCCACCATTTGCGGCTGACCGGGAAAAAGCGCCTCGCCCAACCGCCCGCCTGCCACGACCCGGCGTGTTTCGTCCTTGCGTTCCTTGGCCGGCAGAACCACCGGCGCCGCCGCCTTCGCCGTCGCAATATCAAATCCGGGAGCAATGCGCTCAATGCGCTCTGCAATGGGCGGATGCGTTGAAAACAGCGCCAACCACGAATCACCGGTCCCATTTCCGAAAAACAGATGGCTCGCCTCCTCGGCCCTCGGACTTTGCAGGGTGGACGAGAATTTTGAGATCTTCGCCAGCGCACCCGCCAAACCATCCGGATTCCGCGTGTATTGCACCGCCGAGGCATCCGCCAGGAACTCCCGCTCCCGGCTCACCGCCGCTTTGATCAGCTTTCCAAAAAACACGCCGATCCAGCCGACCACATACAAGGCCGCGCCACACACCAGAATAATGAATCCGAGCGACACGGTCGAACGTCCGTCCCGTGATTCCGAATTCCTCGGCGAATACGCTGCAATGCGAAACAAAAGGCCGCCGATCACCGCGAGAATCAAAATGCCATTCAGTACCCCGATCAACCGGATATTGAGCCGCATGTCGCCATGGAGAATGTGGCTGAACTCATGACCGATTACCCCTTGGAGCTCGTCCCGCGTTAGCCGGTCGATGCAGCCGCGCGTGACCCCGATTGCGGCATCCCCCGGACCGTGCCCGGCGGCAAACGCATTGATCGTCGTTTCCTCCAGAATAAAAATCTCGGGCACAGGCACACCCGAAGCGATGGACATTTCCTCGACGACATTCACGAGGCGTTTTTCGCCGGGATCGGTCGAATTGAGATCCACCGGCGAGCCGCCCAGCATCGCCGCCACCACACGCCCCCCTTGGGACAGTTCGACGATTTTCACGGCACTGCCAAGAACCACCGCCGCGACAACTCCCGCCGCGGTGAGACCAAAGGCCTCCCAGTCCGTCAACGCATAGCGGAGCGCCAGGGCAAAAATGACATGCAGCGCGACGATGATACCTGCCACCGCCAGCACGAAATAAGCGATCAACAACGACGTCCGCTTCTTGGCCTGGCTCTGACGCTCGAAAAAATCCATCGCCGCCGAAATTGCCCGATTACCCCGCGCCCGTCAAAATCCAATCCCCCGGACAATTTCCAGTTTGACGAACCCGCCCGAACACGGAATACTCTCCTCCCCTCGCAAAAGCAGCCGTAGCTCAATTGGATAGAGCATCTGACTACGGATCAGAAGGTTTGGGGTTCGAATCCCTACGGCTGCGCTTTGATCATGGATCAAAGGCTGTCCGTCGGAGATGAGAACGACGTTCGACCACCAGCGCGCCAGCGCACCCTCCCACGCAACGCCAATTCCGTGGAGCCTGCTCAGCAGGATAATCCCTACGGCTGCGCCACTTCCCGGGGAAGTGTGCTAAAGTTGCGACCTCCGGCCAATCCCTTGGCCGCTTCGTTCGGGGGAGGTACAGTCTCTCGAAAACCGGCGGAGGAACAGGGGAGATTTTCGAGAGTCTGTGACGACCGGAGGGCTGTGCGGTTCATCCCGCGTCGATTCGCGATTCGTCCCGAGGCCTTTGAGGGACTGAGGCTCAAACGCCGAAACGAGGCCCAGGAGAATGGACAATCCAAAGCTCGTCGGAGCGGGACGGGGAATTGCTGGGTATCCGTTTAGTTCTTTTCATTCAACCTTTTGGTCTGTTAAGTTTTCATAATGTTAGTCCGCCTTTCAGCTTTATTATCTATCCTTATACTAGTCGTAGGTTGCGCCTCTCCGGCTGCCTACATGGATAGGATCAAGCATAAAAAGGAGTTCGATATGCTCAAAGGAGGCGAATTTTTAGTATATGTAGAAGCAAACCCAGGATTTAACAGAACCTCTGAGGAAACGGAGAAAACAGAAAAGGAAGCTTCGGAGTACCTCTTCAAGGAGATTCTCCCAGAATACACTAAGAAGCTTGAAGAAATCGCTTTAAAGGTCTCGCCGGAAATAAAATATTCAGAGGCATCCCCGGATACTGTAGAAAGTCTCCGATCTGAACTTTTTGAGCTACAGCAATTTGTAGACGCAGAAGCTAAGAAAAAGAACGTTAAGGCGTTTTTCGCCGTTGGCCTTCGGGATGGTAGAAAACTCCTAGTCCCAGATTGGATCGCATCTGCCATTTACTCTGGTTGGGACTACGTAAGGGCAATAATGGTGGTAACAGAGGAGAGTAGCGAAAATGCAGACAGATTCATGGCAGGACTCGCAAATATCGGGTCTTCCGGGGGATATGTGAGCCCAAGTCAAACCTACATCCGCTGGAGTGCTCCCCATAAATTGGTCCAGATGTTATGAGAGTTGGCGGCGCGAAGC
>CAZRIL010000019.1:24306-57717 GCA_964600115.1 uncultured Chthoniobacter sp. | reverse complement strand
GATTCTCTTTGCGGGGCTCAGCCGCCGAGATAGGCGGCGCGGACGGCGGGGTCCTCCCTCAATACTGAAGGTTCCCCTTCGAGAGTGATCCTGCCGGTTTCGAGCACGTAGGCGTAGTGGGAGATCTCAAGGGCGAGATTGGCATTTTGTTCGACCAGTAGGATGGTCAATCCAAACTCCCGGTTGATCTCAACGATCTTGTCAAAGATCGTCCGCACCAGAATCGGGGCGATGCCGAGCGAGGGTTCGTCCAGCATGAGGCAATCCGGCTTGCTCATGAGCGCCCTGGCGATGGCCAGCATTTGCTGTTCTCCGCCGCTGAGCGTTCCGGCCTCCTGCTTCATCCGCTCGGCAAGGCGGGGAAAAATCGAGAAGGCCTGATCCATGCCGGCCGCAATTTCCTTTTTACAGTTCCGGAGATAGGCACCCATCCGCAGATTCTCGTGAACAGTCAGATTGGAAAAGATCATCCGCCCCTCCGGGGCCTGCGCGATTCCGAGCGCGACAATCTTGTGGGAAGGAAGGCCTGCGATATTCCGATCTCTGAAGAAGATCTGCCCGGCAACCGGCTTGAGGATTCCAGATATCGTGCGCAGGGTGGTGGTTTTTCCAGCGCCGTTTGCTCCAACGAGCGTCACGATCCGGCCTTTGTTGATGGTGAGCGAAATTCCGTGCAGAGCGCTGATCGCACCGTAGGAGACGGAGAGGTTCCTCACCTCAAGAATCGGGGCGCTCATTCGGCCTCCTTGCCCAGATAGGCGGCAATCACCGCGGGGTTTGAGCGGATCTCCTGCGGACTACCCTCGGCAATCTTCCGTCCATAATCGAGAACGATAATCCGCTCGCAGATCCCCATGACAACTTTCATATCGTGCTCAACAAGCAAAATGCTCAGCCCGAATTTCTCCTTTGTAAACCGGATCAGCCTCATCAACTCGGCCTTTTCTGTGGGGTTCATTCCTGCTGCAGGCTCGTCAAGGAGAAGAAGCTTGGGTTGTGTGGCGAGGGCGCGGACGATCTCCAGCCGGCGCTGATCGCCGTATGGCAGCGATTTTCCGGGCCGGTCCTGAAACTCCAAAAGCCCGAAGATTCCGAGCAGTTCGCGGACATGAGCACGGATCTTCTCCTCTTCTGCCCGATAGCCCTTACCGCGAAGGACCGCGTGCGAGATCCCATGCTTGAGGTGCATGTTGCAGGCGGTTCGCACATTGTCAAAAACGCTCAAAGACTCGAACAGGCGGATGTTCTGGAATGTTCGGGCAATCCCCCTCCCCGTGATCCGGTAAGGCCGCTGCCCGGAAACATTCACGCCATCGAATGTCACACGTCCGGATGTTGGAGGGTAAACCCCTGTCACCATATTGAAGACAGTGGTCTTGCCGGCCCCGTTCGGGCCGATCAACCCAACGAGCTCATTATCTCCCAGCGAAAACGTAAGCTCGCAGACGCATTTGAGTCCGCCGAACTGCATCGAAGCATTCTGGATTTCGAGGAGGCTCATGGTTTGCGCGATCCGAAGTTGAGCTTTCCAAAAAGTCCCTGAGGACGGTTCAGCATCAGCACGATAAGAAGGATCGAGTAGAGAATCATCCGGTTGTCTGCGAGATCCCGAACGGGTTCCGGCAGCCAGGGATAGTCGGAAACGGCCCGCAGAAGCTCAGGCAGAATCGTGAGAATGACGGCAGCCAGGCACACGCCCGCCGTGCTCCCCATGCCGCCAAGGATCACCATGACCACGATGTCCACAGACTTCAAAAAGTTGAACCCCTCCGGATGGATGAACTGCTTGAAATGCGCGTAAAGCCCGCCGGCAAGTCCCGCGAAAAATGCGCCGATCACAAACGCGAGCACCTTGTATTTCGTGGTGTTGATGCCCATCGCCTCCGCCGCGATCTCATCGTCGCGCACCGCGAGAAATCCGCTTCCGTAGGTCGAATGGATCAGTGCCAGGATTCCATAGACGGCAAGCGCGACGCCGGTGAAGGTCCAAAAAATGTCGGTGTGCTGCACGATACCCCCAAGGCCACGCTGCGCTCCCAGCGGTTCGGCGTTCTGGATGATGCCTTTGATGATTTCACTGAATCCCAACGTGACGATCGCCAGGTAGTCGCCCCGCAATCGCAGCGACGGCACGCCGACCAGAAACCCGGCGAGGGCGGCAACCAGTCCTCCCGAAGCGAGAGCCATCACGTAAACCGCACCTGTCCCCGCCGCGGTGGAGCCGAGAATAAGCCCAAAGTTCAATGTCACCCAGGCGGAAAAGTAGGCACCGACAGCCATGAAACCGGCGTGCCCGAGTGAAAACTGCCCCGTGTATCCGGTCACGAGGTTCAAACTAACGGCAAGGATGATGTTGATGCCGATCGTGATCAGGATGTCGTAGTAGTAGGGATTGATGGAGGAGGAAAAAGCGTTCGCCACAGCGGCTGCCACCAACGCCAAAATCAGAAGAACTTTGGGATTCTTCATACTTTTTCCCGCTCCGGTTTTCCGAGAAGCCCGGAAGGTTTGAAAAGAAGCACCAGGATCAACACCGCGAACACGAGCGGATCCCTGTAGGTCGGATTCACATAACCAACAACGAGGGCCTCAAGCAATCCGATCAAGACTCCTCCCAGCGCCGCGCCGGGAATGTTGCCGATTCCGCCAAGAACAGCCGCCACAAAGGCTTTTAGCCCCGCATTGATACCCATGAGCGGGTCGATGCTGGGCTGCTGGATCGAGGTCAGGACGCCCGCAGCCCCGGCCATCGCCGATCCGATCGCAAAAGTGAAGGAGAGGACGGCATCGATGTTCACCCCCATGAGCGAGGCGGCCATGGGATTCAATGAGAGCGCCCGCATGGCCATTCCGGTTTTTGTGTGAAGCACAACAGCTCTCAATACGAAGAGCAGAACAAGAGTGGACCCCACCACGATGACCTGCCCGATTGTGATCGTCAAAGTGGAGAACACGCCCCACGAGGCAGGGAATTCAATCGCCGCATCCGCAATGATCTCCGGGAAGGCCTGCGGGTCGGCCCCGAAGACAAACTGCCCGCCGCTTTCGAGCAACAGAGAAACACCGATGGCTGTGATCAGGACGGTAAGTCGCGGGTGCTCCCGGAGCGGGCGATAGCAGACCCGCTCGATCAGGACGCCAATAAGGGCGCAGATCGCCATTGAGGAAACGAGCACCAGCGCAGCCCCCCAGTAAGATGGCCCTCCTCCGAATATCGCCAACAACCTCGGTGCGGTATAAAATCCGGCGAACGCTCCGAGCATGTAGACATCGCCATGCGCAAAGTTGATGAACCGCAGCACCCCGAAAACCATCGTGTAGCCGATGGCGATCAGCGCATAGATCGATCCCTGGGCCAGACCATTGATGAGTTGCTGAAGGAATTCGATCAAGTCCGCTCAGGGTTGGATATTTCCTATGGGGTGACGGTTTCGACAAATTGAAAGCCGCCGTTTTCGATGGAGAGGATCACTGCCGGCTTCGATGCGTTCCTTTTTTCGTCGAGCGTGATGAGCCCGGTCACGCCGTGGAACCCCTTCGTGCCCGCAATGGCGTCCCGGAGAGGAGCCGATTCCGTGGTCCCGGCCCGCTGAATCGCCTCCGCGAGAATCATCGCGCTGTCGTAGCCGAGAGCCGCCATGTCATCGGGGATCTCTCCGTATTTTTCTTTGAACATCGTGACGAATTTCTGGACCTTCTCCGCTTTGTCACTCGCCGAGAAGTGAGAGGAAAAATAGCAGCCGTCCAGTGACTTACCCGCAACCTTGAGCAGCGAGTCTCCCACCCATCCGTCCCCGCCGAGCAGGGGAACCTTGATCCCAAGGAGCCGGGCCTGCTTGGCGATGAGTGCGACCTCCCCGTAATATCCCGGCACAAATAACGCGTCGGGCTGGGCGGCTTTGATCGATGTGAGCTGCGGCTTGAAATCCTTGTCCCCCGAGGAATACTTCTGCTCGCGGACGATCTCTCCGCCATTGGCCCTGATGTCTTTGACAAAGAATTCGGTGAGCCCCACGCTGTAGTCCTGTTTGACATCTGTCAGGACGGCGATCTTCTTCCAGCCCCGCTCCCGTGCAAACTTGGACATGACGGTGCCTTGAAAAGGATCGATGAAGCAGATCCGGAAAATATAGTCACCCACCTCGGTGACTTTCGGATTTGTCGAAGCCGGGGTGATCATCGGGATCTTGTTCTGCTGGCAGATCGGTGCGGCTTCCAGGGACTTCGAGGAGGCGACTTCTCCAAGGATGGCCACGACCTTGTCCTGCGAGATGAGCTTCCGGACAATCGTGGCCGGCTGTCCGGCTTGGGACTGGTCATCTTCGGTGATCAACCGGATCTTTTTGCCGAGCACGCCACCCGCCGCATTAATATGATCGACCGCGAGTTCGGTCCCCTTGTGGGAAGACTGTCCGAAACTCGCGCTGGCTCCGGTCAGTGAGGCAAATTCGCCGATCGGAATCTCCTCGGAGCAAAGGACAGGCAGCATCGGGATTGTGACTGCTGCGGCGATGGCGATGGCTTTCAATTGCATGGAGACAGGCATGGATGATGGTGGTTTACCGGCAGGTGTCGCTGATTTCACAAGCATTTGCCGTTCCTGCCTGCCGGAGTCAATCCCCATGTGCCTCCCTAGCGCTTCTTCGCCGGGGTTGGCTTCGGGGTTGGCGCTTTGGGGGCGGATCCCCAAAGAAGCAAAGACGGGCGCTTTTTCACTTCCGAACTGAGCTGCTCCAGATTGCTGGATGTTGTGGCAAGATTGCTCACAATCGCCCGGACCTGGTCGGAATTCAGGCGGGTTGCGGGCTCGATATTCCTCAGAATTTTCCGGAGCTCGCGGTTCGAGGCTTCCAACTCGCCGAGGAACTTTGTGGCGTCTGCCGAGAGTTCCGGGATTTTGGCTTTTTCCAGAACGGAGTTCGATTCCTTGATCAGCGCCTGGAGATCCCCGCTGATCTTGTCAACCTGCGCCCCGACCACCGCTTTGTTGAGGTTTTCCAGCAACTCGGTCCCGGTCTGGCTGATACCCCCGATATTGAGTTTCTCAACCTCGCGGAGGATCGCATTGATCGAATCCAGAAAGCTTGTCAGTTCCCCTGGAGCAGAGGGAATGTAATAGACCGTCGGCTTCCATGGCGGCCATAGTGCCGGGAAGCGGGTGGGGTCGAAGTAATCGATATCGAGATAGTTCAGGCCGGTGATCCCCTGGGGTTCGATCCGCACGCGCATCCCCTGCTCGATGCTCTTTGTCAGCAGCGGGGTCAGGTCGGCCGTGAACATATTGGGGAACACCTCACGGTTGATTTCCATGAAGAGCACCACGTAGTTGTATAGGCCGTCGGTTTCCTTCAGATGATATTCGGTGAACGCGAAACTGATCTTCGTCACCTTGCCGATAAGCACGCCCCGGAATTTCACCGGCGATCCGACATCGATCCCCTGTACGGAGCCTTTGATGTAGGTTTCAACCTCGATTTTTTGGCGGAACATCTGCCCGCCTCCGAATACCAGAAGCGCAGACACCAGCAGCGCGATCCCGCCGGCGATAAAGATGCCGATCCGGAAATAGTCGGGCTTTGCGCTCATGTGTCCCTTGCCTCCCGATGAAAAAACGCATGAACGCCGGGATCGCTGTTATGATCCCGGAGGTCGGTTGGAGATCCCTCGGCGAGGATTCCCTTCTTGGATGAGTCGAGCATTATCACACGGTCTGCGACCGCATAAATACTGGCCAGTTCATGGCTGACAATCACAAAGGTCACTCCCAGATTCCGATTCAGGTTGAGAATCAGCTCATCCAAGCCCGCGGAGGTCACCGGGTCGAGCCCGGCGGATGGCTCGTCGAGAAATAGCACCGCCGGATCGAGCGCCATTGCGCGGGCGATGGCGGCCCGCTTCTGCATGCCCCCGCTCACCTCGGAGGGGAAGTGCGCGGCGAAGCGCTCGAGGCCGACGAGAGCGAGCTTCATGCGGGCCACGAGTTGACGCGCGGCGGCGGGCAGATCTGTGAATTCCTCCATCGCGAGCATCACATTTTCCTCGAGCGTCAGAGATCCGAAAAGCGCCCCGCTTTGATACATCACGCCGAATTTCTTGATGAGTACGGCCTTTTTCGTTCCGGCTGCTGTGGAAATGTTTTGACCGTCGATAAGAATTTCTCCTGCGGCCGGTGGAATCAGCCCGATGAGGTGCTTCATCAACGTGCTTTTGCCGCACCCCGACCCGCCGATGATCACGAAAACCTCCCCGCGCCGGACATCAAACGAGATCTTGTCCAGCAGGACAAAGTCCCCGTAGGCAGCGGTCAGGCCACGGACTTCAATGATGTTCGATTCAGTCACCATTTCAGAACGTAGAAAATGCCCGCGAAAACCGCATCAACAAGGACGATCAGGAAAATCCCGCTGACGACGGCGCGTGTCGTGGATTCGCCGACAGCAGTTGCTCCTTTTCCGGTCTGGAGTCCGCGCAGGCACCCCACCCCGGCGACGAGGATTCCGAAAACAAAAGATTTGATAAGGCCGGTCATCACATCGCTCACTCCCACCGCGCTCACCAGCTGGATCCACAGCGCGGCAAACGGAAACCCCTGAGCCATCATCACAAGGATTCCCCCGGACACCCCGAGCACGTTCGCATAGACCGTGAGCACCGGGGTGACGATAAATCCCGCGAGCACACGGGGCACCACCAGAAAGCGCATCGGATCAAGCCCCATCGTCTGCAGGGCATTGATTTCCTCGTTGACCGACATCGTGCCGATCTCCGCAGCAAAAGCTGATCCGGATCGTCCGGCCAGAACAACGGCTGTCATGATCGGCCCCAGCTCGCGCAGAAGCGCCAGTGCAACGAGGTTGACAACAAAAATGTCTACTCCGAACTGCTTCAACGGAACCGCCGCCTGGAAGGCCATGATCATGCCGGTGAGGAAGGATACCATTCCGGCCACGAGCAAAGCATCGACACCTGCCTTCTGGGCGGTGACCCACATATCCCCCCACCTCACCAGCCGCGGGTTGGCGATGCAGAGTATGACCGTCGCTGTGAACTCGCCGATAAATGAGATCTGATCCCGGATATCGTTCAACACCCCCCAACTCACCCGGCCGATCCGCGCAAATAGCGACTGATCTCTCCGGGGGGCGTCCGCGGGTTCGAGGGGCAGATCGTCGAAAGGTTTGAGCAAGGCGGCGATCTCCGGCCGGAGCCCGGAGATATGGGCTTTTTTCCGGCGGATCAATGACCACAGAAACGCAAGCCCCGCCCCGTCTGCCCCCTCGACTTTCGAGGCATCGACCTGGCATGACTCCGGCATTTCGGCAAGGAGCTTCCATGATCGCGATACCTCGGCCGCATCGAGCCGCGCACCCAGGGTCAGGCGTTTGCTTTTTGAATCAAAGTCCATGCGGCACCATTACGGATTGATAGATAACCATCAGAAAGGCCGTCAGCAAATCCCATTTGAACTGTTGCCCGCCCCTGCCTGGTTCATTCCAAATCATCCAGTGCCTGCGCCGGCGGAAATCCAAGCGCCAACAAAACCGGCCGCCAGTCTCCGAGACTGGTCTGGGCCCGGGCCACTTCCCACACCTGGGCCTCCCACGTAATTGAGCCCGATCGAATCAAATCGAAAAGCTCCTCTCTCGAAACCGGTCCGGATATTTTCCCCGCATCATCCACATGAAAATATTCCTTGTGCGGAGGTTTCACCGGAGTGTCCACAGCCGCATTTTCATTCCACCGGCCGCAGGCCCCGCGCAGAATATCTATGGTCCCGGGGACGGAATGCGAGCGCCCCTCCCTCCTCAACGATGGCTTGGCGGTTCCGTGGTCGATTGATGACAACACAACATAATCATCCCCGCGCTGGCTCACGAGGACCAGGACATGCAGCCCTGTGTCGAACGTGCGGCGGACCACCTGAAAATATCCTGGCGGTGGCGGGTCCACAGGTTTCCATGCGCTCAGTTCGTTGGACTCCATGTTTGCAGTCATGCTGGCAATCGACCTATCAGAAAGTCCAGTGATCGGCACTCCGCAAAAATAAGAAGAATCTAACCCGCCCTCACCTGTTTCTCTAATAGGCTGGCGCCATTGTGAGCGCATGCCAACTACAACATTGAAAGACAAGATGGCCACGGATGATATGATCATGGTCTGGGATCTTCCCATCAGGGTCTTCCACATAGGTTTTGCTCTCTGCTGCGCCGGTTCGCTTGCCATCGCATTGTTCGTCGACGATGAGAGCAGCCTTTTTCCCTGGCACATGCTCCTTGGAATTGCGGCGTGCTTTCTTTTGGTCGTCCGCGTTGCTCTCGGCCTGTTCGGCAGCCGACATAACCGGCTGAAAGCAATGCTCTTTTCTCCGATGGAAACATTTCGTTACGTCAGCGGGGCTCTCACGGGCAAGCTTGTCCGGTATCCCATCCACAATCCCGGCACGTCGGCAGCAGCAATCGGGATGTTCATTCTGGTGCCGCTGCTTTTATGGACCGGTCTTGCCTCCTCGGGAGAGGCCGCTGAAAGTCTGCATGAGCTTTTGGCTTACGCGTTACTCGGCCTGATTATCGCCCACCTCGCCGGCCTCATCATTCACTCGGTTCAATCCCGCGACAATGTCGCGATTTCGATGGCGACCGGAAAAAAGCGCGGCCCCCGGGAACTGAGCCTTCGATCCTCCAATCCGGTCCTCGGCGTTGCGGTGATGCTCGTCTGTTTCGTGTGGATATTCAGTCTGTTTTCCAGCTACAGCGCTGCGAATGGAACCGTAACACTCCCGGTTCTCGGCAGCACGATCCCGCTCGGACAAAACGACCGCGACCCAGAACACGACGATGATTGATCGGAGACAGCGGCCATTCAGTCCTCTACCGGCACTCCACGGGGAATCGAATCGACTCTTGGCCCCAAGTTATCCAGTTTGAGCATTATGTCTCGTCCTTCGCTCACCCGTTTCGCCTGGCTTTCCATCGCAGCGGCCATCGTCACGATTCTGCTCAAAACCTGGGCGTGGCATGTGACGGGATCGGTTGGCCTGCTTTCGGACGCACTTGAGTCGATTGTCAACCTGATCGGAGGAGTGATGGCGCTGGCCATGCTTACCATTGCCCAGCGGCCGGCAGATGAGGATCATGCGTTCGGCCACGGCAAGGCGGAGTATTTTTCCAGCGGGGTCGAAGGTTCGCTTATTCTTGTGGCCGCCGCGAGCATCGGCCTGGCTTCGGTTGAAAGACTTATGAATCCGCAACCACTGGAGCAGCCCGGTCTGGGATTGGCAGTGGCGCTTGTCGCATCTGCGGTAAATCTCTCTGTCGCCCTTGTGCTGCGACGGGTCGGGCGTGAACGGCGTTCCATCACGCTGGAAGCCAATGCGCAACACCTCCTCACCGATGTCTGGACATCTGCCGGCGTGCTGGCAGGCGTCGGTCTCGTTGTCCTCACCGGCTGGAACCGCCTGGATCCCATCGTCGGACTTCTCGTCGCCGCCAACATCGTCTGGACAGGCACGGGCATCGTTCGCCGATCAGTCGCGGGGCTCATGGATGCGGCTTTGCCGGCAGCGGATCTTTTGGAGGTGAAAAAGATTCTGGAGGGTTACCGCACCGACGATGTCGAGTTCCATGCGCTCTGGACCCGCCAATCCGGCTCCCGGAAGTTCGTCTCCTTCCACGTCCTGGTGCCGGGCGAATGGACCGTTCGTCGCGGGCACGAACTGCTGGAAGACATTGAACGAGCTATTGCGGCTATGCTCCCTGACACCTCGGTGTTCACACACCTCGAGGCCCTTGAAGATCCGGCCTCGTGGGAGGATGACCGGCTTGACCGGAGCGAAGCGGCGCCCCCCAAGAAGCCGCGCGCAGGAAGTCCCTAAACAGAGGCGGCTCCTGAACTTTCCAAGTGGGCCATGTCTGGGATAATCCATGGCCCAGAAACGACCTTGCTATCGTAATGAGGTTCACTGTCCTTGTTTGTTGCGAAATCAATACAACAGCAATCAGCGCCGTTAGCGCCATCTCCATGATGTGTGCAAACCTTTATATCGCCCTCCGTGGCTTGTAGATAAGGAGGCGGAGGCCGTTGAGGCACACGAGAACCGTGCTTCCCTCGTGGCCGACGACGCCCATGGGCAGAGGCAGATTGATTCCGAAGGCGGCGATGAGCAGAACGAGGATGACTCCTGAGGCGAAGATCAGGTTCTGCCAGAGGACGCGCTTGGCATGACGTGCGATGCCGATCAGCAGCGGGATGTTCTCGAGCTTGTCACCCATGAGAACGACATCCGCGGTTTCCATGGCGATGTCGGTCCCGGCCGCTCCCATCGCCACACCGATATCGGCGGTCGCAAGCGCCGGCGCATCGTTCACGCCGTCCCCGATCATCATCACCCGGCCTTGCTTTTTCAGTTCGCGGATTGCTTCGACTTTTCCCTCGGGGAGCAATTCGGCCTTCACCTCATCGACTCCCGCCTCCTCGCCGATCGCGTGTGCAACGGCTGACTGGTCGCCCGTGAGCATCACCACCTTTTTCACCCCGAGCCTGTGGAGGCTGGCCGCAATCGATTTGGCCTCGGGCCGGATCGTGTCCGCAAGGGCAAGGACCGCGAGGGCTGTCACGTCATCACCTTCGCGGGAACCAACCCAGACGCATGTTTTCCCGTGTTCGGAAAGCGTAACGGAGTGAGCGGCGATCGCATCCATCCCGGCAGCGGAGAGCTCACGGAAAAGCCGTTCGCTCCCGATGACTAATCGCGTGCCGTTGACTGTCGCCTCAGCTCCTTTTCCCGCCGTCGATTGAAAATCCGTCGCTTCCGGCAGCGCAAGCTTCAGTGCGGAAGCACTCTTGACGATCGCTGTGGCGAGCGGGTGCTCGGACTTGGCCTCCAGCGCGGCGGCCGAAGCCAGAAGGCCGGTGAGATTCGCAGCGAGCGGGGCGTCCAGCTTGTGGGCGGATTCGGCATCCACAATTTCCGTCACGACCGGCCTCCCGAATGTCAGCGTTCCCGTCTTGTCAAA
The DNA here is from genome assembly GCA_964600115.1 of uncultured Chthoniobacter sp. Taxonomy (GTDB): domain Bacteria; phylum Verrucomicrobiota; class Verrucomicrobiia; order Chthoniobacterales; family Terrimicrobiaceae; genus QYQL01. The sequence goes on along the minus strand of CAZRIL010000019.1, from coordinate 46,705 downwards.
GGCGACAATCGTGATTTGTGCGGTGTGCTCGAGATGCGATCCTCCCTTGATCAGAATCCCTCTGCGGGCAGCCCCGCCGATGGCGGAGAGCACGGTGGCGGGCGTGCTGATCACAAGCGCGCAGGGCGACGCCACCACCATCACCGTCATGGCCCGGTAGAAGGCCTCCTCGAACGGCTGATGCCAGAGAAGCCACGGCACAAACCAGACGGCTGCGGTGAAAGCAATAACTCCGGTCGCGTAGTATTGCTCGGCCTGCTCCAGAAACCTCTGGGTGCCGGATTTCTCGGCCTGGGCCTCCTCGACAAGTTTGACCATGCGGGCCAGAGTCGAGTCCTCGGCACGCTTCGAAACGGAGATTTCCAGCCCCCCGCTCTGGTTGAGAGTGCCCGCAAAGAGAAGGGCTCCGACAGTTTTGGAAACCGGCATGGATTCGCCGGTGAGGCTCGACTCGTCGATCGCGCTCTTGCCTTCGGTGATCTTGCCGTCCACCGGTATATGCTCGCCGGGCCGCACGACAACGATGTCGCCGACCTGCAGGGACTCGACCCTCACAAGTTCAGTGGCTCCGTTGCGTTTGAGCAGGGCCTTGTCCGGCCTCAACTTCAGCAGCGAATGGATAGCTTTCTGCGTGCGTTGGAGCGCATAGCTTTGAAGCACATTGGAAAAGGAAAAGAGGAACAGCAGCAACGCACCCTCGAATGGCTGCCCGACGATCCCGGCTCCGATTGCCGCGAGGACCATCAGAACATCGACATCGAGCACCTTCTCGCGAAGCGATGCAATCGCAGAGCGGACCCCCTGCTGGCCGCAGAAAATATACGCTCCGGCATAGAGGACATAGGTCACCGTCGCGCCCAGACCAACCGCGCGATGCATGACCAGAGATGCGACCAAAAACAAAAATCCGAGAGCACACGATATTTCCTCATTCAATTCCCCCGCACCGACCTTCTGCCAGAATGTCGTCTCCCCATCCGGCCTGGGAGCCTCGTAGGGGCGTACATTCGCACCGGTGGCAAGAACTCCCTTCAGGACGGACGTCTCGTCGGATACCGAATCGTCAAACGTCAGGCACAATATTTTCCCGAGATAAGTGGCGGTCGCTTTGCGGACGCCAGGAATTTTTTCCACCCTCCGCTCGAGCCGGATCGCGCAGGCCTCGCAGGCTGCGCCATCGAGGCGAAGAGTTCGCTTCTGCAGAGCAGGCGCAGGCACATGCTCTTCGGCAATCTGCCGGAGCTGGTCCTCGGTGAGCTGGCGGGGATCGTATTCGATCTCAAACGCCGCCCTTCCCGGCAGAGGCTGCACACCGACCACCCCGGTGTGTCCGGCAAGGGATTCAGTGGCTTGCTTGAGATCTTCGTCTGGCTTCATCGTCTTCATTAAGTAGTTGTTTCCCAGACAAGGCGCACGGCAAAAACCCGTCCGTTGTCGCGGAGTGCAAAGCGGTGTCCGGCCATTCCTTTGGCAAGGGCGCGGACAAGCCGCAGCCCGATTCCCAACCCTCCGGGCACACGCGACTCCGGAAGGTCATTCGCAAGCGACAGAACGGTGGAGCGGCCCGAAGAAAAAACCCGCAACCGTGCAGTGGAGGCTCCATACCGGCAGGTGTTTCCGAGAAGATTGTGGAGCATTTGCCGCAGAAGATCCGGGTCGGTATTGATCCGCAGACCGGGGAAAACCACCCAACTCAAATTGAGACCCGCCTGTGTGGCGAGGATTTCGTAAGGTTCCTTGAACTCCTCCAACAACGCCGAAAGATCGACGGAACTGCGCTTGACGTCGAGTCGTCCGGCTTCCGCTTTGGCGGCAAGCAGGGAGCGCTCGACGAAGGTCGACAACCGTGAAAGTTCCTCCTGGAGTTGCTCGGAAAGCTCCGGCGGCATTTCTGCGGCGGACTGCTCGATCCGCATCCGCAGAAGAGTAAGCGGTGTCCTGAGTTCATGCGCCACACGGGAGGAATACTCCGCCATCTCATCGTAGGCACTCCCCATACGGAAAAGGAGGGCGTTGATCTGAGAGACCAGCCCGGCCAGAACGCGATCCCTCTCAGGGAGAGGAATTCCGGTCTTCAAGGTGTCTGGATTTTTCTCTGCCAGCGCCCGGCTGATTCGCTTAACCGGCCTCAGGGACCGATTGGCCAACAGAAAGCCGGCTCCCAGGGCAAGGCCCAGCGCGGGAAGTCCCACCCAGATCCAAACCTGGATCAACTCGCCGAGGATGTCCTGCACCTCGGCATCTGTATAGCTGCCATGCAGCGACCAGTCGGGATATTTGGGATGTGATCGGTCCCATTTTTCCAGCCGGAGCTCGTGGTCGAGGTGCTGATGCGCGGTGAAAATCAGGATCCCGACGATTCCGGCCAGAGCCAGCCCAAACCAGGCCGCCATCCGCATGCGGAAGTTCACGACGGCTCCTCCCTCAAGGCGAATCCGACGCCGCGGACGGTGTGGATGAGGGGAGGCATTCCCGGCAGATCGATCTTTTTCCGGAGATAGTTCACATAGACATTCAGCACGTTGGTGCCGGAATCGAAGTGCTGGTCCCAGACCCGCTCGACAAGGGTTGTTTTGGTGAGAGTGCGCGGAGACGCCTCAGCCAGCGCTTCGAGCAGCGCAAACTCCCGGTTGGTCAGGACAATTTCGCATCCGCCGCGGGATGCGACGCGCGAGCGGAGATCGAGCTCAAGGTCCGCAATCCTGACGATGCTGCAAAGATCCGGACTCCGGCGCCGGAGCACAGCCCGGATTCTGGCGAGAAGTTCCTCGGTGGAAAATGGTTTCACCAGATAGTCATCCGCACCTGCATCCAGTCCCCCCACTTTGTCCCGAAGGTCTCCCCTCGCCGTGGCGAGCAGGATAGGAAAAGTTCTGCAGGCCTTGCGCAGCGCACGGGTCACGCTCACCCCGTCCATCCCCGGCATGGAAATGTCGAGCACGGCAGCATCATAGCCATGTTCATTTCCAAGCCAGAGTGCTTCCAGACCGTCGCCGGTTTCATCCACGGCATATCCGGCCTGCTCCAGTGCCTGTTTCAGGTGTGAGCGCAGTTTGGAGTCATCTTCGGCGACAAGGATCCGCATGAGTCGGGATTCTACCTGCTCACCGGGTTGCTAGCCAGCGGCAACAGGCGGGAAGGATGTGACATAGGCAACCTGCCCATGTCACGGTATGGTTTCCACCCCGCAGGCCCGCCTCAGTCATCGTCGTCTTTTTTCTGCTTATGCTGATACGGCTGCGTTCCGCCCGGTGCATCACCCGCGGATGCGCCGGCAGCGGTATTCACGCCAACACCGTGCTTGTAAACAACCGCACCCCCATAGTGCCCGGCTTGTGCCACAGAGAATGCGGCCCCCACGGCTGCAATGGCAGCCGCGGCACCAAGCGCTCTCCCTGCCACAGGCCTGCGGCCAAGAGCTGCGGAGATGATTGCGAGCACCCCAGCAACGAGCCCTGCATTGCGGGCGCGTTCACCCCATTCTTCGTGGGCATCAAGAGCTTTTTCCCCACTGCCGCTCAACTCCCCTGCCAATTCGGCGGCCTCCTCACCTGTCCATGTCGCCACCAAGGCTCCCGCTCCGCCCAGAGCAAGGACAGCCGCGGTGAGCACGGGAAGATGGTATTTCCTCAGAAACAGAGACACAACAGCGAGAGGGGCTCCCAAAAGCAGGAGCACAATCGGGAAATGAACAACCGCAGGATGGAGCGGATCGGGAATCATGGATCCTGCCCTCAGTTGATTTGCTTGAACTCGTCGCGGCTCTTGCGGCAACTCGGACACTTCTTTGCGGGAAGCTCGGTCAGCGTCATTCCGCAGACCTGGCAAACAAAGTAGTCCTGCGGAGGATTTTTTCCGAGTTGATCGAGGGCCATCTGATACAATTTCGCGTGCTCCTTCTCGGCGGCGAGGGCGAACTGCAAGGTGCGGATCGCGGCTTTTGCATCATCGGTTTTTGCGGTCGCAAGGAATCCGGGATACATGGTATCGCGCTCGTAACTTTCACCCTTGATCGAAGCTTTCAAATTGTCGGCGGTGGTGCCTGGCTTCACCTCATCAAGCTTGAAGCTGTCGACCGTGCCGCCAAGCTCGATAATTGCCGCCTTGTGGGTGTCACGATGGATGGCTTCGGAGGCCGAGGTGGCGCGAAAGAGTTTCGCGACCTGCGGAAGTCCCTCCTGCTCGGCCGTCTTCGCAAAGACCGCATAGCGGTTCGAGGCATTCGATTCGCCTTGGAATGCGGCGTTCAGATTCTTGATGGTTTCCGGAGAAGCGGTGGAGGCGGCAAATGCCGGAATCCCCACGACTGCAAGCACGAGTGAACAGAGTTTTTTCATAACCCTGCCAACCTCGCATGCGAATGTTAGAAACATCCCGCGCAGAGGATTAGGACTTTCCAACAATGCTGGAAAATCGACGCCCGCCGTTCAGAATAATGTCGGCTGAGCAGACGGCTTTTTCTCCGGCACCGGCTTGGGTTCAGCTTTAGGAATCTCGGGAATATCCGGAGCAGGCTTGGGAGCTGCCACGGGAGTCTCAACAACCGGAACAGAAACCGGTGCGGCCACCTCCGGCTTTGCGGGCTTCTGGGTCACCCTCTCAACCAACTCCCCGGCATCCATTTTCTTTGCTGCTTCAATGATCTTCAAAAATGCCCCGACCATCTCCGGCTTTCTGGCAAACAAGGCTTTCGCCGCTTCAATCGGCCCACGCGTGTCGTGCGACTCAAGGTCCGACAGGCTCACCCCGAGCGCCTTCGCAAATTTTGGCAACGTCTCCTTTGCCGGGTTTCTCTTCCCGCTCTCAATGTCGCTCAGATGGGCAAGGCTCTTGAACCCAACTGCCTGTGAAAGCGCACGCTGCGTTAATCCTCTTCCCTCGCGTAAGGAGCGAACGTATTGCCCGAAAGTCTCACTCATGCGGGCCACCCTATACTTCGCAGACTCTGCGAGCAAGAATAACTTTTCAGCGATCAGTCCCTAGGGAGCTTTGAGAGAACAGCTTCTGGAACCGCCATTTTGTGGCGTTTGCGGCGCACTTGGGCATCCGCAAGAAATTCGGCCTGGGCATCGAAAGGGGCTTCGCCTTCGAGGGGTGTCCGGGGAGCGTAACTTCCGTCCGGCTGCATGACTTTGGCCTTCACGGTGTCTTTCCAGAACCATTCAAGGATCTCCTCTACATGTTCGACCATGCGATCCTGAACAACGGGAAAAACCGTCTCAACCCGCCTGAAGAGGTTTCTGGGCATCCAGTCGGCGCTGCCGAGATAGATTTTCGGGGTGCCGCCGTTCTCAAAGCGGAAGATCCGGCTGTGTTCGAGAAACCTTCCGACAATGCTGCGGACCTCGATATTCTCGCTAATTCCCGGAATCCCGACACGGATCGCGCACATGCCGCGGACAAGCAGCCGGACCTGGACACCGGCTGCTGAGGCGCGGTAGAGGGATTCGATGATCCCCTCTTCGACGAGCGAGTTGACTTTGGCATAGATGCCGCAGGGGCGTCCGGCCTTCGCGTGCTCGATTTCGTTCTCGATCATCTGCTGGAACGCGGGGAAAAGCGACCAGGGTGCGACCAGAAGCTGGTTCAGATCGGGAAATTTTGAAACCCCCGTGAGGCAATTAAAGGTTTCGGCCAGATCGGTGGTGATTTCCTCCCGGCAGGTCAGCATGCTCAGATCCGTGTAAATTTTCGCGGTGGAGGGATGGTAGTTTCCTGTTCCGAGATGGGCATACCGCCGGATCCCATCGCCCTCGCTGCGGATGATCAGCATCGCTTTGGCATGGGTCTTGAGTCCGGTGACGCCGTAGACGACGTCCACGCCGGCCTCCCGCATCATGCGCGCCCATTTGATATTGGCAGCCTCATCGAATCTGGCCTTCAACTCGATGACCGCTGTGACCTGTTTTCCATTGCGGGCGGCGCCGATGAGGGACTGGACAATCGGGGAATCCGAGCTGGTGCGATACAGCGTCTGCTTGATGGCGAGCACCGCGGGATCCTCTGCGGCCTGGGCGAGAAGATCCACGACAGTTTGAAAGTTGTCGTAGGGATGGTGGAGGAGAATATCGCCCTTGCGGATGTGAAAAAATATATCGCTCTCGGTGTCGAGCGAAACGACCGTGCAGGGAGAAAACCGCTTGTAGCGAAGATCCGGGCGGTCGATCTGGAGGGCCAGCGGCATGAGCCTTGAGAAATTGAGCGGCCCGTCGATTCGGAACACGTCCTCCTCCTCAAGGTTGAAGATTTCGAGCAGGCGGCCCACCACGCGATCCGGGCAATCGTCCTGCACCTCGAGCCGCACAGCGGCTCCCCGCTTGACTTTGCGGAGTTCCTCCTCGATCGCATGCAGGAGATTTTGCGCCTCCTCCTCATCGAAGTAGAGATTGCTGTTGCGGGTGACCCGGAACAGGTGCGCGCCCTTGACCGTCACCCCCCGGAAAAGCGATGCGACATGTTCCTGGATGATGTTGCCCAGAAAAACGTAGTCATCCCCGTTCTTAGTTTCGGAAAACGGAACGACGCGGGGGAGAATTCTCGGCGCCTGAACGACGGCGATATCCGTCTCCAGCCCCTCGCCTTCCAGCTCGACGATCACGTTCAGGCTCTTGTTCAGCAACTGGGGAAACGGGTGCGACGGATCCACCGCGATCGGCGTGAGGACCGGGTAGATCGTCTTTTCGTAAAACTGTGCGAAGTGCTTTTTCTCGTGTTCCGCGACATCCGGGTAGGTGTGGAAGCGGATGCGGCTGGCCTCGAGGGCGGGCATGATCTGCTCCCTCCAGCAGCGATACTGGTCATCGACCATTTTCCGCGTGCGCTCGCTGACGAGAGCAAGCGTCTCTCCTGCGGAGAGTCCATCCGGCCCGGCCTCGGACGAGTGCGTCTGCCGCTGCTGCTTCAGGCCCGCGACCCGGACCTCAAAGAACTCGTCGAGATTCGAACTGACGATGCACAGGAACTTCAGGCGCTCAAGGATCGGATTGCTTTCATCAAAAGCCTGATCCAGCACCCGCTGGTTGAACTCCAGCCAGCTCAGCTCCCGATTCACGAATAGTGCCCTGTCGGAAAAATCCATATCCCCCATGCTGAGATTTGCACGATTTTGGTCAAGGTGAGAATTGAGGAGATTCTGAAACATCTCCCGCATTTTGCTTTGCCGCCGGGGCAGGCAGGTATCAGGATGTCCTGCCTCTCCCATGATAATCCGTACCACTGCTTATCCACGCGCCGGGCTGATCGGCAACCCGTCCGACGGCTATTTCGGCAAAACCATCGCGTTCGCATTCCGGAATTTTTCCGCCCAGATCGAGCTCTGGGAATCGCCCGAACTCGAACTCCTCCCCAGCCGGCGCGACCATTCGGTTTTCAAGGGGCTCAAGGCGCTGCACAAGGACGTCAAGCTGCATGGGTATTACGGCGGTTTCCGGCTGTTGAAGGCTGCCGCCAAGGCGTTCTACGAGCACTCGCAGGAACGGGGAATCCACCTGGAGGATAAGAACTTCACCATGCGGTATAAATCCGACATTCCGAACCGGGTGGGTTTGGCCGGGTCGAGCGCGCTCATCACCGCGTGCGTCCGGGGGCTGATGAGTTTTTACGGCGTTGCCATCTCGCGGCATTCGCTGGCCAACCTTGTCCTCAGAGTCGAGAACAACGAACTCGGAATTCCTGCAGGATTGCAGGACCGGGTGGCACAATCCTACCAGGGCGCTGTCTTCATGGATTTCGACAGAAAGTTGATGGAGAGCCGCGGCTACGGCGAATACGAAGCTCTGGATCCCGCAAAACTTCCGCCCCTGTATATCGCCTACCGCGAGGACCTGTCAGAGGGAACCGAGGTCTACCACAACGACCTCCGCGCCCGTTGGCAGCGGGGCGAACCCGACGTGCTCGAGGCGATGGAGTTCTGGGCCGATCTTACAGTGAAGCTGCGCGCGGCGATCGATGCCGGAGACCGGCCGGAAATGCACCGGATCCTCAATGCGAACTTCGACAAGCGGGCGAGCCTTTACGACGTCGGCGAGGGAAACCGCGACATGGTCATGACCGCGCGAAAGACCGGAGCCAGCGCAAAATTCGCCGGGAGCGGCGGGGCGATCGTAGGAATCTACGATGATGAGGCCATGTATGCAAAGCTCGTGGAGGCGTTCGAACCGAAAGGCATCCGGGTGATCAAGCCGGAATTGGCGCCGGGCCTTGCGACCGGGGAGCAGCCGTGAAGGCGATCATCCCTGCGGCCGGACTCGGCACGCGGTTCCTGCCGATCGCGAAGGCTGTGCCGAAAGAAATGCTGCCGCTCGGTGACAAGCCGGTCATCCATTATGTGGTCGCGGAGGCTGCGGCTGCCGGGTTTGACGATATCCTCATCATCCTCAGCAAGGGCAAGGAATGCATCATGCAATATTTTGCCCCGAATCCGGACTTGGAAAACCATCTCGAATCCGCCGGAAAACAGGCTACACTCGAAGAGGTACGCCGGGTTTCGGCCATGGCCCGGATCAACTACGCCTATCAGGAAAAAATGCGAGGGCTCGGGGACGCGGTCAAAATCGGCCGGGAGTTTATCGGCAGCGATCCAGTTTTTGCGGTCCTCCTCGGCGACACCGTCATGCAGCACTGTTCACCGCTGGATGCCATGGCGTCCGCCTGGAATTCCCTCAAGAAACCGTCGGTCTGCCTCGAGCCCTGCATAGAAGAACGGGTTTCGCGATACGGTGTGGCTGGCGGACGGGAAATCGGGAACGGCGTCTTTGATTTGACCGGGCTCGTGGAGAAGCCCGCCGCACCAAAGGCCCCAAGGCTTGAGTCCCGGAATGGATCCCCCTTGCCATACCATGCCTTTGCGGCGCGCTACTTGTTCACTCCGGAGATCTTCGATTGTCTGGAGAATACGTCCGCCGGGTTCGCGGGTGAAATCCAGCTTACGGATGCCATGGAGCAGCTTCGGCGGAAAACTGGAATGCTCGGTGTCACCTGGCCGGGCAAACGCCTCGACATCGGCAGTCCGGCCGGCTTGATCGAGGCCGCGCACTCGCTGGGAATCTGAAGCGTTTTGCGATCAGTGCGCGACCCAGAGCTTGATGAAAACCGGGATGATGAGAATGGCAACGATATTCACCACCTTGATCATCGGGTTCACCGCAGGGCCTGCTGTGTCCTTGTAAGGATCACCCACGGTGTCACCGGTCACGCTGGCGGCATGCGCAGGCGAGCCTTTGCCCCCGTGGTTGCCGAGCTCGATAAACTTCTTTGCGTTGTCCCAGGCCCCGCCGCTCGATGTCATCGCGATCCCGATAAAGAGTCCCGTGACGATCGTCCCGACCAGCACCCCGCCCAGAACTTTCGGCCCGAAGAACGGACACCAGGCGACCGCAATGACCACGAGCACCGGCAGGATGGCCGGAATGATCATCTCCCGCAGGGCGGCCCTGGTTACGATATCCACGCAGGTGCCATAATCCGGCACATCTTTTCCTTCCAGGATCCCCGGCTTTGCGGCCAGCTGACGCCGCACCTCCTTGACGACCGCCCCGGCGGCTTTGCCCACGGCATCCATGCTGAATGCTGAAAAAATGAAGGGAAGTCCCCCTCCGATAAACAGGCCGATGATGACATTCGGGTCCTGGAGATCGAAAGCGAGGTTGAAGTGATTGCCGAGACGCTCGTAGGCCACTTTCAGTTCCTCGACGTAGCTTCCGAAGAGCACGAGCGCCGCCAGTCCGGCCGAGGCGATCGCGTAGCCTTTGGTTACCGCCTTCATCGTGTTGCCGATCGCGTCGAGATCATCGGTCGTCTCACGGATTTTTTTATCGAGCCCGGCCATCACCGCGATCCCGCCGGCGTTGTCGGTGATCGGCCCGAAGGCATCCAGCGCAATGATAATCCCCGACATCGACAACATCGACATCACCGCGACCGCGATGCCATAGAGGCCGGCGAAGTGATAGGACAGAAGAATCGCGATTCCGATGAAGGCAACCGGCAGGGCCGTGGCATGCAGTCCGGTCGCAAGGCCCGAGATGATGTTGGTCGCATGTCCGGTCTCGGAGGCCCGTGCGATCAGCCGCACCGGCCGGTGGTCGGTGGATGTATAATAGTTGGTGATCAGAAGGACCACATAAGTCATTACGAGCCCGATCAGCGACGCGAAGAAGATGCTGTTCGCCGAGCAATCTCCCTTTCCGCTGATTGCAACCCCTTCCGGAAAAAGAGACTGGGTCAGCGGCCAGAAGACCGCTGCCGAAAGCAAAGCGCTGACCAGCACCCCGCCCTGCAGAGCACGCGTCGGAGAGGCCTTGACCGCATTCACAAATAGAATACCGATCACCGCGCTGATCACAGACACCCCGCCCAGAAGAAACGGATAGACCAAGGCACTCTCAGCAGAGGGGCCTGTGGCGGTAAGGGATCCGATCAGGATCGCCCCGATCAGTGAAACGGCATATGTCTCGAAAACGTCCGCCGCCATCCCCGCACAGTCCCCGACGTTGTCGCCCACATTGTCGGCAATCGTGGCCGGATTTCTGGGGTCATCCTCATCCAGCTTGCTCTCAATTTTGCCCACCAGATCCGCCCCGACATCCGCAGCTTTCGTGTAGATACCGCCACCGAGACGCGCGAACACCGAAATCAGTGAACTCCCGAGCGCGGTGCCGATCAATGCGTCCAAGGCACAACGGACCGAGTCGGCCGGGTTCGGGGTCAGGTATTTCACGGCAAGAAACATCAGCCCGACAGAAAGCAGCGCGAGTCCGACGACGAGCAAACCGGTGATCGCCCCGCCATTGAACGCCACCCTCAATGCGGCATGTGAGGAGACCGTGGCAGCCTGGGTCGTCCGCACGTTCGCCCGGACGGCCACGTTCATCCCGATGTATCCTGCGGCAAGCGAACAGATCGCACCAACCAGAAACCCGATTCCGGATTCCAGCCCGCGCCCCCACCAGACTAGCGAAAAAATCAGAACTGCAATGCTGCCAACGCTCAGGATCTGCCGGTTCAAGTAGGCTTTGGCCCCCTGTTGGATGGCGGCGGCGATCTCGCGCATCCGGTCATTTCCGGATGGAGACGCCAGGATCCATCGGATCAGGTAGACTGCGTAAAACAGGCCGAGGACGGCACAAATGAGGGAAATTGTGAGCCCGTCAGAAACCAAAGAAAGTGCAAGCATAGGGGGATGAAACTGCTCAGGGGAGCGAGGGGTTGAAAACTTTGCGATTCGGTGATGCCACAAAAAGCATATTTCTTGACCTGAATCACTAACAAAAACATTACGGCTCCCTTCTTCCATCAGGCAGCCGACGGGACGTGCTTTCGAGAGCCTTCTTGTTTTCCGGATTCGACGGCCTCCTGCCGGCGAAGTTCGAACCGTCGGGTCTTTCCGCTGACTGTTTTAGGCAGGTCGATCACGAACTCGATTTCCCTGGGGTATTTGTAAGGAGCCACGAGGTGCTTGCAGTGGTCTTGAAGGCTCTTCCTTGTTTCGTCCCCGGGTTCATGTCCGGGGCGCAACACGACAAAAGCCTTCACGATCTGGCCACGCACCTCGTCGGATTTTCCAATGACGGCAACATCCTGCACCGCCGGATGCGCGGTCAGGGCGCTCTCCACTTCGAATGGCCCGATCCGGTAGCCGGAACTTTTGATCACATCATCTTTTCGTCCGATAAACCAAAAGTAACCGTCCGCATCGCGAGTGGCCCGGTCGCCGGTCAGATACCATTCCCCCTGAAAATGATGGTCCGTCTGTTCCTCGCATTTCCAGTATTCCTTGAAAATGCCAATCGGCTTTTTGTTCCCCAGATAAATGGCAATTTCCCCCTCCATGCCGTCCGGGACCGGATTAAGTTCCTCATCCACCAGACAAATCTCATAGCCCGGCGTGGCCCGCCCCATCGACCCCGGGACGATGGGAAAGCCGAGGCTTCTGAAATGGCCGATCAGGATGACCGTTTCGGATTGGCCGTAGCCCTCGTGAATAGAGAGGCCGGTCGCGGCTTTCCATGCGTGAAATACGCTGGGATTCAGGGGTTCCCCGGCAGTGACGCAATGGCGGAGGTGGGGAAATGAGCGCCCGGCAAGTTCTTCTCTCACCATCATGCGCAGAGCTGTGGGTGGGGCACAGAGGCTGGTGATCGGATAATCGGCCAGGACATCGAGCATCTGGCCTGCGGAGAACTTTCCCCGGGTATCCCAGACAAACAGACAGGCCCCGCAGTGCCAGGGCCCGTAGAAACTCGACCAGGCCGCTTTCGCCCAGCCGAGGTCAGCCGTATTCCAGTGAACATCCGCAGGGCCAAGGTCGAGCCAGAGCCGGCCTGTCACCTCATGGCCGAGTCCGTAGCTGGCCTGAGTGTGCAGCACCATTTTCGGGCTGCCGGTTGTAGCGCTTGTGAAATAGATAATCCCCGGGGCTGCTGCGCGTGTTTGAGGAGTCACTGCCTCGGGGGCAGGCCGTGCCAATGCCTCTCCAATGCTCTTCCAGCCGGCAATCGGCGCATCTGCTATCCACCCTATCCCCGTGAAATCCGGGAGCTTGGACGCTCCTTCCCCATCGGTCACAACGGCCCTGATGTTTCCCGCCTCCAGGCGATAGCCCAAGTCGTGAGGAGTAAGCTGCGGGGTGCAGGGAACCGGGACAGCGCCGAACCGGGTGAGGCCAAGCATCGTGATCCACCACTCCGGAATCCTGGGCAGCATAACCATGACTGGATCTCCCGCCCGTATGCCGGACTCCTGAAACGCCCATGCCGCACGCCGGGCGAGCTCGCTCAGTTCTGCAAAAGTATGGCGACGTTCCTCTTTCCGGTCCTCGCTCACCCACCAGAGCGCCAAGGCAGAGGGTTGTTCTTTGGCCCACCGGTCGAACACATCGCCGGAAAAATTGAAATACTCGGGGTGATCCGTCATTTGCTTCTCTTTGGGTATCCGTCCGCCATCTGCAGTTCAACCGCTAACATTCACAGTTCGGAAACTTTCTCTCAGGACCGGTCAGCAACGGCAGTTTGCAGAACATCTCCGCACCGGAACGGATGCTGAGCATTTGAGGCAACCGGATTCGATGGAGGGCACGCCAGTGCTCCATGATTGAGTGAACTATGCCGGCAACCCCTCGCGGATCGCCGCGGCCAAGGCCTCCACATCCTCCGGCCTCGTATCCCAGGAGCACATGAACCGGCATCCGCCGGCTCCGATAAATGTATAAAACGACCAGCCGCCGGCCCGCAAACCGGCAATCGTTTCCGCGGGGAGCCTGACAAAAACCGCATTGGCCTGGCGTGGAAATACCAGGCGCACCCCCTGCATGCCCCTGAGCCTGCTCTCAAGAAGCTCTGCCATCCGGTTCGCCTGAGTGGCGTGACGCAGCCAGGCGCCGTCGCGCAACATATGAAGCCAGGGGGCGCTGAGAAACCGCATCTTTGAAGCAAGCTGGCCGGCCTGCTTGCAGCGATACTCGAACTCGTGCGCCATCCCGCGGTTGAAGAAGATCACGGCTTCCCCAACAGCCATCCCGTTTTTTGTTCCGCCGAAACAGAGGAGATCGACTCCCGCCTGCCAGGTGATTTCCTTCGGCGAAACGCCGAGCGATGCGACAGCATTGGCGAAACGGGCCCCGTCCATGTGGACCTTGAGTCCGTGACGTTTCGCCGACGATCCGATCGCTGCGAGCTCGTCCGGCGAATAGACGGTTCCGACCTCGGTGGCATTTGTGAGGCTCACAGCACGGGGCTTCGGAAAATGAATATCACTGCGCTTGAGAACCACCCGCTCGATAGACTCCGGGGCAAGCTTGCCCAGCTCTCCGGGAATCGTGAGCACTTTTGTGCCGTTCGAGAAAAACTCCGGGGCGCCGCACTCGTCGGTCTCCACATGAGCTAGATCGTGACAAATGATCGAGTGGTAGCTTTGGCAGCAGGAGGCGAGCGCCAGAGAGTTTGCGGCTGTGCCATTGAACACAAAAAAGACATCGCAGTCGGTTTCGAACACCTCGCGCAGCGCATCCGCGGCCCCCTGGGTCCACTCGTCATCCCCGTAGCTCGGTGTGTGCCCGTGGTTTGCCTCGTCCAGCGCATCGCGGGCCTCGGGACAAATCCCGGAATGATTATCGCTGGCAAACTGACGCTGTAACTTCACGGGCATACTTCACAGCTACCAACAGGAATCGACCGTGTAAACAAACGGCGGAGCCGGCGCCCCCGCACAGCAGCACTTTTGGATGCTAATTTACCGGAATATCTTCAGCCTGCATGGCATCGCGCAGTTGCTGCTCCCGGTCAACCGGTGCGGAATAGAAGATCTGCCCGGTAGCCTCGTCGAGCACCGGAGTGTAGCCCAGTTTTGACATGCGGATCAGCTCGTTGATGTCCTCCTGTGTTTTTATTTGAACGCCGCGATCCGCGGACGGCTCGGGGGATGCTGAGATTTTTTTGATCGCTGCTGCCCTCCTCTGCTCCCGGGCCCGATCCATCTCTGCAAGGTAGCGGCTTGCTTCGGGATAATGGGCCTCCGCCTCTTTCGACTCAGCGGTAACGTCAATCCCTGCCTCATGTGCCTTCAGGACGGCCAGCGTCCTCTCATACCAGAAACGCGCATCTTCCGCGCGATCGGTCTTGTCCCATTTTTTAAGGTCCGTAGCAGACAACTGCGCAATGCCAACGGCCATCACGCCGTCAGCTGTGGTGACGGCCAACCCGTATGGGCCTGATGCGTTCACCAACCCCTGAAACTGTTGCCCGTCCAGCGTGCGGATCCGGTCTCCATTCGACAGGGATTCCACGAACTTTACTTCGGCCTCCAGCTTCCTCTGAGCCGACTCGATGATCCCGGTCTCCCACCTCGCCCTCACTTCTTCAAACTGCCCCTTGAGCGACGGATACTCAGCCGCATAAGAAGTGAGCCTTGCGTATTCCGATTTCGGGATTGTTGCAATGAGAGCCCCCTTTTTCACCTCAAACGTCGGCTTTCCCTTTGTGATCAGCTTGGAATACCCCGGGAAAACCTGGACAGAATCGCATTCCATCACTGCGGGCGTCGCATTCTCGCTGACCCGTTGCCTGTAGATGACGAGGAATTCCCCCGCGGAAAGCCCACCCCCGGAACACAAAAGCAGAACCGCAAACAGAAACCTGCGCACAGAAGAATTCTAGTCCCCAACAGTTGTCAGGAGCAACCAAAAGCCGGCCGTGAAGGACCGGGCGGGCGTTTCTCAGGGCCGGTCCCGCCGGATGGGAGATCCGAAGAATCCATCGCGGCGACTTTCGCCCGCACAAGCGGACTGAGACAAAAAAACGAACTGCCGAAGCTCAGCGCATACCGACAACTTCCCGGATCGCTGACAAGGCAGTCATAATACCCGCCGAAGCTCTTCCTGGCGCGGCAAAGGCTGGCATCCGGCAACCTCCGTGCGGGCTTAAAGGAGGAACCTCCCCCCTCCGTTGGATCAACCTCACACATACCATTTGGCCTGCTCGAGGTGTCTCTTCATACTGTTTACCGATTACAGAAACTCATGACTCGCTGACGGCTTGAGCCGGGGAGCCATTCCGGCGGACCATGAAGACCACAACCCCAAGAGCCAGAAAACCCATCACCCACGTGCTGGTTTCCGGCACCGCAGCCACCGAGGGGGCAAGGTTGCCGACAAGAAGATCATTCCCGCAGGTCTCTGTCAGCCGGAACGTGGCCCCGCTGGCCAGCGAGGCTGCCGACAGATCGAAACTGAAGATGTAATTCGTTCCGCCATTGTGCCCGACATTGATCCCGAGGTCGGCCAGCACCTGCGCATCGGTTTTGGTGGTCACAGAAAAGACACCGCTCGACAGAATCGTATCCGCTCCGCTTGCCACAAGCGTCGCAGGATCGCTGATCGCATTCTGCGCATAGGCTCCAGTCCGCACCGTCGAGGCGGACGAAAGCGCCACAATGTTGTAGCCAAGGCCGCCGCTCGCCGCATCGATGAGGTCGATCGCATACTCATACCCGACCGCCGAATTCGCGTAGGTGAAGTAGCCGTTGCTCCCGCTTGGACGCGACGGAACCGTGATCGAATTGTTGATGTCGATGAAAACGTCGCCAATCCCGATCCCGTCATTGAGCGCAAGCGGGTTGAATCCGCTTACGATCATCAGCTTGTTCGTCGTGAGGTCGAAAGCCATCGCGCGCAGATCCCATGACGCATTGGAGGTGCAGTTCTTTTCCACTTCCCCTGACTCCCCCACCCCGGCCCTCGGGTCGCTTCCGTAGTTTGAGCTCGGACTTCCATCCGCAACCGTGATGTCCACGTATCCAGCCTTCATCTCAAGACCTGTGACCGACAACGCAAGCGAGGTGATGACGAGGAGTTGTTTCATTTGGCTTTTCATACGTGTCATCTTTCCTCAGAAATCATCCATTGTCAACACAATATTGCGTGAATTTTTGCAACTGGTTTCGTGTTTTGTATTTTCCTTATTGTATGCTTGTTACGCCTTTTTTGCATTTAACGTTCTCGGACGCTTTTTCATTTTTTCTATGTTTTTTATGCGTCCGGTTGTGTTCTGGTGGCAGTTTGATCTGAAGAATAGATCTTCGAGAAAATCCGTGCCGGCTGTCCGGCTGCTTCAGCAGATCCGGAACGCCGATGGGATTTACTGCTCGAGAAGGAGCCCGTTTTTGTCAATCTGCCGGAACTCGCCCTTATATTTGGCGGCGAGCCGCTTCATCGGCTGAGGATCGCAGGTTTTATTCTGAATCCAGATGCAGTTGACGACCGGCGGTCGCGCCCCCTTGTTGAGTTCGCGGTCAACCTGTGCCAGTTTTTTGGAAACATTGTCCACGGGCATCTGGCTGTCCGTCATGAAGAAGATGACATCCGGTGGCGGGCTAGCCTCCATGGCGTAGCGGAAGGGTGAAAGCCAGTCAGTCCCGCCCGGCCAGCTCTTCTGCGCCTTGATTCCCGCCATCAGGCTTGTGACCGTGTCAGGAGAAATCGAGACCCAGGCCGGGGTGGTGAGCTTTTTGCCGGGCAGTATGCTGAAGTCATCGTAGCTTTTCCCGATTTTCCAATTGGATTTAATCTTCTCGTCCGCGACCTCATTGTGGAGCCAGGCTCCGCCAGCCCACGGGATAATCAGCATCTTTGTTCCCGCCGGAAGTTCCTTGAGGCTCTCCTCCAACTTGGCTTCCATAGCCTTGCGGAAGACTCCCTCCATCGACCCGCTGTAGTCGACGAGGAAGGCGATATGCTTGGCTTGGGTGCGGAGCCCAAAAAATTTGATGTTCGAGAATCCTGCGCCGCCCCCTCCCCCGCCTTTTCCTCCGCCCAGACCTGAGGAAGCGCCGAAACCTCCCGTGCCCATGGCCCCTGCCACCGACGGCCCCATGCTCATCGGGATGTCCGGCATATCAGGCAGGGCGACGCGTGCCATGCTGCTGGTCGTTGTTATGCGCTTTGTGGGCGCTGGCGCGCTGGTCGTCTTGCGCTTCATCTGCACCTTGTGCTGGACATCTCCTTTGGGGCCGGGTTCCCCTCCCCCGAAGGAGATTTTCCGCTCCTCGACAACCTGGCTCACCACAAGGAAAATCCCGACGATGAGGATGATGGCATGGAGGAAAATGCTGAGAAGAAGACTCCCCCCGCTGGCCTTCCGGTATGAGCGCAGGAATCGTTTCAGCAGGCCGGGCTTTTCAACCCCTGGCTCCCGCGCATGTGCAGCCGGAGGAGCGTCGACCGGCGGCACTGGCAGGCCTTGGCGGTTGGGGGGATTCTCGTGCAGTGGATCGCTCATTCCTGTTCTTCAGCAAAGGGTGTTGTGTGAACCATCGCCGCTGCCGTAGGAACGGGCAATTCGGATTTTTCCGGACGGCTTTTGCACCCCGATAGTCGTAGGGACGAAACACGCTCCGGACTCCGCAGCAGGAAAAGCCGGTTCGGGGTTCAAGACGAGTATGCGCATGTGATTGGTCTCACCGGTCAAAGGCATCGAGCAGGCTGTCCGGCCTGCCGGCTTGAACTCCAAAGACAATCGTCTCCCGGCCGACCGGAAACCCTCCGGCAACCGGGGGAACCGGCCCGGCCTTCACTTGAAAGACCGGGAAGCCGGAGGGGTATTGCACGCCCTCCTCCTCGAGGCAAAGAAACGCATAGAAATGCCCTCCCGGACATTCTCCGATGATGATTTCCGTTTTTATCGGAACCCCTTTTTTCATGCTGAGCCATTTTCCGCCCGCGAAATCGTTTCGGGATTTCGCCGGGGCAGTATTCACATCTTTGCAAAAATCCGAGATCGAACCGTCGAAAGCGTTCTGGCCGTTGCAGCGCACGATCAGCACGTCGTCCCCGCACCCGCGAAACCGGAACCGGCCGTCACGCGGAGGAACAATCATGGCCGTGTAATAGGCGATCCATCTCCGGGGCACGCACTCCTTCTCCACGCCAAAGGCTTCGGGGGCAGCTTCCGCGCCCATGTCTGGAATGATGAACTGGTGGTTGACCAGTTTCTGCGGGGCCTTGAAGAATGTGTTCAGCAGGCCTTTGCCCCAGGTTTTTGAAAATCTTTTGACCGTATCGATGTATTCGGTGTTCTCCGGGCCGGCCAGCACAGCGGCGGGAGAGGCCTTCTCAGCGGCTGAGAGTTCCATCTTTGTCGGGTTTCCACCCGGCTTTTGCTTGAGGTCGTAAAACGTTCCGACGAATCCGTCAATCGTTGATCCTCCTCGCAATCCGAAGAACGAGATTTTTGAAAATCCGCTACCGCTTCCGGCCCCGCTCCCCTTCCCGCCGCCACCGCCGAGGCCTGTGGAGGCCCCGAACCCTCCCGTGCCCATGGCGCCCGCCACCGACGGCCCCATGCTCATCGGGATGTCCGGCATGTCGGGGAGCGCAACCTTGGCAATGCTGCTCGTTGTGGTGATCCTCTTGGTGGGCGCCGGGGCGCTGGTGGTTTTCCGTTTCGCCTGGACCTTGTGCTCCAGATTGTCCTTCGGGCCGCCTTCGCCTCCTCCGAAAGAGATTTTCCGCTCCTCCACAACCTGGCTCACAACAAGAAAAACCCCGATGATCAGAATGACCGAATGGAGCACAATGCTGAGAAGAAGGCTCCCGCCGCTGGCTTTGCGATACGCGAGCATGAACCGGTGCAGGAAACCGGACTTTCCTCCTTCCGGGCCCTGGGGATCGCTCATTCCTCCTCTCCGACCGTGAAGGTCACATTGTCCACCTTCGCGGCCGCGCAGGCGTTGAGCACATCGATCGTGCGCTGGTAGGGCGCATTCAGTTCGCTGACAATCGTGAGGACCACCGGAGCCTTCGCGGCGTCGCTCGACTGCTTGAGGCGCATCATCGTGTTGGTGAATTGCGGCAGGTCCTTGCTCTGGGGAGAATCCACCGGGTCATCATTCAGGGTGATCTCACCGTTCTCGGCGATGCCGACGATCTGCTCATCGTAAAATTCGGTGGCGGTGCTCGTCTCCGCGGTGCCGGGGAGCTTGGTGTTCAACTCTTTTTCCACCCGCACGCTGCTGGCCATGACCATGAAGAAGAGCATGATCACGAAGACGACATCGATCATCGGGGCGATCTGAAAGCCAAGCGTCACCGAGTCCTCCGCAGGCAGCTTCATTTCGCGGCCTCCTTGTTGGCCACCGAAAAGGCGATATCGCCAATACCCGCTCGGCCGCAGGCATCCATGGTATCGGCGACATAGCGGGCCGGAAGCTTCTTGTCACCCCGGATAACCGCGCGGTATTTCGGATCCTCTCCCCGCCGGGTCTTAAGGATGGTGATCAGATCCTCGATCTGCTCCTTGGGATACGGCTTGTCCTCAAAGTTGATCTCCGCCCGCTTGGCCATGTCGTCCCAGCGGATGTTGATCACCGCCTCCGCCCTCGTATTTTCCTTCTTCTCCGAATTCGGGGCGACCGGAAGCGTGATTTCCTTGTCCACGCGAAGCACCTGCGTCGAGGTGATGGTCATGAAAAATATGAGCATCACCAGGAGCACATCGATCATCGGAGCTATCTGGAACTCCGGTTCTCCACTGTCTGCAGATCCTCCTCCGCCGGCCATAGTCGGTTAGTTGGCGGGGGTTTGGAATGCAGCGCCAGCCGGAGACATCGCGGCCCCGCAGTGGGCGCATGCCGGCGCGTCCGGATAGTTCTGGCCGCCGCACGCCGGGCAGACGATGTAGTCCGAGCCGGCATCCGAAGGTGCCGCCGCATAGATCTCATCGTCCCCGAATTTTGATCCGGCAAGTTTTCCGTAAGGCATCGCCCGGAAAAGCATGTTCACGGTATCATTGATGTCATGGATCATCCCCGTCGCACGGGCTTTGACGAAATAAAACATCCCGAACGCCGGGATGGCGACGAAGAGGCCGCTCGCCGTGGCCACGAGCACCTCGCCGATGGCCGCAGAGAGGCCGGAAGGATCGCCGATGCCCGAGGCCCCGAGGCTGGAGAACGCTTTGATCATCCCGGTGACCGTGCCGAGAAGTCCGATCATCGGGGCGCAGACACCGATCACCGAGAGGTAGCTCATCCGCGTCTGAATGATGGAATTTTCCTTCGACAGCTCTTCCGCCATTCCGGTTTCCGCGATGAGTTTCCCCTCTCCGATCAGGGATATTCCCACCCTCAGGACATTTGTGAGCGAGGATCCGTTCGCCTTGCAATATTCATAGGCCCCCTGGTAGTCGGCACTGCGGAAAAACCCTTTCACCGCCTCGAGTTGGTCCTGCGGGATGGAGCGCTTTCTCATGGTTCGCAGGTATCCATCCCCGGCGAGATAGACCATGAGGATCGAGCAGAGGGCAAGCGGGATCATCACAATACCGCCTTCCGCAAGCGTCGCAATCAGGGTTTTTTTGTGAACCTTGGGTGCGGCGCTGGCCTCGGTGGTTTCCTGGGCGAGCGCCACCGGCATCGCGCAGGCAATGAGAAACAGGACGAGGAGGAGCAGACGGTGCAAGGCTTGGAATGGCATTTCGGATTTTTTGTTCATGGGTTTCTTGGATTGGAATCGTGTAAGAGGTTGACTGCGGGTTTATTTTGGCGACTGGGTTCCGGAGGCCTCCAGAAGGCGCTTTTTTGCCTCGGCCTCATCCCTGTCGATTTCGGCGGCGAGAGCGGCGTAGTCATTTCCGCCGGCGGCCAATAATTTGGCGGCGGCTTCGGCTTGCGGGGTTCCGGGGTAGGATGTGGAGATTTCACGGAGCGTGCGGACGCAGTTCTTCTTCTCGTCCAGCGAGCCCATCGCTTTGGCGGCGCCAAGCAACGATCTGGCGCCAAGCCACCTGTCGCCGGGACAGAAGATAACGACCCGCAGGTAGCGGGTGAGCGCCGCATCGAAGTTCCGCTCGGCAAGCAGGGCGTCTCCGGCGGCGGTATTGGCCTCGGCGGTCACCGCGTTGCCCAGCTTTGCAGCGATCGCCTCATCCGCGATTTTTACCACCGCCTGGGAATCCTTCGGCGATTTCAAGCCGGCCAGCCTCACGCGGGCGATCACGTTCGTCACGGAACCCTTTGGCGTATTGGCGTCAAACTGTTCGAGAACGGCGATCGCCTCCGCATTCTGGCCTCCGGCCTGAAGGGTCGCGGCATACATCAATCCCGCCTCATCCCAATTCGATCCTGCAATTCCCCGCAGTGGGCTGAGTTCGTCATAGGCGGGCTTGATAGCCTTCACCGCCTCGGCGGCTTTGCCGACAAAGAGAAGGCCCCTTGCGGTGTTGATGGCGGTTGGGGGCGGCATTTCGACCTTCTCGACATCGCCTACCTTGTAGCCGACCTCGGCTGATCCCGTGCCGCTGGGAGCAACGACCGAAAGATAGAGCATATCCCCCTGCCGGCGCGGGTTTTTCAACGCGAACCGGCTCCCGTTCTTCATAAACACCTCCTGCGCCATCACTGCGCCGGGCAGAAGCACCGCGGAAATTATGAGGAGAAGGAGAAACCGTTTCATGCAGGTCAGGGGAGTAGGTCGAATTGCTTCTGGGCTTCTGCCAGTTCGGCGACCTTCGCAGCCCGGAGCTTTTCGTTCCGGAGCATCTCGATGTAGGTATTCTTGGCTTCGACGGTCTTTCCCAGTTCCTTGAAGCAGGCCGCGCTTTCAAGGTAGGCCTTCGCGACGATCCCTGGATATTTCTGATGGGTGAGGAAGATCCGTTGGTAGTAGGAGATCGCCTTCGGATAGTCCTTGCTCTCCTGCGCGATTCTGCCGAGGCAATAGAGGCTTTCGGCGGTGGCCTCTCCGCGCCATTCCTTGAGCCCGGCGATCATCTCGAAGATTTTCTCCGCCTCGGGATATCTCTTCAGCGCCAACAGTGCTTTTGCTTTTCCCAGGGTCGCCTCCTTGAGCTTCGAGGAGGCCGCGATCTCGTCGGCCGCGATCGAAAAATTCTTAAGCGCTTCCTCGGCTTTC